>CANGDZ010000015.1 GCA_947452785.1 Comamonadaceae bacterium | reverse complement strand
TTTTTGGGTGGCTGAAATTTCAACGTTGGTGCGCAGGTCTTTGATGCGGCTGTTGTCCAGCACATAGCTGCGGATCTGGTGACCCCAGCCCACATCGGTTTTGGTGTCTTCCAGCTTTTGCTGCTCTTCCTGGCGTTTGCGCATCTCAAAGTCGTACAAACGCGAGCGCAGGCGCTGCCAAGCAATGTCGCGGTTGCCGTGCTGGCTACGTCCGTCTTGGCACTGCACCACAATGCCGGTGGGCATGTGAGTCAGGCGCACGGCTGAGTCGGTTTTGTTGATGTGCTGACCGCCCGCACCGCTGGCGCGGTAGGTGTCGGTGCGCACGTCGGCAGGGTTGATGTCGATCTGGATCGAATCGTCGATCTCAGGGTAGACAAACAGCGAGGCAAACGAGGTGTGGCGGCCACCCGACGAGTCAAACGGGCTCTTGCGTACCAGGCGGTGGACACCGGTTTCGGTGCGCAGCAAGCCATAGGCGTACTCACCCTCGATCTTGATCGTGGCGCTTTTGATGCCGGCCGTGTCGCCCGGGGTTTCTTCTTCCACCGTGGTTTTAAAGCCTTTGCGCTCGGCGTAGCGCAGGTATTGGCGCAGCAGCATGCTGGCCCAATCACAAGCTTCGGTGCCACCGGCGCCGGCTTGGATGTCGACAAAGCAGTTGAGCGGATCGGCCTCATGACGGAACATGCGGCGAAATTCCAGGTCTTCGACCAATTGGGTCAGTTTGGCGGCTTCGGCTTGGATGGTCAGCAGACCGGCGTCATCGCCTTCCTCTTTGCTCATCTCAAAGAGTTCCAAGTTGTCGGTCAACTCACTTGTCAAGGAGGTGATGGTCAACACCACGCCATCGAGCGTTTTTTTCTCTTTGCCCAATTCTTGGGCTTTTTTGGGGTCGTTCCAGACTGCAGGATCTTCGAGGGATGCGTTGACGGTTCTCAGCCGTTCTGACTTTGCATCGTAGTCAAAGATACCCCCGTAACTCGTGCGTACGAGCGGTCAGGTCTGTCAAAGTTGCGCCGATGAGGTTGATGTGTTCTGCGTCCATGATCTTTTGTTGTCCGAATCTGTAAAGACTCTGATTTTCTCATGAATGCCTCACCCCTCAGGCCCTATTGCCCCAGCGACGTGTCTTAAAACGTGCGGCCGTAGGCGAACATCAAACCCGCAGTGCCCAACACCAGCACCTGGGCAGAATCGCGCGGCGTTAATTGATAGCCCAGCGACGGGACGATGCCCGGCGAAAAGCCCTTGTAGTTGTAGGGCACTTTATCTTTGTACTGCCCGACATAGCCGTAAAAAATACCCGCTGTGACTTTGGCAAAAAACTGGGGGTTGCCCATTAAGCCGTTCCAGCGCTGACCCACATACACATAGGTCGATGGCTGGCCAAAGGAGTTGCTGAACAAACTCAAACCGCACAAGCGGTTGCCTGGCGCTTCGCGGTCCAGCGAACTGAGCACCACGGGTTTGTGCTCGGGGCTGGAGTGCCAATGCAGTGTGTAGGGCGAAAGCGTCAGCTCCCAACGCTGGGAACTCGCCGGTTCGGTTGCGCCCTCGGCGGCGACCCAGGAGGGACAGGGGTTGCTGTTTTTCCATTCATCGGTCGCGCTGCTCGACGTGGACGCTTGGGCCCAAACGCCTGTCAGGCTGCTGGCTAAGAGGGTGGCCACCAGGCCGCGCTGCAAAGTGTTCATGTACGGGTGCGCTGAGATGAAAGAGCTGCCAATTTTAGAGAGTTTATGTGTCAGGATTGTAAAAACGCTTCCAGCATGTCGGCCAACAGCTGCGGCTGATCGTGGTGCAGCATGTGACCGGCATCGGGGACCAGGCCTTTTTGCAAGTTCGGCACCGATTGCAGCCGTTCATGGAATTCGGCGAGCGAGAAGCGGCCTTTCCACCAGCCGCTCAGGGAATCGTCAGAGGCTTCGATGAACAAGGTGGGGGCGCTGATGCGCTTATAAATTTCCAAAATTTCTTCGACCCGCGAGATGTAGGGATTGATCACCTTGTGCGCGGCATCGCCCAAGATACGCCATTCGCCCGCCTCATTGGGCGCGGCCCAATGCTGGGACAGCCAGTTGGCTTTGTCGGGGCTCAAGCGCTTGTTGGTTTTCATCAGGCGCGCGGCCACGCCGGCGGCGTCGGGGTAAGTTTTGAGGTTTGACTCGCCATTTTTCAAGGCTTTGATCTCGTCCAGCCACTGCGTCAAGCGGGTCGGGGCTTGCGCTGCGCGGGTGGTCGGCATGCCAAAACCTTCCAGGTTCACCAAGCGGCGAATCCGCTCGGGCCTGCAACCGGCGTAATGCATCACCACATTGCCCCCCATGCTGTGGCCGACCAGGTCAATGGCTTGGTTGGGGCACAGCACATCGAGCAGGGCGTCCAAGTCACCCAAGTAGTCGGGTAACCAGTAGCAATCGGTGGGCGGGCCTTCGGTCAATCCGTAACCGCGCCAGTCGGGCGCAATGATCTGGCGTCCACTGGCAAAGGCCTCACTCAAGGCATCAACCATGAACTGCCAGGAGGCGGCCACGTCCATCCAACCGTGGGCCAAGACCAGCGGCGTGCTGCCCGGCACGGGCTGACCCCAGGTGCGCACGTGGTAGCGCAAACCGCGCAAAGGGACCCATTGGCTACTGGAAGTTCTTCTTTCTTGGTACATACTTTCGATCATAAGGAGGAAAACAATGAGAGACAGTCACCAAGAGGATCATTGCGACGGTTATGCCGCACTTCATGCGCAATTTGGCTGGCATGTGGATCGCCATTTCAACATGGCCCAGGTGTGTTGCAGCCGTTGGGCTGCAGCGCCCGATGCGGCGCGCCGAGTGGCTTTGCGTGAGCACCGGCCTGGTCAACGGCCGCGCTTGTACACCTATGCGCAGCTGCAGCAAGCTGCCAACCGTTTGAGCCAGGTGCTCAAGGGCTTGGGCGTCCAACCCGGTGACCGGGTGGCCATGGTCATGCCGCAACGCTTTGAAACCGCGGTGGCCTATATGGCGGTGCTGCAAATGGGCGCGGTGGCCATGCCGCTGTCCATGCTGTTCGGGCCTGAGGCCTTGTCGTTTCGCCTGCAAGACAGCGACGCCCGTGTGGTGATCTGTGAAGCGGCGGCTTTGTCCGCTGTGGCCGCGGCCCGGGCCGATTGCCCCGGCCTGCAAACCGTGATCGGCGTCGGTCTGAAAGATGCAAGTGCCGATGCCACGGGCGCCTGCGATGTGCATTGGGATCCCGCTTTGGCTGCGGCCCCGCCGCGCTTTAAACCCTTGCGTACCTTGGCTGAAGACCCCGCGGTGTTGATTTACACCAGCGGCACCACCGGCAACCCCAAGGGCGCCTTGATTCCGCACCGCGCCCTGATCGGCAACCTGACCGGCTTTGTCTGTAGCCAAAACTGGTTTGGCTTTGACCCCTTTGATGTGCGCAAAACCTCGCAAGCGGTGTTCTGGTCGCCCGCCGACTGGGCTTGGACGGGCGGGCTGATGGACGCCTTGCTCCCGAGTCTGTACTTTGGTCGCCCGATCGTGGCGTTCAACGGACGCTTTGGGCCCGAGGTGGCGTTTGAAATTTTGGCCGAGCACCAGGTCACGCACAGTTTTTTATTTCCCACCGCACTCAAAGCCATGATGAAAGCGGTGCCGCACCCGCGTGCGCATTACCGCTTGCAACTGCAAGCCTTGATGAGCGCCGGCGAAGCTGTGGGCGACGCGGTGTTTGCCTACTGCGAGCAGCAGCTGGACGTGACGGTGAACGAGATGTTTGGCCAAACCGAAATCAATTACGTGGTGGGCAACTGCGCCTGCTTGTGGCCCGCGCGCGCCAACAGCATGGGCAAAGGCTACCCGGGGCATCGGGTGGCGGTGATTGACGACCAAGGCCGCGAATGTCCCTCAGGAACGCCGGGGGAAGTGGCGGTGAATCGTTTCGATGTCCACGGCCACCCTGACCCTGTGTTTTTCTTGGGCTACTGGCGCAACGAAGCCGCCACCCAGGCCAAATACACCGGCGACTGGTGCCGCACCGGCGACATGGCAGTCTGCGATGCAGACGGCTACCTGTGGTACCAAGGCCGCACCGACGACATGTTCAAAGCCGCCGGTTACCGCATCGGGCCGGGCGAGGTTGAGAACTGCCTGGTCAAACACCCGGCGGTGGCCAATGCGGCGGTGGTGCCCAAGCCCGACAAAGACCGTGGGGCGCTGGTCAAGGCTTATGTGGTCTTGTCGCCCGACTACCACAACCAACGCAGCCAAGCAGCGGACCCGGCTGCGTTTGAAGCGGCGGTGCAAACCGCGCTGCAGCAACACGTCAAAGGCCTGCTCGCGCCCTACGAGTACCCCAAAGAGATCGAGTTCATTGACCAACTGCCCATGACCACCACCGGCAAAGTGCAGCGGCGCGTGCTGCGCTTGCAAGAGGAGGCGAGGGCTCAAGGCTGAGCACCAACTCACCGTGGATCAGTCAGGGCGACTTTGCCGCTGTGCAGCCGGTTCACATGCGTTGGATATTTTGACGAGGCCAGCCTCATCAGTGGGTAGGCCCTTACATCGGCATCGCTATTCAAAGCGCAGCGGTGTCGATTTTCATCCAAGCAACGCCGGGCTGTTTCTCAACAACGATGCGGTGGCCTTCGAGCCGATAGGTCAATTGGCCGTGGTGCCGTGGGTTGGACAGAACATCGGGGTTCAAGACGACATAGTTCTGCCCTGCCGCATGGCGCACGGATGCCGTCACCAGTCCTGGATGCCCTTCGCGGTGCATTCTTGCGCCTGCTGACTGGGCGATGCTGTAATCGGTCTTGTGCATCAAACCTGAATGTGGGGTGGCCAATGGCCGCAAGTCCACCAGCGCCGCATCGCAGGCCACCTCATATAGCTTGCGTTCACCAATGACCTTTTCTTTTTCATACCCTGCATCGGTCAAAAATCCGCTGAACCAGTGGTAGGCGGTTTCATACACGGAGGTTTTCACCGTGTCACAGCCATACCAGACCCCAAATGAACCATCAGAAAACCGACTGGCTTGCCAGTTCTTAAAGGGCCAGCCAATCGCATTGAACCATTCGGCGTCCTCGAACTTCCGGTGGATGACAGGGGTGAGGGACTGGTACGGCGGCGGTTTAACTGCATCTTCAACTTGTTGCGCAAGTGTCCATTCTTCGGAACTGCTGGTCAAATCATCAAACAGGTCTTGGGACGATCTGAGAGAAACAATATTGCGAATGACATGGCAGTGAACATCCGTCAGCGTGAGGTGAGAGAACAGCTGTTGCATCAAACGCCACGCGCCCGATCCAGGTAGGCGCGCACCATCAACAAACCAGCAAAACCCCATTCCTTTACGATGTCGACAGGGGTCAAGTTGCCAAATGCTTTGTTGCGCGTTGACATCCAGCGGTAAGCCAAGTCACGGTTTTGCGGAAACAGCAGGCGCAGATTTTTGTGGATGCCCAGCAGATGGCCGACACGCTCAAACTGGTCGCGACTGGTCCCAATAGCCTCGCCCTTGCGATAGCGGGTCAATGCAGCGCGGTTGCTTGTGGCAATACCCAAAAGTGCCGCCTGATCTTCAGTGGACAACTTCCAGTGATCCAGCAAGGTCATCACCATTTTGGCCAGCGCGCCTCGGTCTTGCGATACGGGGGGCTGATGCTCAAGTACAGCTGTCATTTTTGCGCTCCTGTTTGGCATTGGATCGGTTGAAACAAATTATAGCGTGCTGGTTCTATTGAAACAAAATATGTTTTAATAGTTCTATTGAAATTTTAGGCCCAAAGCTTTGCCGGATTGCCGGGGTTGGTGGTCAATGGGTTGTTGCATACGCCGTAAGACTGCATACCGCCCTGGGCTTGAAGATGCGGCCGACCACATTTGCCAATGGGTGACCGCCTGCATCAAGTTGATCAAGTTTGTCTGCGCCGCTTGAATATTGACCGGGGTCAGTTTTCAGTCGGCGCCAACACGTGATGACAAAAGGTCTGAGTCTCATGGGTAAGTCGAATCTGGAAAATGGTTTCAGTGCAGCCCAGACGCTGACCCGCAGCATTTCTTGAACTTCTTGCCGCTGCCACAGGGGCAGGGTTCGTTGCGGCCTACCTTGGTGCGCATGCGTTGGGATATTTCCCGTTCATAGACGGCCTCGCGCAAAGGCAGCCAAAAGGCGTGGATGTTCACCAAGCTGTCTTCAATCTGCTGGGCCAGTTGTTCCCGTTGCGCGGGAGTTTGGGTCAGTTCGCCCTGATCGGCAGAAAAACTTTCTTCACCCAGCAAGCCAATGGGCCTGTACCACTGCTGGCCCTCTGTGCTGTCAAACAAGGGTTTCCAGGCGGCAAGGTTCAGCGCCACACCTTCGGTAAAACCGTAGGCCCAGCCATCGGCCTCTTCAAATTCTCCGATGTCGTATTCGCATGTGTCCCAGTAGGGTGCCACCAACGGCGGTTTGAGCCCAAAGCCATGAATGATGCTGTTGTAGTGCCGCATGACCAAGCCCATGATGTGGTTGAGTTGGTCAATGCTGTCCATGGGCGGCATCATGGAGCTGTCTTCGCCCCAGATTTTGGGCAGCCACTGACTGGGCATGATGGTCTGCGGTCCAATGGCGATGGCGTGCAAATAACCGTCCAAGGTGTCCAGTGTCATGGCTTCGTCGTTGTCCACGCCATAGAGCAAAAACTGATCGAGTTCTTCAAGCTCCTCGTCGGACAGTGGTTCCATCATGTCCTGCACTTCTTGGGTTGTGGGTTGAATCTTTCCCTGTGCCAGTGCTTTCAGCAATTCCGGTTCTGCTGCGTTGGCCTCGTTGTGGGCCTTTGTAATGAAGTTGCCAATGCCTTCGGTTTCAATGGCCTTGATGGCGTATTCAAGCGCTAGCTTGTCCGTTTCAAACAGGTCATCCCATACGGTGGAGGTGCCACGCTCGTCCACCACTTCAAGCACCCAATGGGTGTCTGGCGTGCGGTAGATTTGAATGTCAACGCTGTGGCCGCCGGCGCTGTAGGTCTGCGCCAGTGGGGAGTGGATGATCTTGATGTCGTCGGTCATGTGCAGCATGATATGCGTTCTTTAATGCTCATTATTTCTCAGAGATGGGGCGGATGTGTTTTTTCTAAAAGAGAAGAGGGGTTTTGTCGCGGCATGACAAAATAAGGCCGTTTCCTCCAACCCGATCATCATCAGTCCACACCATGAAACTCGTTCAGCTCGGCCAGTCCGATTTACACGTCACCCCCATTTGCCTGGGCACCATGACCTTTGGCGAACAAGTGAGCGAGGCCGACTCGCACGCTATTCTTGACCGCTCCTTGGCTGCGGGCGTGAACTTCATGGACACCGCCGAGATGTACTCGGTGCCGGCCAAGGCCGAGACCTTCGGTTCCACCGAAACCATCATCGGCAATTGGTTTGCCAAGCACCCTGGCGCACGTGAAAAATTGGTGCTCGCCACCAAAGTGGCCGGGCCATCACGCGGCATGCCCTGGGTGCGCGAAGGCAAGGGCATGACGGCGCAAGACATAACCCAGTCTTGCGACGCCAGCCTGCGCCGCTTGCAAACCGATGTGATCGACCTGTACCAAATCCACTGGCCTGAGCGCCATGTGCCGGCCTTTGGCACGGTCTACTACGATCCGGCCAAAGAATCCTCGGCCACGCCGATCCACGAGCAGCTCGAAGCTTTGAGCCAGTTGGTGAAAGCTGGCAAGGTACGCTACATCGGCTTGTCCAACGAAACACCTTATGGCGTGCACGAGTTTGTGCGACTGGCCGAACAACATGGTTTGCCGCGTGTTGCCACGGTGCAAAACCCGTACTGCTTGGTGAACCGCACCTGGGAAAACGGTTTGGACGAAACCTGCCACCGCCTAGGCGTGTCTTTGTTGGCTTACTCGCCACTGGGTTTTGGCTTACTCACCGGCAAGTTCGATGTCTCGGGCACCACCGGCCCTGACGCGCCTGCAGGCACACGCTTGGCCAGCTACGAATCGGTGCGCAAGCAACGCTGGGGCCGCCCCGAAGCCTTGGCGGCCGCGCGCCGCTACAACCAATTGGCCCGCGACAACGGCATGACGCCGACGCAAATGGCGCTGGCTTTTTGCTACACCAAATGGCAAGTGGCCAGCACCATCATTGGCGTGACCTCGGTGGCGCAGCTGGACGAAGACCTGAACGCTTGGGGCACCACCTTGAGCCCTGAGGTGCTGACGCAGATTGACGCCATCCGCTGGGACATGCGCGACCCGGCCCTCTAACTTTGTCATGGCGACCGTGGCGAAAAAAGACCGCGTCAGCGAAACCCCTGCCACCGCCTTGTTGCGTGCGCAGGGCGTGGCTTTCACCGAGCACCCTTACGCGTACTTAGAGCATGGCGGCGCGCTGCACAGCGCCAACGAGTTGGGGCTGGACCCGTTCAGCGTCGTCAAAACCTTGATCATGCAAGACCAGGACGCCAAGCCCTTGGTGGTGCTGATGCATGGCAACCGCAAAGTCTCTACCAAGAATTTGGCCCGGCAAATTGGCGCCAAGTCGGTGGAGCCGTGCTCGCCGGAGGTGGCCAACCGGCACAGCGGTTACTTGGTCGGCGGTACCTCGCCCTTTGCCACGCGCCGCAGCATGCCGGTGTATATCGAAGAGACCATTCTGGCCTTGCCTCGCATCGTTATCAACGGCGGGCGGCGCGGTTATTTGGTGGGCATTGAGCCGAAAATTTGCGTGCAATTGCTCGGCGCGCTAGCCGTGCAGTGCGCGCTGGCAGAATAGGCCTATGGGCGACTGGCTCGCCTTTGTGTGTCTATCAGGAGATTGGCTTTGGAAAATAACATGTTGATCACGCTGGGCGTGACCCTGGCTTCTTACTTGCTCGGTTCTCTGAGTTTCGCGGTCATCATCAGTCGCGTGATGGGCCTGAACGATCCGCGCTCTTACGGCAGCAACAACCCTGGCGCTACCAACGTGCTGCGTTCGGGCAACAAAAAAGCGGCTGTGTTGACCTTGGTGTTTGACGCGGCCAAAGGCTGGCTACCGGTGTTTGCGGTGCAGCACTGGGGCGCGGAATATGAACTGGGCGCAGGTACCGCCGCGCTGGCCGGTCTGGCCGCTTTCATCGGGCATTTGTACCCGGTGTTTTTTCGCTTTCAAGGCGGCAAGGGCGTGGCCACTGCCGCTGGCGTGTTGTTCGGTGTGAACGCTTTGCTCGGCTTGGCGGTGGCATTGACCTGGGTGATCGTCGCCTGGTTCTCGCGCTACTCTTCGTTTGCCGCTTTGGCGGCGGCGCTGTTTGCACCTGCCTATTACGCCTTTGGTGGCGATGTCGCCTGGCCTTACGCCGAGCCTTTTCTGGGCGCCTTGATCGTCATGGCATTGCTCTTGGTGTGGCGCCACATCGAGAACATCAACCGCCTGGTGGCCGGCACCGAGTCCAAGCTCGGCGCCAAGAAAAAATAAGCCTTAGCCCAAGGTCAGCACCACCGGCGCGTGGTCGCTGGGGCGCTCGTTTTTACGCGGCAGTTTGTCCACTACGCAGGCCTTGGCTTGGGCTTTGAGGCCGTCGCTGATCAGCACGTGGTCAATGCGCAGACCCCGGTTGCGGCGAAAGGCAAACTCACGGTAGTCCCACCAGCTGTAGCTTTTCTCGGGTTGCTCAAACAGCCTGAAGCTGTCCGTCAATCCCAAGTCCATCAAGCTGTTCAAATGCGCGCGCTCTTCGTCGGTGCAATGGATCGTGCCTTTCAAGGCCACCGGGTCCCACACATCCAGATCGTCAAAGGTGATGTTGAAGTCACCCGTCAAGACCAGCTTGGGGTGCGCTGCCATTTCGGTTTGAACCCAGTCGCGCAGCGCCGTGAGCCAGCGCATTTTGTAGACGAACTTGTCGCTGTCAGGCGCTTGGCCGTTGGGGAAATACGCACCAATCACACGCACCGTGCTGCCTTGTCCGTCGGGGAAGCTGGCCGCAATCACGCGCGACATCTCGTCTTCAAAACCCGGAATGTTCTTCACCACCTCAGTGCCCGGGCTGCGTGAAATCAAGGCCACACCGTTGTAGGTTTTTTGACCAAACCACTGCGCCTGATAACCGGCCTGCGCAAACGCCGCGTGCGGAAATTTGTCGTCGGTCATCTTCAGCTCTTGGAGCGCGAGAACATCCACGGCGCCGGTCTCTGAAGAGGCCTGCGCGGCTAACCAGTCCAAGACTTGCGGCAGGCGCACCAACAGCGAGTTCACATTCCAGGTGGCAATTTTCATACGTGCAGCGCAGCCAAAACGCCAATGCCCAAGCCCACGGCTCCCATGCCGTACATGCCCCATTCCAGCCATTTGCGCCGCGTCATCAACGCAATGGCGGCCATGGCAATGGCCACTTGCAGCGCGGTGGTGGCCTGCGCCCAGCGGTGGTGCTGGTGCATCTGCTCGTCTGACTGGTGATCCCATTCTTTGGATTCAGCTTCCAGTTTTTCGGCCTCGACTTTGATCTCGGCTTTTTCTGTTTTGTAGCGTTTTATTTCGCCTTCGTAAAACTCTTTCTTGGCGCCTGGGGCCAGCTCCACGGCCAGCTCGCTCAGGTTTTGCTTGCTGCTTTTGGCTTGGTAAAAGTTCCACTGGTTGGAGGCTTCGGTTTTCTTGATGGCCGCATTGTTTTTGTACAAACCGGCGCTGGCCTGCGTGGCCCCGCCCATGTAAGAAAAAATTGCACCCACCGTGGCAATGACCGCGGTGAACATGGCGATGCTGTTGGTGTGGCTGGCGCCATGCCCTGCACCGTCATGGCCTTGCTGCGCGTGCTCCATCTCGTGGTCGTGCGGGCCGTGTACGTGAAATCCATCTTCAGACATGCTCAGTCTCCTTTTTTTAAATGTTGGTAGGTCACAAAGCTGAACGCCAGGCCTTGTGCACTGGTGTGTGCCTCGCGCGCCACTTCGATCCAATCGGCATTGAAGCTCGGTGCAAAAGCATCGCCTGCAAAATCGTGGTCAATCTCAGTCACCACGGCGGTACTGGCCCAGGGCATGGCCTGGGTATAAATCTCGGCGCCGCCAATCACCCAGGCGTCCGTGTCGGGCGGGCACAAGGTCATGGCCTCGGTGATTGAGCCGGCGCGCAAGGCGCCCTGGGCTTGCCAGTTAGCTTGGCGCGTGACCACCACATTCAATCGGCCGGGCAGGGGGCGGAACTTGGGCGGCAAGGAGTCCCAGGTTTTGCGGCCCATGATGACGGGGCAACCCATTGTGGCGCGTTTGAAATGCACCAAGTCTTCAGGCAGGTGCCAAGGCAGTTGGTTGTTCACGCCAATCACGCCGTTGCGCGCGCGCGCAAAAATCAAATGCAAAGCCATGCCTTAAACCGCCACAGGCGCTTTGATGGCGGGGTGGCATTCATAGCCCAACACCTCAAAGTCCTCATACGCGTAATCCAAAATCGAATCGGGTTTGCGTTGGATGTTCAAGGTCGGGTAGGCCATGGGCGCGCGGCTCAGTTGCAGTTCCACCTGTTCGTGGTGGTTGCTGTAAATGTGGCAGTCGCCGCCCGTCCAAATGAAGTCGCCCACATCCATGTCGCACTGCTGCGCCACCATATGGGTGAGCAAGGCGTAGCTGGCAATGTTGAAAGGCACACCCAAAAAGATATCGGCGCTGCGCTGGTACAGCTGGCAGCTGAGTTTGGGTTTGTCACCCGCTTTTTGCGGCGGCGCCACATAGAACTGGAAAAAGGCATGGCAGGGCATGAGCGCCATTTGGTCCAGCTCAGCCACGTTCCAGGCGCTGACGATGATGCGGCGGCTGTCCGGGTTGGTCTTGAGCGTGTCCATGACCTGCTGAATTTGGTCAATGTGCCCGCCGCCCGGCGTGGGCCAACTGCGCCATTGCACGCCGTAGACCGGGCCGAGCGAGCCATCTTCATGGGCCCATTCGTCCCAAATCGTGCAACCGCGTTCTTGCAACCACTTGACGTTGCTGTCGCCACGCAAAAACCACAACAGCTCGACGATGATGGCGCGTAAGAACACCTTTTTGGTGGTGACCAGCGGAAAGCCTTCCTTCAGGTCAAAGCGCATCTGATGGCCGAACACGCTGCGCGTGCCGGTGCCAGTGCGGTCGCCTTTTTGCACGCCCGTCGTGTAGACGTGGCGCATGAAGTCTTCGTATTGGCCGCGGATGGGCCGGGGTTGGGCAGGGGTGTTCATGGGCATGAAGTTTAATTCAGTAGTGGTAGCGCAACATGGCGATCAAGAGTGCGTCCGGCTCCAACTTGTAAATCATGCGGTGCTCGTCAGTGATGCGCCGGGACCAAAACCCCGATAGGGCGTGTTTCAAGGGTTCGGGCTTGCCTATGCCTGCAAAAGGGTCACGCTGGGTTTCGCTAATCAATTTGTTGATCCCCACGACCATGCGCTTGTCCTGCTTTTGCCAATACAGGTAGTCCTCCCAAGCGGCGTCTGCAAACACCAACTTCACTCGGCCAGCTCCCGCACCGTGCCTTGGTGGGTACTCAGCTGCTCTATGGCCGCCAGCAAGCGTCGGGCGTTGGCGGGGCTGCGCAGCAAATAAGCAGATTCTTCGAGGGATTGAAAATCTTCCAGCGACAGCATGACCACCGACTGCTCGCTGTTGCGCGTGATGATCAAGGGCTCGTGGTTCTCACACACCCGGTTCATGGTGCTGGCCAAATTGGCCCTGGCGGTTGAATAAGTGATGGCGTCCATGCAGACCTCCTGTTGTACCGTTTATTGTACATATGCAAGGCAAGATTTTCGGGCGACAGCACGTTGTAGTGCACATTACCGTCGCCCAAGTGGCCAAAATCGACCATGCGCACACCGGGTACTTCACGGGCTAGCAGGGCGTTGGTCTCGGCCACAAAGGCGGGTATGCGCGAGACGGGGATGCTGATTACCTTGTTCTTACCAGGCGGTGCCCCGGGATCGCAGCACTTCTTGGGCCACGTCCGGTCGGTCAGTGATCAGGCCGTCCACGCCCATGTCCAGCAACTCGTTCATGGCTTTGCGCTCATTGACGGTCCAAGCCAAAACCTTCAGGCCCAGAGCATGCGCTTCTTTGACTTTGGCCGCGTCAAGCTCACGCCAAAAGGAGGACCAATGGCTGCCCCCGGCGGCTTGGATCATGCGGGGTATGGTGCCATGGGCTTTGTACTGAAACCCGGCTGTCCATGGGGAGTCCTGGCTGCTTCTGGCCATGATGTTGTCCAAAGAAGACAGCTGCGCGGTCAGGTACACCGTTGGCAAACCGGGCGCCAGGCGTTGCACTGCTTGCAGCGTTCGCCAGTCAAAAGACTGAATCTGCACCCGAGCTTGCATGTTGTTTTCGTTAATCACTTTGAGCAGTTGGCGGACGAAGCTTTCGGGATCTGGGGTTTGTTCGGGCCGCGAGGGGGTCAATTTGGTTTCAATGGCGAACTGGACTTTGCTGTTGCCCATCGCCTTGACCCGGTCAAACAGGTCTTGGAGCCGGGGAATCCGCGTGCCGTCAATGGATTTTTGCTCTGGAAAAAAACTGGCATACCTGGACCCCGTTTTGATTTGGCCCACATCGTAGGTCTGCAACTGTGCCCAGCTCAGGCTAAGGATGTCGGAGCCTGGCGACTGCAGGTATCTGCCTTGGCTGTCGCGCGTCAGATCGGGGTTGAGCGCCGGGTCGTGGCTGATGACCAGCACACCATCTTGGGTCGACACCACGTCCAACTCCAGGGTGGTGACGCCCAAAGCCATGGCCCGTTCAAAGGCAGGCAAGGTGTTTTCGGGCAGCAAACCCCTGGCCCCGCGGTGACCTTGCAAATCGATGCGAGTTTGGGCTATGGCCCCTGATGAAAGCAGGAGGCTGAAGATCAGGCCCAGAGCCAAGTGCCACATGTATTTAAAGCGCAATCACGCGTCCCGGGTTCATGATGTTTTGTGGGTCCAGCGCGTTTTTCACGGCTCGCATCATGGCCAGGGCCGTGGGGTCTTTGTAGAGCGGCAGTTTGCCGACCTTGAGTTCGCCCACACCGTGCTCGGCGCTGATGGAGCCGTCAAATTTGGCGACCTGGTCGAACACCAGGGTGTTAACTTGGTCTTCAAAGTCGCGCAAAAAAGCTTGGCCGTCGGCGCCTTCGGGTGACTGCACGTTGTAGTGCAGGTTACCGTCGCCCAAGTGGCCAAAGTCGACCATGCGCACACCGGGTACTTCACGGGCCAGCAGGGCGTCGGTCTCGGCCACAAAGGCGGGGATGCGAGAGACGGGGATGCTGATGTCGTGCTTGATGTTCAGCCCTTCATCGGCCTGCGCCAGGGTGATGCTTTCGCGAATGTGCCACAGGCCTTTGGCTTGGCTCAGGTTCTCGGCCACTACCGCGTCGGTCACGTATCCGGCCTCCATTGCGGCTTCGAGCAGGGCTTCAAACTGGCCACGGGCATGGGTTTCGCTCTCGCTGTCGGAGTTTTCAAGCAGCACGCACCACGGGGTTTCCTTCCACAGCGGCACGCGCAGCTGCGGGTAATGTTTTTCGACCAAGCCAAGGGCAAACTGGCCCATGACTTCAAAACCCGTCAGGCCCGGTCCTAGGCGCTGGTGTGCCAAGCCCAGCAGGTCCACCGCCGCTTGCATGCTGGGCACGGCGGCCCAGGCGGTGAGCTGCGCGGCGGGCTGCGGGTACAGCTTCATGGTGGCCGCGGTGATGATGCCCAGCGTGCCTTCGCTGCCGATCATCAGGTTGCGCAGGTCGTAGCCGGTGTTGTCTTTGCGCAGGCCTGAGAGGCCATGCCAAATTTCGCCTTGCGCGGTGACCACTTCCAGGCCCAGGCACAGGTCGCGCGTGTTGCCGTAGCGCACGACTTGCGTGCCACCCGCGTTGGTGCCCAGGTTGCCGCCAATGGTGCAGCTGCCTTCAGAGCCCAAGCTCAAGGGGAACAAAAATCCAGCGGCTTCGGCGGCGGCTTGCAAGTTTTGCAGCACGCAACCGGCTTCCACGGTGATGGTCAGGTTGGCCGGATCGATGGCGCGCACTGCGTGCATGCGGCCCAGGCTGAGCACGATTTGCGTGCCGCTGTCGTCTGGCACGCCGCCCACCACCAGGCCGGTGTTGCCACCTTGCGGCACGATGGCGGTGCCCGCAGCGGCGCAGGCTTTGACCACTGCAGCCACTTCTTGCGTGTTGCCGGGGCGCACCACGGCCAGAGCCCGGCCGCGAATGCGTTTGCGCCAATCGAGTTCCCAGGCGCTCAGGTCGGTTGCCGGGTCATCGTGTGTGAGCACATGGGGCTCGCCACAGATCAGGCGCAAGGTATTCAGTAAAGGGGTCATGCGACCTCCTGCAAGGGTCCGCGGGCTTTGGCGTCTTGCAAGCGCAAACGCACATGCAAGGCGCAGGCCACAAACAAGGTCAGGCACAGCAGCACCTGAATGCCGGCCAGCAAGTTGGATGGCCATTTGTCGCCCCAAGCGCGCACCACGCCTTCGGTAAAGTAAAGCCAGATCAGCAAACTCACCCAGCGGTAGGTGTACATGCGGTTTTTCAGCAAGCCGGCCAAAGGCAGGCACAGCGGCAGCACTTTGATGGCCAACCAGGTGCCGCCTGGGCGCAAGGGCGCCAGCCACAGCTCCCAAGCCAGGCCCAGGGCAATCAGGCCGAGCAAGCTGCCCACCGCCAAGATGCGCGTGAAAACCACATGTGCGGCAATTGGAGGGTCGGGAGGAGGAGAAAAGTCTGCAGGTTGGGGTGAAATCGTGTTCATGGCAGTGGCATCATACAGAGCATGAATCGAATTGATCGTTTAAGCCAAAGTATGGCCCAACTATGGGAATACGCTTTGCACTTTGAGTGGCGCCAAATGGGCCATTTGTTGCGCGAGCGTTTTCGCGAAGCTCGCTTGGGCATGACCGCCAGTTCACTCACCTTCACCACCGTGTTGGCTCTGGTGCCTTTGTTTACCATGGGCTTGGCCATCTTCACGGCGTTTCCGGTGTTTGCCAAAGTGCAAGACCAGTTGCAGCAATGGCTTGTGCAAAGCTTGGTGCCTGAGAGCATTGCGCGCCAAGTGCTGGGCTCGCTCACGCAGTTTTCGCGCAAAGCCAGTCGGCTGGGGACTGTAGGCTTTGTGGCGGTGCTGGTCACGTCCTTGGCCTTGATGGTCACGATCGAGCGCACCTTGGGGCAAATTTGGCGCGTCTCCAGCCATCGCGCCTTGCCGCAAAAGGTCTTGCTGTACTGGGCCGCGCTGACCCTGGGCCCATTGATGTTGGGGGCCAGCTTGGCCATCACCTCGTATGTGGTCACGGCCAGCGAAGGTGTGGGCGTGCTGCCAGGTGACCTGCGCCTGGTGCTGGACGCGGTGGAGTTCGCCTTGCTCACGGCCTGCGCCAGCGGCTTGTATTTTTACGTGCCCAATACCCGCGTGCAGTGGCAGCATGCGACGGCAGGCGGCTTGGTGGCGGCGGTGGGCATTGAGTTGGGTAAAAAATTACTCGCGGTTTATTTGGTGCAGATGCCGACCTATTCGGCCATTTACGGTGCGTTTGCGGCGGTGCCGATTTTGCTGGTGTGGATTTACATGGCCTGGGTGATTGTGCTGGTGGGCGCGGTGGTCGCCGCCAGCTTGCCCGAGCTGGGACGCCATGCGCTGCGCCGGCGCAGCGGCTCGGGCTGGTCATTCAGGCTGGCTTTGGAAACCTTGAGCGCGCTGGACGCCATGCACCACAAGCCGCCGCACGGTTTGAGCTTGAACGAGTTGGCCGAAGCCTTGCGCATAGAGTTGCGCCACGCGCACCGGGTGGTGAAGGTGCTGCACGAGCTGCGCTGGATTGGTCAGCTGCGCTCGATGGACGGCAGCACCGAGTCCCGTTATGTGCTGTTGGCTGACTTGCAGGTGACGCCCCTGGCGCCGCTGGCCGATGCCTTGCTGGTCTCCCAAATGGACAGCACGTACAACGTGTGGCGCCACATGGGCATTGCGCAGCTGCATGTGGCCGATGTGTTGGCCAAGCCTTACTGAGCGCCCAAACCTGTTAAAGCCCCGTGGAGAACGGGGCGTTCAAAAAACCCCTGAACCGTGCGCGCCCGCCGCGCAGCGGGGTTTGCGTGAGCTGGTAATTCGGAAAACGCTGCAAAAACCGGCCAATGGCCACGCGTCCTTCCAACCGCGCCAGGCTCAAGCCCGCGCATTGGTGAATGCCAAAGCCAAACGCCAAATGTTTGCCGCCGCTGCGCCCCAGGTTCAGTTGCTCGGGGTGGTCGAACTGCGCCGGGTCGCGGTTCGCCGCGCCAATGCACAAGGTAACCAGCGCGCCGGCGGGCAAGTCCACACCGCCCAGTTGGGTGGCTTGCAGCGCGCGGCGGTTGCCCAGTTGGTTGGACGACTCGAAGCGCAAAAACTCATCCACCGCCAGATTCAGCACCGCATCACGCGCCGCATCGTCCGCGGCCTGCTGCATGTCGCGCAGCAATTGGACGCGCGCGTCGGGGTATTCTTGTAGGCAGATCAGCGCATTGCCGATCAGGTTGGTGGTGGTCTCGTGCCCGGCGTTGAGCAGGAACTGGCAGTTTTGCAGCAGCTCGATTTCGCTGAGCTGTTCGCCATTTTCTTCACCTTGGATGAGTCGTGTCAGCACATCGCGCTCAGGGTCGCCCGGGTGCTGACGCCGCTCGGCCACCAGGCCTTGCAGGTAGGCGCAGAACTCGCGCACGCTGGTGTTGCCCAGGGCTTCTTGCTCAGACGTGAGGCTGGGCTCCAGTGCGCCCAAAATCGCCAGCGACCAGCCGCGCAAAGGGCCGCGCTCGGCATGTGGCACGCCCAGCAGATTGCCAATGATTTCCACCGGAATGGCGCTGGCAAAGTCTTCAATCAAGTCGCCGCCGCTTTGGGTCTGCATGTGATCCAGCAAATCGTCCACCAGTTGGACCAGCCCGGGGGTCAGGTCGTCAATCGCTCTGCGCGTGAGCGCGCCCATGATCAGCTTGCGCACCCGGGTATGCAGTGGCGGGTCGTTGAACACCAGGCTGTTGGTGTGGTGTTCGTACAAAGGCGCAGCGTGCCCGGGCAGGGCGAAGGGCGGGGCGTTATAGGGCGTTTTGTTGTACTTGGGGCCGAACTCCACTTGCTTGTCGGAGCTGAAGGTCTGCGCATCACGGTACACAGCCACCAGGTCGGCGTGACGGGTTAAAAAATAAGAGCCGTCGGGCATGCGCTTGATGGGTTCTTGCGCACGCAGCGCGGCGTACACAGGGTAAGGATTCGCCAAAAAATCGGTGGGCAAGGCGCGCAAGTCCAGCGTGCTGGCCAGCGTTTGCGCGCGATCAAAGCTCAAGGGTGGGGTGATCAGGGCCGCCCAGTCGGTGGGTGCGTTGCGCGTCGTGTCGTTGTTCATGGTTTTAAAAAATCCACCATCGCATGCAGCACGGCTTCAGGCGCTTCGGTCATCAAGGAGTGACCAGCTTTGAGCTTGACCACCTTGGCGTGGCCCGCTTTGCCAATCAAACTTTGCGCAGCTTTGGGCGGCGTCATTTGGTCTTGTTGACCCAAGATGAACAAGGTCGGGCATTGCACCTGCGCCATGGCTTTCTCACCGCCGGTGTAACTGTCGCAGGCTTTAAAGCCGATGTAGAACACATTGGCCTGCGTGTTGCTGGCCAGCACGCGGCGCATCAGCGCTCTGGAGCCGCCGTGTACCCAGGTGCCGGGGCCCAAGGCCGAAGGGGGCGGCGCCATCATCGAGTGCGAAAAGGTGTTGACCATGTCAATGGCTTTCATCGGCGCGTTCACCGCGCCGTCCAGCAGGGCTTGCGATACCCGCATCGGAAAAGCAGTACCCACCATCACCAAATGGCTGACGCGTTCAGGCTCTTGCGCTGCCGCTTGTAGCGCAATCAAAGAGCCAAAGCTGTGACCGATCAGCGCGGCTTTTGCGATGCCCATGGAGTCGAGTAAGGCGATGACGGTGGAGGCGGCTTGCTCCACGCTTTCGGGCGGCGGGCCTTCGCTTTTACAGTGGCCGGGCAGGTCAAGCGCCAACACGTTCCAGCCGTGGTGCGCCAGATAACGTGTCTGCAAAATCCACACGCTGTGGTCGTTGAGTACGCCATGAATGAACACGGCGGTGGGCTGCGCCGGATTGAAGGGCTTGCCGCCGGTATAGGCGTAAAGGTCGTGGCCTTGAACGGAGATTTTCATGCTGCCGCTCCTGCTTTCTCAGCCGCTTTGAGGGCCTTCTTCAGGTCATCGATCAAATCGTCGGGATCTTCCAGACCAATCGACAGGCGGATGGTTCCCGGGCCAATGCCAGAGCCCTTGAGGGCTTCGTCGGTCATGCGGAAATGCGTGGTGCTGGCCGGGTGGATCACCAGGCTGCGGCAGTCGCCCACGTTGGCCAGGTGGCTGAACACCTGCAGGGTTTCGATGAATTTTTGGCCCTGGGCGCGCGTGCCCTTGATGTCAAAGCTGAACACCGAGCCTGCGCCGCGCGGCAAGAGCTTTTGCGCGAGTTGGTGCGAGGGGTGGCTCTCCAACATAGGGTGGCCAACACGGCTGACCAAGGGGTGTGCGGCCAAAAACTGCACCACTTTTTCGGTGTTGCTCATGTGGCGCGCCATGCGCAGCGGCAGGGTCTCGATGCCTTGCAAAATCAACCACGCGGTGTGCGGACTCATGCACGCGCCAAAGTCGCGCAGGCCTTCGCGCCGGGCGCGCAGTAAAAACGCGCCCACGGTGCTTTCTTCGCTGAAGACCATGTTGTGAAAACCGGCGTAGGCCTCAGTCAGCCCGGTGAATTTGCCCGAGCGCTCCCAATCGAAGCTGCCGCCATCGACCACCACACCGCCCACCACCGTGCCGTGGCCCGACAAAAATTTAGTTGCCGAGTGATAAACCAGATCGGCGCCATGATCCAGCGGTTTCATCAGCCAAGGCGAGGTGAGGGTGGAGTCCACCAAGAGTGGCACCTTGTTGTCGTGGGCGATGGCGCTGATGTTGGGAATGTCCAGCACATCCAGGCCCGGGTTACCCACGGTTTCGCCAAAAAAGAGTTTGGTATTGGGGCGCACGGCAGCGCGCCAAGCGTTCAGGTCGCCGGGCGCGACAAACGTGGTTTCAATGCCAAAGCGGCTCAGGGTGTAGTGCAGCAGGTTGTGCGAGCCGCCATACAGGGCGGTGGAGGCCACGATGTGCGAGCCCGCGTCCATCAGCGTGCAAATAGCCAGGTGCAGCGCGGCCTGGCCGCTGGCCGTGGCAATCGCGCCAATGCCGCCTTCCAGCGCCGCCACACGTTGCTCCAGCACTGCGTTGGTGGGGTTGCTGATGCGGCTATATACATGGCCTGCGCGCTCCAGGTTGAACAGCGAGGCGGCTTGTTCGGTCGACTCAAAGACGAACGAGGTGGTCAGGTGAATGGGCACCGCCCTTGCCCCCGTGGTCGGGTCGGGCGAGGCGCCTGCGTGCAGGGCCAGGGTGTCAAAACCGGGATCGGCGTAACCGGGCATGGGTCGTCTCCTGAAAATTTGAATTCCATTGTGGACCCAAAGCGAGGGTTTGCCTGGCGCGCAAAAGACATTTCAGCCCGCCGAATGCCGGCTTTATGGGCTATATTGTTTGAACGCAAACAGCGGTGGGCTGTTTGTCATTTATTCACATATCTGGGAGACCACCATGAAAGTCAGTGACATCCTTCGCGTCAAAGGGACCGTTTTGTATTCCGTCACCCCGTCACAGCCTTTGTCAGACGCGGTGGACATCATGTCCGGCAAAGACATCGGTTCTTTGGTGGTGATAGAAAGCGGCGATTTGGTCGGCATGCTGACTTTTCGGGAAGTGATCTTGGCGATTGTCAAAAACGGCGGTAGTGTCGGCGGCACCACCGTGCGCGCGGCCATGGACGACCACCCCATGACCTGCACCAGCGAGACCGACCTGGACGAAGTGCGCCGCATGATGCTGGACCGCCATGCGCGCTACATGCCCGTGATGGACAAGCGCATGCTGATGGGGGTGATCAGTTTGTACGACGTGGCCAAAGCCGTGGTGGACAGCCAGAATTTTGAGAACAAGATGCTCAAGGCCTATATCCGTGATTGGCCCAGCGAAGAGAGTGCTGAGCACAAAGCCTCATGAAGCTCGGGCTGACCCGGTACGGCCGCCTTGCGCAACTTGTGCGCCAATTGAAAACCGCAGGTTGAGACCCTGCGGTTTTTTTTACATATCAAAATCCCAAATCTGATGTAGTTCCAACTGCAACAGCGCCAAACTTTCCAGCATCTCCAACTGCAAGCGCGAGGCCGCAAACTGCTGCTCTTGCGCCGTGCGGGCAATCATCAGCATTTCAAACAGACTGTGTTCCCCCAAGGCATAGGCTTTGCGCGATTTGTCGGCGGCGCGGGTTTGCGTGTCAGCCGCAAGTTGCAACTGGGCAGAGGCGGCGCGCTTGCTGTGAAACCCGGTCCACCACTGATCGAATTCGGCGCTGAGTTGCTGCTGCAAGCGCCGCACCTTGTCGGCTGCGGCTTGCGCGTCGGCCAGCGTGGCTTGCGCTGCGTTTTGCCGCACCGAGCCCGACAGCGGCATGGACAGGCTCAAGCCTGTGACCTGCTCTGCGCCGCCACGGTCGCGCGCGCTGTAGACGCCGACCGTGGGGTCGGGCAGGCGATCGAGCCGGGCGCGCTCGGCCCACAGTTGCAGGCGCTCGGCTTCGATGCGCAGCATATTGAGCTCGTGGTTCTCTTTTAAAAACAATTGCTTCAAGGTGGCTTGCGATTCGGAAAAGTCACCCATCTCTTGCGCTTGGATGGTCCGCTGCGAGCTGGACAAGGGCAGACCGGGGTAGCGGCCGATCAAGGCCGTGGCCGCGTTGGCCAGTTCGGCTTGGGCGATTTGCTGCGCCGCTTGGGCGCGTTGCACCTCGGCTTGAGACAGCTCTAAATCCATGCGCGCAATCTCGCCTTGTTTGAAGCGCGCTTGCGCCAACTGGTGAATCTGCGCTGCCGAGCTCACTTGCTGCTGCGCATGGCGCTCGGCCAAGGCGGCGTGGACTTGGGTAAACCACAGCTTCATCAATTCGCGGCTGGCCTCGTGCATGGCGTCGTTGAACGCCACCTCGGCCAGGGCCTGGGTCTTGTCAGACAGTTGGCCGTCCACCGCGGACTTGCCCCACAGCCGCACCGGGCGCTCCAAACTGAGGGTGTGTTCATTCAAGCGCTCTTGACTGGCGGGTATTCGGCGCTGCTGCAAGTTGGCGCGCAGCGTGAATTCGGCGCTGCCGGTGCGCAAGGTCTGTGCACGCAGGTTCAAGGCTTCTTTTTGCGCGCGCGCGCTTTGAATGCCGGGGCTGGCCAGGAGCGCTTCTTTGACGACCGCCTCTGCCGGTAAATAGGCCTGGGAATTGGGCGCGGCCAGAGACGGCAGGGTCAGCAGGCTCAGAAGGCCCAGCAGGACCCAGCCGTTCAACAGGGTGTGTGCTTTCATGACTTTTCTCCTGTGGAGGCTGCGCCAAAACGCTCGAAAATTTTCGGCAGCAACAGCAAGGTGAGCAGGGTAGAGCTGAACAACCCCCCGGTGACCACGATGGCCAAGGGACGCTGAATCTCCGAGCCCGGCCCGGTGGCAAACAGCAAGGGGATCATGCCCAGGGCGGTGATTACCGCCGTCATGAGCACCGGGCGCAAACGCCGTTCGGTGCCCAGGCGCACCACGGTGGCCATGGCCTCGCCGTCTTGCAGTCGTTCGTTGAAGTGGGTCACCATGACCACGCCGTTGAGCACCGCAATGCCCAAGAGCGCAATAAAGCCCACCGAGGCGGGCACTGATAGGTACTCGCCCGACAAGGCCAGCGCCACGACCCCGCCCACCAAAGCGAACGGGATGTTGACAAAGATGATGCTGGCTTGGCTGGCCGAGCCGAAGGTGAGCATCAAGATCACAAAGATCAAAATCAGCGCAGCCGGAATCACCAAGCCTAAGCGGGCTGCGGCGCGTTGCTGGTTTTCAAACTGCCCGCCCCAAACCACCTTGATCTCGCGCGGCAAATTCAGCGCGGTCACGGCTTTTTGCGCGTCTTGCACAAAGCCGGTCAGGTCGCGGCCATTCACCGAAGCCTGGATACTGGTGAAGCGCGCACTTTGCTCGTGGTCAATGCGAATCGGCCCGTCCACCAGTTGGATGTTCGCCAGTGCACTGGCGCTCCAGGCCCGGCCATCGGGCGCCGACAGGGTCAGGTTCTTGAAGGCCTCGGGACTGTTGCGCAGGGCCTCGTTGCCCTTGAGCGTGAGAGGGGTGCGGATGCCGTCTTGCAGCACCACGCCCAGGCTTTCGCCTTCGACCTGTGTTTTCAGGTTTTGCTGCAAGGCCTCGATGCTGAAGCCCGCTTGGCCTGCGGCATGGCGGTTGATGGCCACGCTCAGGTACTGCAAGCCCTCGGCCTTGGGGGCAATCACTTCGGCTGCGCCTTCGATGCCGCGCACGGCTTGGGCAATTTTTTGCGCCGCCGCGTTGATGCCGGCCAGGTCGGTGCCAAACACCTTAATCGCCACATCGCCGCGGGTGCCGGTCAGCATTTCAGAAACGCGCATTTCAATCGGTTGCGTGAAGCCATAGACCAGACCGGGGAAGCCCTCCAAGATGTCGCGCAACTGGGCAATGATGTCGTCCTTGCTGCCGCGCCATTCGCTCTTGGGTTTGAGTACCAAAAAGGTATCGGTCTCGTTCAGGCCCATGGGGTCTAGACCCAATTCGTCCGAGCCCGCGCGCGCCACGATGGACAGCACCTCGGGCACATCTTTCAAAATCGCCTGCTGCACCCGGGTGTCAATTTCCATGGCGGTCTCCAGCGAAATAGAGGGCAGTTTTTGCAGCTGCACCAGCACATCGCCTTCGTCCAGCGTCGGCATGAAGGTTTTGCCCACCTGTGTGTACAGGCCAGCAGCCAGCACCAACGACAAGACCGAGGCGCCATACAACCAGCGCGGTTGGCGCCAAACGCGGTCGCGCAGTGCGACATAGCCGCGATGTATTTTTTGCATCAACACCGGCTCGTGTGCCCCGGTTTCTTGCAGCAGTAGGGAGGCCAGCGCGGGCACCACGGTAAAGGCGATCAGCAGTGACGACGCCAGCGCCATGATGATGGTGATGGCCACCGGGGCGAACAGCTTGCCCTCCAGCCCTTGCAGGCTCAGCAAAGGCAAAAACACCACGCCAATGATCAGCACGCCCGCGACCACGGGCTTGACCACCTGGCGCACGGCGGCGAGCAGGATTTCGGTTTTAGACAAACCGTGGCCTTGCGGGTGTTTTTCTTGAGTGGTGGCAAATGCGGTTTCAATGTTTTCCACCACCACCACCGAGGCGTCCACCAGCATGCCCAGTGCAATAGCCAAGCCGCCCAGGCTCATCAAGTTGGCGGTAATGCCAAAGGCGCGCATCAGCAAAAAAGTGGCCAAGAGCGACAAGGGCAGGGACACCGCCACCACCAGCGCGGCGCGCACACCGCCCAAGAACACATACAAGATCACGCAGACCAAGACCGAGGCTTCGATCAAGGCTTTGATCACCGTGTCGGCGGCGCGGGTGACCAGCTCGCCTCGGTTGTAAAAGGTTTTCACGGTCATGCCGGTCGGTAAGCGACTTTGCACCTCTTGCAGTTTCAGTCCCACCGCCTCAACCAAGTCACGTGCGTTTACGCCGCGCATGCCCAGTACCAAGCCTTCCACCGCTTCGCCCTGACCGTCTTTGGTCACCGCGCCGTAGCGCGTCAAAGCGCCATGGCGCACCACGGCCACATCGTCAAGCAACACTTTCTCAGTCCCTTTGGCGGTGGGCAGGCGAATGGCGCGCAGATCGTCCAGCGTTTTGACTGCGCCTTCCACACGCACCACCAGCGCTTCTTCGCCCGCGGTCAAGCGGCCTGCACCGTCGTTGCTATTGTTGCTGAGCAGGGCTTGGCGCAAATCGTTCAGCGCCACGCCCATGGCCGCCATGCGGGCGGTGTTGGGGATCACCTCAAAGGTTTGCACGTCGCCGCCCAGCGAATTGACCTCGGCCACACCGGGTATGGTGCGCAGCTCGGGACGGATCACCCAGTCCAGCACGCGGCGTTTTTCGGCCAAGCTGAAAGCCTCGCCTTCGAGCGTGAACATGTAGATCTCTGACAGCGGGGTGGTGATGGGCGCCAAGCCGCCGGCCACGCCTGCGGGCAAGTCGCGTAGCACGCCGGCCAGCCGCTCGGTGACTTGCTGTCGCGCCCAGTACAGGTCCACGCCTTCGTCAAAGTCGATGGTGATGTCGGCAATGCCGTATTTGGAAATGGAGCGCACCACCCGTTTGTTGGGGATGCTCAAGAGCTCTTGCTCGATGGGCTTGACCACCCGCTGCTCGACCTCTTCAGGGGTCATGCCCGGAATTTTCAAAATGACTTTGGCCTGCGTCGGCGAGATGTCGGGAAAGGCATCGATGGGCAGGTTCAGCCAGGCGTGCATGCCGGCCAGCATCAGGGCCACAGCAAAGCCCAGCGTGAGGTTGCGGTAGCGCAGCCCCAAGCGAATCAGTTGTTCAAACATCACTCGTCCTTTTGCAACAGGGCGCGCAGCGAGGCGATGCCGGTGATGGCCACTTTGGGCGTGACGGGCAGTGCAGCTTCGATGACCGAGATATCGTCATTGGAAGACAGAATGCGCACGCGCTCTGCGGTAAAGCCAGTGGCGCTGGCCACAAACACCATCGGCTGACCTTGCCATTGGCTCAGTGCGCGAGAGGGCACCGTCCAGACCGGGCCTGTGGCCTTGCCGTTTGAATCGGTGGCGGCCAGGCCGGGTTGCAATTGGATTGACACGGATTCTCCGATCTGCAAGCTGCCGCGCTGCGTGACTTTGGCGCGGGCTTTGGCCGATTGGCCCGCGTCCAGCGCACGGCTCACGCCGGTGATTTGCGCCTGCGCGTTGCGGGCAGGGATGCTTACCGCATCGCCCACCTTCAAGCGCGCGGCCTTGTCGCCTGAGAGTTGAATGTCCAGTTGCAGCTCGCGCGTGTCGGCCAGCTTGAACAGCACCGTGCCCGCTTCAACGCGTTGACCGACCGAGGTGAACGCATCCACCACCACGCCGCTAATGGGCGACTGCATCACGCCGGTGGCGTAGCCGCTGCCGTAACTGTTGGCGCTGCTGTTGCTTGCGCTGCTCCCGCTCCCCGGGCCGTCAAAGCGCAAACCCGAGGCGTTCAGCTCGGCTGCGCGCGACTGCACGGCGGCTTTGGCGGCTTCGTCTTTGTTGCGGCTCAGCTGCAAGCGCACGGCAGGGATGATGCCTTCGTCAAACAAAGCCTGGTCGCGCTGCACAGCGGCGTGGCTGTTTTGCGCTTCCAAACTGACCTCACGCCATTGGCGCCGGGCCTCGCCCACCATGGGGCTGGTGAACTGACCCAAGGCCGTGCCGATGCGCACCGTGTCGCCTAAGCCCACCAGCACGCTGGAAAGCTGGCCGGCATAGGGCGCGGTGATGGTGATGTCTTTGCCGGGCGGCGTGGTCACCGTGGCACTGGCCAGCAACTGGCCAACCTGGGCGGGCAGGACCTGCGCAATGCGAATGCCCAAGGCGGCTTGTTGTTTGGCGTCCAAGGCCAAGGCCCGGTTCGGCGCGGCCGTTTGGGCGCTGGCGTTGAAGCTCAAGCTGAAAGCGAAAACGCCGGCGGCCAAGGCGGCGCAGCAGGCCGCAGGCAATTGAACTTTGTGATGTGTGGCCATGGCCAACTCCTATGAACTCTTGAACAAACTGAGCGATACAGGTGCCGCTCAGCCATGATGACTTGCTAGCAAGTCACTCCAATGTCAAAGAGCCGTAGGCGGCGCGTGCGCGGGGGGTGGGAATCCCGCTTGAAAAATGCGGGCGATGCCTGGCGGCGCTGCCGGCGTCCAAGGCCAGGTGTTGGACAAGCGCAGAGTCACGCTTTGAATCAGAAAGCTCAGCAGCAGTACCGGTGTGGTGTCGGCCGAAAAAGTATCGGCCTCAAAGCGCGGCAGCGAAGTGACCACGCCCACGGCGGGTGATTCTTGTTCGGTGGGGGGCGACAGCATGGGGCCGTCGCAGGCTATGACGGAGACTTGCGCCACCGCCACCGCTTGCAAGCCGTTGACGTGAAAACCTGAAGCCAGTGACGCACCGTAATGCGCATGGAGAAAAGGCCCGAGCGCCAACAAGCCCATCAGCAGGCTGATGAGCCCAAGATTCAAGCGGCGAAAGGGGGTGGAGGAAGTCACTTTCGAATTATAGGACTGCGGCATGACGCCTGGATGAATGGGCTTGATGCAAAGTAAGCAAAGCGACGCATATCTTTTATGAGGTCCAACGCACGGACTTGCAACGGGACAGAGCCAAATAATTTATCTAGGTCTAGGCGACAACCCATTGAATTGCGAGCCATCTCAACCGTTGACACAGGGGACCCTATGCGAACCATCAAGCAAGTTGCCGAACGCATTACACGGGACCCTTTCAGTCCTGAGAACAAGGTGCTGTCGGATTTGATTGTTTCTCTCGAGCGTGAGCAATCATTCGTTTTGAACGATCTGTACACCCTGAGTGAAAATGATTTTGACATCGCCATGGTCATCCTCAGTGATTGGCGACTTGATCGATATTATTTTGGGCATGCCAAGTTGTTTAATTTTTCACGGTCAACGCCAGTGCCTTACGATGAAATGAAATTGAAAGCCTGAACAGGAAAAACCATGCCCTCCAAAAAAAACATTCAACCTCTTTGGCTTGTTCTGCCTGAAGAAAAAGACTATCCCGCTGCCGCGTCTTACCTCTTGCTCACCACGGTGCCCAAAAAAGTGCCCAAAGTGGTGGCTTCTTTACGCAAAGCCAAAGTTAGCCAGTTCAAGGCCAAAGACATCTTTCGAGCCTCTGGACTTTCGTTGTTGGGCGTGAGCAATTTGCACGTCGAGAAAGATCGTCAAAAAATAGTCAAAGGCACGCCCTTGTCGCCTTTGCTTTTGGTGAGTGCGCCGGAGTTGGGCAAAGTCATCATTGCCGATGGCTACCATCGCTTGTGCGCGGTCTACGGCTTCAATGAAGATGCATTGATCCCCTGCAAGATCGTCTGAAATGCCCATTGCGCGGGTGGCAGCTTCGCCCGTCGCTCAGCGGCTGTGCTGGTGAATCATGTCGCGCACGCGCGGGTAGATTTGTTGATTCCACTTGCTGCCGCTGAACACGCCGTAGTGCCCCACGCCGGTTTGCACATGGTGGGTTTTCATGGATGGGCGAACGCCTGAGCACAGGTCGTGTGCAGCCACGGTTTGGCCGATGGCGCAAATATCATCACGCTCGCCTTCCACCGTCATCAGCGCGGTTTTTCGGATGGCGTGCGTGTCCACCTTGCGGCCTTTGTACACCAGCTCACCTCGCGCCAGGTCATAGGTTTGAAACACTTTTTCCACCGTTTCCAAATAGAACTCGGCGTGCAAATCGTTCACGGCCAGGTACTCGTCGTAAAAGGTCTGAACTGCGTGGGCTTGCTGTAAATCACCTTCCAGCAGGTGTTGGTACATATTTTTAAAGGCGCTTTTGTGGCGATCCATGTTCATGCTCATGAAGGCTGAGAGCTGCACAAAACCCGGGTAGACGCGGCGCATGAAGCCGGCGTGCGGCAGGGGCACATGGCTGATCAGATTTTTCTCAAACCATTCAATGGGTTTGGTGATCGCCAACTCGTTCACGCCAGTGGGGTTGATGCGGCAGTCCACCGGGCCCGCCATCAACGTCAGGCTGCGCGGTTGGGCCGGATGTTGGTCTTGCGCCATCAGCGCGGTGGCCGCCAGCGCCGCCACGCAGGGTTGGCACACCGCCACCACATGGGTGTTGGGACCCAGCTCGGCTATGAACTGCATCATGTGTTCGATGTACTCATCGAGGCCAAATGTGCCGTGCGCCAGTGGAATGTCGCGTGCGTTGTGCCAGTCGGTGATGTACACATCGTGGTCTTGCAGCAGGGTGCGCGCGGTCTCACGCAGCAAGGTGGCAAAGTGGCCAGACAGCGGCGCGACCAGCAGGACAACAGGCTGCACTTCACTGCCCGCGGGTTGGACTTTGCGAAAATGCAGCAGAGTGCCAAAGGGCGTGCTCAGGGTTTTCTCTTCCACGACCGGCACGCTCTGGCCTTGAACTTTGACCTCGGTGATTTCAAAGTCGGGGCGTGTGTGGGTCAGTCGCATGCGCGAGAACACCTCACCCGCTGCCGACAAGCTGCGCAGCCAGCTGTGCTCGGTTTGTTCCATCCACAAGGCTGCAGCCCCGTGCTGGGCGGCCAAACGCAGCGGAGACATCAGGTCGGATTGAAGCTGGTAGGCTTGGTAAAGCATGTTGATTCCTGATGGTTCGGTGTCCTAGGGCTTAGGCAATTTGCGGGCCAGCAAGAAGTCGTGAAAATTCATGGCGCTGTGCACGCCGCGCACCGCGCAGGTGCTGCGATGCGCAACAAAGGGGCGTGAAGAGCGTTGCAGGCGCTCATGCGCAGCCTCAGGTCTGGCACAGGGCTTGCAATCAGCCTGGTGCATACCCACTACCGGAGACTTGCCATGAGCACCACAGTTTTGACTTTGAGCAGCCGCAATTACGGTGCCTGGGCCTTGCGCGGCTGGTTGATGGCCAAGTGGGTCAAGTTGCCGTTCAAAGAACATATCGTCTCGCCCGACGATCCGGCCATGCGCGCCGAAATCATGTTGCTGTCCTCGTCCATGCGCGTGCCTGCGCTGGCGCACCAAGGCATCCATGTCTGGGACACACTCGCGATCGGCGAATACCTCAATGAGATCAAACCCAAGGCCGGCCTCTTGCCGGCTGACCTGGCCGCGCGCGCGCATTGCCGCGCCATTTGCGGGGAGATGCATTCGGGCTTTGGCGCGCTGCGTTCCTCGCTGCCGATGAACATTAAGGCGCATTTCCCCAAGTTCAAAATCTGGTCGCGTGCTCAGTCGGATATTGACCGCATCACCGACATCTGGCGCGAATGCCTGGACACCTACGGCGGCCCCTACCTGTTTGGCAAGCAACCCTGCATGGCGGACGCGATGTACGCCCCGGTGGTGACGCGCTTTATGACCTACGACGTGGCGCTGGACGATGCATGCACAGCGTATGTGAGCACCATGATGGCCTTGCCTTCGATGCAAGAGTGGGTGGCCGGTGCGGCTTTGGAGCCTGACGAAATCGACATGCTCGAAGCCGAGTTCTGATCACACGCTGCCCCCGCATTGAAAGTTCCATGGACAAAGCCAGCCCCGTGATACAGGGCTGGCTTTGAGTTGGGTGACCTCGCTGGCTACTCGTTCACGCGCAGCGTAGTTTTAAAATTCAGTTCCAGGGCGTGGGGTCTGGAATGTCACACACTGGGTCCACCGACACGGTCTTGAAGTCGGCCGGTGAGACGATCTCCAGATATTCCATGTCGGGCGAGTAGTCGAACAAAAAGTGGCGAATGCCAGGGCGTTGGTGCACCACGTCGCCGGCTTGCACCAAGGTGACTTGGTCTTCGTACATGAACTTGGCCCAGCCCTGGGTCATGATCACGATTTGAAAGTCTGCCTCATGGCGGTGCCAGCCCGTGCCCTTTTCTGGGGCCAAATTGGCTTTCACCAAATGGGCAATCACTTTGCCGTGCGTGGCTTGCGCCACACCCAGGTCGCGGTACAAAAAGAAATCGCGCAGGCCGCCTAGCTCAAATGCGGTGTCGCTGGGTTTGACATGAGAGAAGTCGGTGGTGGTGGTGCGGTCAAGCATGGGGCACTCCTTGAGGTTCAGCATGGCACAGATGCTGTGTTGATGCATTAGCACAAACTGTTCCAGTTGGTGGCCCCCAGAACGGTGCAGCCGCTGGCGACAGGCCCAGCTTGGCGAGTCTGGGATAATCCCCCCCTATGAGCGGCAATACCCTTGGCACCCTTTTTTCGGTCACCAACTTTGGTGAATCCCACGGCCCAGCCATTGGCTGCGTGATTGACGGCTGTCCGCCGGGCATGCGTTTGTCAGAGGCCGACATCCAGCCCGACCTGGACCGTCGCCGCCCTGGTACGTCCAAGTTCGTGACCCAGCGCAATGAGCCCGATGCGGTGCAAATCATCTCGGGCGTGTTCGAGGGCCTGACCACCGGCACGCCGATCTGCCTGCTGATCCAAAACACCGACCAACGCAGCAAGGACTACGGCAATATTTTGCAGACCTTCCGCCCAGGTCACGCTGACTACACCTACTGGCGCAAATACGGCGTGCGCGATCCGCGCGGCGGCGGCCGCTCGTCGGCCCGCCTCACGGCCCCCATGGTGGCCGCCGGCGCGGTGGCCAAGAAGTGGCTCAAAGAGCACCACGGCACTACTTTGCACGGTTGCATGACGCAAATTGGCGACGTGCCGATTGGCTTTGAGTCGTGGGACCATGTGCCCAACAATCCGTTTTTTGCCCCCGTGGCCGATGTGCGTGCGCTGGAAGACTATATGAACGCGCTGCGCAAGTCGGGCGATTCTTGCGGCGCGCGCCTGCGCGTGGTGGCGCAGGGCGTGCCGGTGGGCTGGGGCCAGCCGCTGTTTGACAAGCTGGACGCCGATATCGCTTACGCCATGATGGGCATCAACGCCGTCAAGGGCGTGGAAATTGGCGCGGGCTTTGGCTGCGTCACGCAAAAGGGCAGCACCGCCGGTGACTCGCTCACTGTGCAAGGCTTTGAAGGCAATAACGCAGGCGGCGTTTTGGGCGGCATCAGCACCGGGCAAAACATCGAAGTATCGATCGCCGTCAAGCCGACCAGCTCGATCTTGATTCCGCGCCAGACCCTGGACACCGAAGGTCAGGCCGCAGAAGTCATCACCAAGGGGCGTCACGACCCGTGCGTGGGCATTCGCGCCACACCGATCGCCGAGGCCATGTTGGCGCTGGTGTTGATCGACCACGCTTTGCAGCACCGAGCCCAATGCGGTGACGTGCAGCACGCCCATCCGGCGATTCCCGCAGGGCGGGAATGACCGCGAGCACCCCGTCCAATCGCAAACAGTTGCTGCCGTTTGCGGCGGTTTCGGCCAGTTACTTCGCGCACATCGGTTTTTTCAACCCTTACCTGCCGTTGTGGCTCAAAGAGCTCGGCTTTGGCCTGTTGGCCATCAGCGTACTCACCTCTGTGCAGGCGGCCACTCGTTTGTTCGCGCCCTATGGCTGGGGGTGGCTGAGCGACCACACGGGTGAACGCGTCAAGCTCTTGCGCTACGGCGCCACGGCGGCCACCTTGTGCGCTTGTTTTTTGTTTTTCGACCTCACCCCCGTGTGGCTGGGCGTGGTGCTGTTGGTCATGTTCACCCACACCAGCTCGATGATGCCGATGAGCGAGGCCGCCATGGCGCACTTGGTGAGCCAGGGCGGCGCCTTTGACGCCAAACGTTATGGCCGTGTGCGCTTGTTTGGTTCGCTGGGGTTTTTGGTCACGGTGTTTGTGGCCGGAGCCTGGTTTGAAGGCTTTGGCATGAAGCACTTTCCGGCCTGGACGGTGCTCAGCCTGTTCGCCGTCACCGTCAGTGTGTGGTTGCTGCCTGACCTGAAAGAGGCCGTGCCTGCAGTGCATGTCAAAGTGCAAGTCGCTCCCGTGCTGCGACAGCGCCAGGTGCAATGGTTTTTTGTGGCTGCGTTTTTTCATGTGCTTTCGCACATCGGCATTTACGTTTTCTTCTCCTTGTTTTTGGACTCCCTGGGTTACAGCAAAATCCTGATTGGTATTTTGTGGGCGATGTCCGTGGTCGTGGAGATTGGCTGGTTCTACACCCAGTCCAAATGGATGCCCAAGCTGCCGTTGACCGCTTGGTTGGTGGTGTGTTCGGCGGTCATGTTGCTGCGCATGGGCTTGACGGCGCAGTGGGCGCACTTGTTGTGGGTGTTGTTGCTGGCCCAAGCGCTGCATGCCTTGACCTTTGCCGCGCACCACACGGTGTGTATTGCCTTGCTGTCGCACCACTTTCCAGGTCGCTTACGGGGGCGCGGTCAGGCCTTGTATACGGTGGTGGCCTATGGGTTCCCGGGCGTGCTTGGCGGCTTGTTGGGCGGCATGCTCAGCGACCGCTTTGGCCTGGCCAGCGTTTACTGGGCCAGTATGGTCACCAGTGCCATCGCCACAGCGGCGGCCTACAAAGTGTGGCGGCACCACCATCCGGCACATCCGCCAGCGTCACCCGCTGCGCCCGTTTCACCCTGAACTTGAATCTCCATGTCCAGTTTTTCGCCCATTGTCTGCCCTGAATTTTTGCCACCAACACTGAGCCAGGCCCTGGCCGATGGGCGTCGTTGGCATACGCCTTGTGGTGATGGGCCCCTGGTGTGGCACGACTGGGGCGATCTGAGCCACCCGGCGGTGGTGCTTTTGCACGGCGGCAGCGGCAGTTGGACGCATTGGCTGCACAACATTGTTCCGATGCGCGAAGCCGGTTGGCGCGTGCTGGTCCCCGACTTGCCTGGCTTTGGCGACTCTCACCTGCCCGAGGGTTGCAGTGACACGCACGATCTGCCCCAGTACCTGCATCAAGGCTTGCCCTTGTTAGCGCCGCAAGGCCCGGTGCGTTTGGTCGGCTTTTCATTTGGCGGCATGACGGCGGCGCTGTGGCTCAAGGACCACCCTCAAGATGCACAGCAGTTGGTGTTGGTAGGCGCTCCCGGCATGGGCATCAAGGTGCCCGAGCGCGTGCCGCTCAAAGGTTGGCGGCACCTGTTGGACGCTGCGCAACGTGACGCGATTCACCGCCACAACCTGCTGGCGCTGATGCTTCAACACCCTGAGTCGCTCGACACCTTGGCCATGGACCTGCACCGTGCCAATGTCGAGCGCGACCGCATGCCCCGCAGGCGCCTGTCGGGTACGCCCATCGTGGCGGACACCTTGCCGCACCTGCAAGTCCCCGTCAGCGCCATCTTTGGCGAAAATGACGCGCTGTACGCTGGGCGCATGGACGAAGTCCAAGCGCTGATGGCGCAACTCACACCCGATTGGCGCGGCTGGAACACAGTGCCGAACGCGGGGCATTGGGTGCAGTACGAAGCAGCGCAGGCCTTTGATCCGCTGCTGCACCAAGTGCTGCGTGAAGACTTGAATATCGCTCCAATCTCGCCTCTGTGAGTCCTGACTCGGGCTGGGGAATCTCCCTGCCGCCCGAAGCGGATTTGAATTTCGGGCAAGATACCCTTCTTCACTTCTCTTAGAGCCCCTGCCATGACCACCACCCTGAAAATCGATTTCGTTTCTGACATTGCCTGTCCTTGGTGCGCCGTGGGCTTGGGCGCGTTGGAAGGTGCGTTAAGCCGCTTGCAGGGCGAAGTCAAAGCCGATCTGCACTTTCAGCCTTTTGAGTTGAACCCCCATATGCCGGCCGGTGGCCAGGATCTGGTGGAACATATCACCCAAAAATACGGCTCCACCCCTGAGCAGCAAGTGCAGATGCGGCAAAACATCCACGACCGGGGTGCCGAGGTTGGGTTTGCTTTTGCGCCGGGCGGCCGAGGCCGCGTGTACAACACCTTTGATGCGCACCGATTGCTGCACTGGGCGCACGAGACCGGCACAACCGGCCAACAGCACGCCTTGAAAAAAGCCCTGCTCGCCGCTTACCAAGGCCGCGCCGAATGTATTGAAGACCACGCCGTCTTGCTTGCCTGTGTGAGCGAAGTGGGCCTGGACTTGGCCGCAGCCCAAACGATTTTGCAAAGCGACACCTACGCCGCCGACGTGCGCGCGCGGGAACAGTTTTATTTGCAGGCCGGCATCAACTCGGTGCCCGCCGTCATCATCAACGACCGGCATTTGATCTCAGGTGGCCAGCCGACCGAGGTGTTTGAGCAAGCCCTGCGCCGCATCGCCGCAGGCCAAGCTTGATGCCCGCCTGCGCCTCTTGTGAGCCCGGTGCTCTCGCACCATGAGTGAAATGCCCCGGTTGTCGGTTTACTTTGACGGCAGCTGCCCCTTGTGCCGCCGCGAAATTGCGCTGTACCGGCGCAACCCGCAAGCGCACCAGTTGGCTTGGGTGGATGTGAGCTTAGGCCCGCAGGTCTGTGACTTGGGCGATGGGCTCAGCTGCGCGCAGGCCACGGCCCGTTTTCATGTGCGCGACGCGCAAGGCCGCTTGTTCAGCGGTGCTGCCGGGTTCTCGCAACTGTGGCGGGCCTTGCCCGGCTGGCGTTGGCTGGGCTGGGTGTCGGCCTGGCCGCCACTGTCTTGGGGCTTGGAAGCTTTGTACCGTTTGTTTTTGCCGCTGCGCCCGCGTTTGCAGGCTTGGGCGCATCGCCTCAGTCCCTCGGCTGATGAGTCCCCATGAACCATTTGCCTGAAGGCTACCGCGCCTTGGTGATCGGCGCCTCGGGCGCCTTGGGTTCGGCGTTTGTGCAGCAATTGCAAAGCGATTCGCGCTGCAGCCAAGTGGTGGCGGTGTCACGCCAAAGTGCACCCGGTTTGGACTTGCTGCGTGAAGACAGCATCGAAGCCTGTGCGCAGTCGCTCAGCGCGCAAGGGCCGTTTCACTTAGTTGTAGACGCCACGGGCGCTTTGACATTGAATGCGCGTGGCCCTGAAAAACGCTTGGACGAATTGGACGGCGCGCAACTGCTGGACCTGTTGCAGCTGAACGCCGTGGGCCCAGCGCTGGTGCTGAAATATTTCACACCTTTACTCGCCACAGGCCAGCGTGTGGTCTGGGCCAAGCTTTCAGCCCGTGTGGGCAGCATCGAAGACAACCGCAAGGGCGGTTGGTACAGCTACCGCGCAGCTAAGGCCGCGCTGAATATGCTGCTGCAAACGGCGGCGATTGAAATGGTTCGGCGCAGACCGCTGGCGGTGGTGGCGGCCCTGCAACCGGGCACCGTACGCTCAGCCTTGAGCCAGCCCTTTGTGGGTGACGCCGCCTTGGACCCCGATGAGTCGGCGCAGCGCTTGCTGGCGGTGCTGGATGTCTTGCAGCCCACGGGGCGGGCGCAGTTTGTAGATCACCTGGGGCAGTCCATTCCCTGGTGATTAGGGCATTCATCCGACCCGTTGACGGGTTTCAAGGCAGGGCGCGTTGAATCCGATTGCGTTGAACCGTGGTTTTGGGGCATTGACCTTTGGGCAGTTCAAACCAGCTGCGCACATCGTTTTCCACACCCACGCCGTGCATGAAGTTGTAGATGGCTTTTTTCAGGCCCAGGCCCAAAAGATCATGGTCAATGCCTTTGCCCAATGGCGTGGGGTCGATGAAGGCCACATCATTTTTAGCAAAGTCGCCCTCGGGCAAGGGCACCAGGGTAACGCCATAGTCGGCCGGGTTCAGGCCCACGGGCGAATGCACGGTGCAGACAAAGCGGTGGAAAAAGCCGCTGTGGATGCAGCCGTTTTCAAACAGCTGGCGCACGTACTCCAGCGCGTCCACCGTGTCTTGCACGGTTTGTGTGGGAAAGCCGTACATCAGGTAGGCATGGACCAGCACGCCCGCGTCGGCAAAGCCTTTGGTGACCTGTGCCACCTGTTCGACCGAGACGCCTTTTTTCATCAGCTGCAGCAAGCGGTCTGACGCCACTTCGAGCCCGCCCGACATGGCGATGCAGCCGCTTTGTGCCAACAACTCGCACAGCTCGGGGGTGAAGGTTTTCTCGAACCGGATATTGCCCCACCAGGAAATTTGCACGCCTCGGCGCAGCAGTTCTTCGGCCAGGGCTTTGAGGGCTTTGGGCGGTGCGGCTTCGTCGACAAAGTGAAAACCGGTCTGTCCGGTCTCCGCCACGATCTGCTCAATGCGGTCGACCAGTGTGCTGGCGCTTGCAGTCTCATAGCGGCTGATGTAGTCCAGGCTCACATCGCAAAAGCTGCACTTCTTCCAGTAGCAACCGTGCGCCACGGTGAGCTTGTTCCAGCGCCCGTCGCTCCACAGACGGTTCATGGGGTTGAGCATGTCGAGCAGCGACAGGTAGTCGTGCAGCGGCAGGCCGTCCCAGGTGGGCGTGCCCACGTCTTCAAATGCGATCTCGGGCTCTTGCAGGTTGATGTACTGCACCTGGCCGGCTTCGTTTTTGACGAAGGTGCGCACCAGGCGCTGCGCGCTGCGCTGGCCTTGCAGGTGCTCAATCAAATTGAGCAAGGGGCGTTCACCTCCGTCGAGCGTGATGAAGTCCACATGGTCAAACACGCGTGGGTCTTTTAACTCACGCAGCTCGGTGTTGACAAAGCCCCCGCCCAAAGCGATGCGGATGTGCGGGTGCGCGCGCTTGATGCACTGCGCGATGCGAAAGGCCGAATAAACCGAGCCGGGAAAGGGCACCGACAGCAAGACCAGCGTGGGTTGGTGTTGGTCCATCGCTTGCAGCGCCAAGCGCTCAAGCGTGGCGTCGATGAAGTGCGGCGGCTGCGCCAGGGCCTCGGCCAGCGCGTCAAAGCTGGGTTGGCTGGCGGCCAGGCGTTCGGCGTAGCGCACAAACTCAAAGCCCTCGTCCACGCCATCGCGCAGCACATCGGCCAAGTCGTTCAGGTACAAGGTGGCCAAATGCCGGGCGCGGTCTTGCTGACCCAGGGCGCCAAAAGCCCAGCCCAAGGGGTCGCCTGTGCCGTCGTCTGCATAGGCGTCGAGCGCCGCAAAGCGCGCGCCTTCGGGCAGAAAACCGCGCCCCGCGATGCGGTGGCTCAGGGTGCTGTCGCGTCCTTGTAAAAAGGCAATCACCGGGTCAATGCTTTGGGCGTAAGCGGCAAAGTGATCCAGAAAAAAGTTCACCGGGCCCGTGCGATCGGCCTCCGCCAAGGCCAACACCGCGTCTCGCAGGGCGTGCAAGCCCTCGCGGTTCAGCAAGGCCAGCACCAAGGCCAAGGCCAAGTCTTCTTGCACCGCGTTGATGCCACGCGAACGCAAAAAACCCGTCAGGTAGGCTGTGGACGGGTAGGGCGTGTTGAGCTGCGTCATCGGTGGGATGAGACTCAACACTTTGAACGGACGGGCAGCCGATGACGGCTGCGTGGGGGAAATTGGGGGCACGGTGTGAAGGGGGCGGGACAATGGCGAAGGCTCGATTATCCGCAACTGCGAGCTCGCCCGCTTGACACGTGGTTTCGTACTCTTTCAGGGCCGGTACGTAATCGCTTTGGTGCGGTGTTTTTTGGCTTGTACGGGCAACAGCGACCAAGCGGTTTGGGTGACGCGCAAAATTTGGGCGGCTATTTGGGTAATGGACAGCATGGACGTCTCCTCAAAAGTGAACTTCAGCACCGCAGTCCGTCATTCAAGAGAGCGGAAAGTCGGAACCAAGGCGCAAGCTCAGAGTAGAGGCCCAGGCCGACTGCGTCTGTGCGCCAGGACGCGATAAAGAGCTTCAGCGGGCGATGCGCTTTACAGCCACTTGTGCATGAAGCTGGCTTGACCCGCCGCAGGGTCCAAGGCGTAGGGCGCAAAACCAAAACGCTGGTAACTGGCCAGTGCGGTTTGATTGCCGGTCAGCACTTCGAGTGTGAGCTTGCAGCAGCCGCATGCAAGCGCATGGTCTTGGGCTGCGGCCAGCAAGGCCTGCCCCACACCTTGGCCGCGGTGCGCTGGCAACACCGCGATATCGTGGATGTTCAGCAACGGCTTGGCCTTGAAGGTGGAGTAGCCTTCCAAACAGTTGATCAAGCCAATGGCCTGGGCCGACTCGCCTGTGCCCACCCAGGCGATGAAGCTGGCCGCGCCAGTGCGTTTGTCCAAGTCGGCGCAGAGGCGGGCTTTGACCTCATCGGTGAGGCCTTGGCCGCCGCCCATGGGGTCAAGTGCATAAGCGTCGAGCAACATGACCAGCGCCCGCGCATCGCGCGGGGCCAGGTAGTCGACGCGCTCGACCCTCATGTCTTGTCGTATTCGCTCAGTGGTACGCAGCTGCAAAACAAGTTGCGGTCGCCATGCACGTTGTCCACGCGGCCCACTTGCGGCCAGTACTTGACGCTGCCCGGCAAACGACCCGCCAGGGCCGCGCCGATCTCGCGCGGGTAGGGGCGTGCCCAATCAGCGCCCATCAGGCTGGCGGCCGTGTGCGGCGCGTGCTTCAAAGGGTTGTTGTCTTGCGGCCACTCGCCACTTTCGATCTGCCGAATTTCTGCGCGGATGGTGATCATCGCGTCGATGAAGCGGTCCAGCTCTTGCAGCGTTTCGCTCTCAGTGGGCTCCACCATCAACGTGTTGGCCACAGGGAAGGACAGAGTGGGCGCATGAAAGCCATAGTCCATCAGCCGCTTGGCCACGTCTTCGGCCATCACGCCACTGGTCTCTTTCAGACCACGCAAGTCCAAGATGCATTCGTGGGCCACGCGGCCATTCTCACTGGCGTACAGCGTGGGGTAATGGTCGGCCAGTCGTTGGCTGATGTAGTTGGCGGCCAGGATGGCGGCTTCGGTCGCGTGCTTCAAACCCTCGGCGCCCATCATGCGGCAGTACATCCAGCTGATCGGCAAGACCGCAGCATTGCCGAGTGGTGCAGCCGAGATGGCACCCACGCCATTGACCGGCAGACCGCCTGTGGCGTGACCGGGCAAATAAGGCACCAGGTCTTCGACCACACACACCGGGCCGACACCCGGGCCGCCGCCGCCGTGCGGGATGCAGAAAGTTTTGTGCAGGTTCAGGTGACTGACATCGCCACCAAACTCGCCGGGCGCGGCCACGCCGACCAGGGCGTTCATGTTGGCGCCGTCTACATACACGCGGCCGCCGTGCTGGTGTACCAGCTCACACAGCTGCTTGACTTGCGTCTCGAACACGCCGTGCGTGCTGGGGTAGGTGATCATCACGGCGGCCAAGTGGGCGCTGTGCTGTTCGCATTGGGCTTGCAGATCGGCCATGTCAACGTTGCCGTTGTCATCGCATTTCGTCACCACCACCTGTAAGCCCACCATTTGCGCGCTGGCCGGGTTGGTGCCGTGGGCGCTGGACGGGATCAGGCAGATGTTGCGGTGGCCTTGGCCTTGGGCGCGGTGGTAAGCCTGGATCACCAGCAGACCGGCGTATTCGCCCTGACTGCCCGCGTTGGGTTGCAGGCTGATGCCTTTGTAGCCCGTGGCCTGGCACAGCCAGTCGCGCAGTTGCGCATCCAGTTCAGCATAGCCTTGCAGTTGGTCGGCGGGTGCAAACGGATGCGGCAGTGCGAACTCGGGCCAGGTGATGGGGATCATCTCGCTGGTGGCGTTGAGCTTCATGGTGCACGAGCCCAACGGGATCATGCTGCGGTCCAGCGCCAAGTCTTTATCAGACAGCTGACGGATGTAGCGCAGCATGCCAGTTTCAGAGTGATAGCTGTTGAACACCGGATGCGTCATAAAGGCGCTGGTGCGGCGCAGCGATTCGGGGATCAGCGGGGCGATGCCTTTTTCAAAGTCGTCCCATGACGGCAGTTTGTGATCGACATGTTCAAACAGCGACCACAGGGTGGTGATGTCTTCACGCGTCGTGGTTTCGTCCAAGCTGATGCCAACAAAGCCAGCGCGCCCGCCGCTGTAGCGGCGCAGGTTGATGCCCTGCGCCACGGCTTTCGCGTGCACCGCTTGCGCCTTCTGGGTGTTGCCCAGGTCAAGCGTCAGCGTGTCGAATGCGGTGCCGTGCAGCAGTGAGGCACCCAAGGCCTTCAGGCCTTCGGCCAGGATGGCGGTGTAGCTGGCTACGCGGCGTGCGATGCGCGTGAGGCCCTCGGGGCCGTGATACAGGGCGTACATGCTGGCCACCACCGCAGGCAGGACCTGCGCGGTGCAGATGTTGGAGGTGGCTTTTTCGCGGCGAATGTGCTGCTCGCGGGTTTGCAATGCCAGGCGGTAAGCGGGCTGGCCATGAACGTCCACGCTCACGCCCACCAGTCGGCCCGGCATGGAGCGTTTGTATGCATCTCGGCAGGCCATGTAGGCCGCGTGCGGGCCGCCGGCGCCCATGGGCATGCCAAAGCGCTGGGTGGTGCCGATCACGATGTCGGCGCCCATCTCGCCCGGCGTTTTGAGCAACACCAGGGCCAGCAGGTCGGCAGCCAAGATGAAAGCCGCTTGCTTGCTGTGCACCAGATCGGCGGACAGCTGCCAGTCGGCCAGCCAACCGCTGCTGCCGGGGTACTGGTTGAGGGCGGCAAAGTAGTCGTCTTGCGCAATCGCCGACTGCCATTCGTCGCCGGAGTGAATCACCTTGACCGTGATGCCGAGCGGCGCGGCGCGGGTCTGAATGACTTCAATGGTTTGCGGATGGCAGTCACCGCTGACGATGAAGACATTGCCCTTGGCCTTGACTGAGCGTTTGGCCAGCGTCATGGCTTCGGCGGCGGCTGTAGCTTCATCGAGCATGGAGGCGTTGGCGATGTCCATGCCGGTGAGGTCGGTCACCATGGTTTGGAAGTTCACCAAGGCTTCCATGCGGCCCTGCGAAATCTCCGCTTGATACGGGGTGTAGGCGGTGTACCAGGCGGGGTTTTCCAACACGTTACGCAAAATCACGCCCGGCGTGTGGGTGCCGTAGTAACCCTGGCCGATGCAGCTTTTGAGGAGCTGGTTTTTTTGTGCCATCAAGCGCAATTCGTCCAATGCCGCCGCTTCGGTGATGGGCGAAGGCAGTTGCATGGCTTGGCTGCGCGCAATGCTGCGCGGCACGATGCCCTCGATCAAAGCCCTGCGCGAAGCCTCACCAATCACCGACAGCATGTGCTGCTCATCCGCAGGGCTGATGCCGATGTGGCGCGCAATGAATTCGGACGGGTTCTCGAGCTCGCCCAGTGGGCGGTGTGTGGACATCAGCATGGGTTTTCCAGATCGGTGTGTGGTGCGAGGCTTTAGCTTGCGGTGAACTGGTGGTAGCCCGTCTCGTCGAGCAAGGCGTCGACTTCAGCGGGTGCGGACAGCTTGACTTTGAAGAACCAGCCTTGGCCCAAGGGGTCGGTGTTGGCCAGCGAAGGGTCGTTGCGCAATTCTTCGTTCACTTCGGTGATGGTGCCGCTGATGGGCATGAATACGTCAGCCGCTGCCTTGACGGATTCGACCACGCCCGCAATGTCTTTTTGTGCAAAGGATTGACCGACTTCAGGCAGATCGACAAATACCACATCGCCCAGGGCATCCTGCGCATGGTGGGTGATGCCGACCACGGCTATGGCCCCTTCGGTAGCGGCTGTGTCGCCTTCAAGGCTGATCCATTCGTGGTCTTCGGTGTACTTGATGCTCATGGGGTTCTCCAAAAAAATGAAAGCTAATGGGGGTCAGATCCCGATTAAACGGGGCCGCGGAAATAGCGGGTCGGTAAAAAGGGCATGGCGCTGACCTGCATGGGCACAGCCTTGCCGCGCACCATGGCGTTCAGACGCGTCCCGGCTGCGGCATATTCTGCCTGCACATAGGCCATGGCCACGGGTTGGTTGATGCTGGGACCCAGCAGGCCACTGGTGACTTCACCGATGGGCTGGCCCGCATCGTTGTGCAGCATTACATGCTCGCGCACAGGCACGCGCTCCAGCGCGATCAGGCCCACCCGTTTGCGGGTCAACGGCTTGCTGCCATCGAGCTGCCCCAACACTTGGTCCGCACCCGGAAAACCGCCCGCACGGGCGCCGCCGCTGCGGCGAATTTTTTGGATCGCCCAGTTCAGACCGGCTTCGATCGGGGTGGTGGTGGCGTCAATGTCTTGGCCATACAGGCACAGGCCGGCTTCCAGGCGCAGCGAGTTGCGCGCGCCCAGACCCATGGGTTTGACTTCAGGCTGTGCCAGCAGGGCGCGGGCAAAGGTCTGCGCCACGTCGGCGGGCAGGGAGATTTCAAAACCGTCTTCGCCGGTGTAGCCGCTGCGGGTGATGAATAATGCGGCGTCTTGCCATGTAAAAGCTGCCCCAGTCATGAAGACCAGTGATTCAACACCCGGCAGCAGACGCGCCAAAGCCGTCACGGCTTGCGGGCCTTGCAGGGCCAAGAGCGCGCGGTCGAACTGCGGCTCGATGGTGCAGCGCTTACCAATGCGCGCTTGGATATGCGCCAGATCGCCATGCTTGCAGGCGCCGTTGACGATCACAAAAATATCACCACCATTCGCTACATCGCGGTTCACAAACATCAGATCGTCGATGATGCCGCCGGCGTCGTTCAGCAGCAGGCCGTAGCGCTGCTTGCCTACACCCAGGTCAATCACATCGACCGGCATCAGGCTGTCAAAGGCGGCTGCGGCATCAGGGCCGACCAAGCGCAACTGGCCCATGTGGGAGACGTCAAACAGACCTGCGGCTTGGCGGGTGTGCAAGTGTTCGGCCATCAGGCCTGCAGGGTATTGCACCGGCATGCTGTAGCCTGCAAAAGGCACCATGCGTGCGCCCAGTTCCAGGTGCAAGTCATTCAGCGGGGTGGTCAGCAAAGCGGAAGTTGGGGCGGAAGCGGTCACAGAAACTCCAAGGGCAAACATGCGCCATAGCGGTTGCCATGGCTTGCCCTTTCTGTCCGCTTTACCTGAGAGATTCGCCGGGTTTGCTGGGCCACGGGGCCAGCGCACTGCGGGTTGCTCCTTCGGTGGATGGGGGTTCTGATGAACCACCATCTCTCTCCAGTAAGGTCTCGACCTGTGCAAAGCACAAGACGGTTGTCAGTCCTTTTGCCTGAGCGTTCAGCAGTTCAAAAAACAGCTTGCGCCTTCGGCGGCTTGGCGCCATGTGTATGAAACACGGCGTTCAAGCGCTCTCCTGACAATTTCTATTATAAGCGGTCTTATTGGAAACCCATCACATGCGGCAGCCAGTTGGACAGCGCGGGCACAAAGGTCAGCAGCACCAAGACCACGCCATGCGCGATCAAGAACGGCTTGAGCTCACGCGTCAATTCCGACAGAGGCACCTTGGACACGTTGGAGGTCACAAACAGCAGACCCCCCACCGGCGGCGTGATCATGCCCAGCGTGAGGTTGAAGATCACCACCATCGCAAAGTGAATCGGGTCCACGCCAATCTTGGCGGCCACGGGCGCCAGAATCGGCACCAGCACCATCACACCGGGCAGCGGTTCGATGAAAATGCCAAACAGCAACAAGAACACGTTGATCACGATCAGAAAGGTCCAGGCGTTCAGGTGAATGCTGCTGATCCAGTTGGCCATGGTTTGCGGCACGCCCTCGATCGTCAAGATCCAGGCAAAGGAGGCCGACATGCCAATGATCAACAGCACCGAGGCTGTGAGCAACGCAGAGCGCGACAAGATATCCGGCACGGCTTTCCACTCCAGCGTGCGGTACACGTACTTGCCGCAGACCAGGGCGTAAAACACGGCCACCACCGAGGCTTCGGTGGGCGTGAACCAGCCGGCGCGCATACCACCCAAAATCAACACGGGCAGCAAAATCGCAGGCAAGGCTTGCCAAGTGGTTTTGATGATTTCAGGGCCTGTCGGCATTTGGCCGTCGCCCTTGTAATTGCGCTTTTTGGAGATGTACCAGTTGACCACGCACATGGCCGCAGCGATCAACACGCCCGGAATCAAACCGGCCACAAACAGCGCGCCCACCGAGACGTTGTCGTCGGCCAGGGCGTAGATGATCATGATGATCGAGGGTGGAATGATGGGCCCGACGATGGCGGTCGACGCGGTCAAGGCGGCGGCATACGAGCGGTCGTAACCGGCCTTGTCCATCATCTTGATCATCATCGAGCCGGGGCCTGCCGCATCGGCCAAGGCCGAGCCGGAAATGCCGGAGAAGAAAGTCAGCGCCACCACGTTGGTGTAGCCCAGACCGCCACGTTTATGGCCGACAAATTGGCCGGCAAATTTCAGCAGCACTTCGGTCAAGGAGCCGCCGCTCATGAGTTCGGCCGCCAAAATAAAGAAGGGCACCGCCATCAGCGGGAAGCTGTCCACGCCGGTGAAGGTTTCTTTCAGCAACACCAGCATGGGAAAGCTGCCCGAGACCAAGAGCGCGGTCACAGTCGACATGCCCAGCGCAAAAGCCACGGGCACACCCAGCGCCAGGTAGATACACACGGACAACAACAAAATCACACTCGGGCTCATAGGGATGCACTCGCGGTAGCGTCAAAGTGGGCGTCGCTGGCGAATTCGCGGCGCAGCACGTAGCTGCGCACGATCAGCAGCCAATGAATCAAGGTCATGCCCATGCCAATGGGCAAAGCGGCATAAATCCAGGCCATGGAAATTTGCGTGGCCGGGGTGATTTGGTATTGGGTGCGGTCCATGTAGTCCAGCCCGGTCCACACGCAGAACACACAAAATGCGGTGATCAACAGCGCAATCACAAGGCGCACAGCCATGGCCAATTTGGCGGGCAGGGCGTCTTGCAGGTTGTCAATGGCAATGTGACCGCCGTAACGCAGCACCGGGCCGCAGCCCAGGAACGTGAGCCAAATCATCAAATGCCGAGCCACCTCTTCGGCCCACTCGATGGACTGGCTGGTGGTGTAGCGCAAAGTGACATTGGCAAAAATAATCACCGACATCACGGCCAAAATCAGGATCAACAACCAGCGGTTGAAGCTCATGAAGTGCTTTTCAAATTGGTCTATCAACATGGGGGCATTCAAATTCAGGGTCATGTAAAAAGGCCTGTGCCACCGCTCAAGTGGGCACAGGCCTGTCCAAGGCTGGACGGGGTTTATTTCACGTCTTGGATTTTGCGGATGTTTTCAGCACCAAACTCTTTGGAGTAAGCCGCATACGCTGGCACCAAGGCGTCACGGAAGGCTTGGCCGTCAACTTTGCGCACCACGCTCATGCCGTCTTTTTCCAATTGGGCAATACCGTTGTTTTCATCTTCATTGACTTTCTTGCGCTGTGCGATGCGGGCTTTTTGTGCTGCATCGTTAAACACCTTCTTATCAGCGTCGCTCAGCTTGTTCATCAATCGAGGTGAAGTGATCAACAAGGCCGGCGAATACACGTGGCCCGTCAACGACAGGTACTTTTGCACCTGCGAGAATTTGGAGGCCAAAATCACGGGAATCGGATTTTCCTGTCCGTCCACGGTGCCTTGCTGCAGCGCGCCAAACACTTCAGGAAACGCCATAGGCGTGGGCTGAATGCCGAAGGTGCGGTATCCGTCCATGTGTACCTTGTTTTCCATGGTGCGCATTTTCAAACCTGCTGCATCCGCTGGTTTGACAATGGGGTGCTTGCTGTTGGTCATGTGACGGAAACCGTTTTCCGTCCAAGCCAAAGCGATCAAACCCTTGGCGGGGAATTTGGTCAAGATGTCTTGGCCAATGGGGCCATCCATCACTTTGCGGGCGTGGTCGTAGTCACGAAACAAGAAAGGGATGTCCACGATTTTGACTTCAGGCACAAAGTTGCCCACGGGGCCAGTCGATGTGTTGACGAAGTCCAGCGTGCCCAGTTGCACGGCTTCGATCATTTCGCGTTCACCGCCCAAGGCGCTGTTGGGGAAATGCTGGCACTTGTAGCGGCCTTGCGTGCCTTTTTCGACATCATCGCAAAACACCGTCGAACCCACACCGTAGTGCGAGGCCTGGGTGGTGGCGTAGCCAATTTTCAACACGGTTTGCGCCGAGGCGCCCGTCATCAGGCCAGCAGCCAAGCCCAAACCGATCAACAGAGGATTCAATTTCATGCGATGTGTCTCCAGGAAAAAGGAAAAAACAGATGACATCAACCGGATGGTTAATTTGTCATACAACTTTGATTATCAGGCGAATCGGAGAGCCCGCTCGTACGGGTTTTCCATATAAAAGAGCCCGAAGGCTCTTACAGGTTCACATGCCCGAGTAGTTCGGGCCGCCACCGCCTTCGGGGGTGACCCAGACGATGTTTTGCGTCGGGTCCTTGATGTCGCAGGTCTTGCAGTGCACGCAGTTTTGCGCGTTGATCTGCAAGCGGTCGGAATTGTCTTCGTTCTTCACATACTCGTACACGCCGGCTGGGCAGTAGCGTGACTCGGGGCCCGCGAACTTGGCCAGGTTGATGCTGACGGGCACTGAGGCGTCTTTCAACGTCAAGTGCGCAGGCTGGTTTTCTTCGTGGTTGGTGTTGCTGATGAAGACGCTGGAGAGGCGATCAAAGGTCAGCTTGCCATCGGGCTTGGGGTACTCGATCTGCGCGCAATCGGCGGCGGGCTTGAGGTAAGTGTGATCGGCCTTGTCGCGGCGCAGCGTCCATGGAATGTGGCCGCGCAGCACAAACTGCTCAAAGCCGTTCATCAAGGTGGCCACGGTGAGGCCTTTTTTGAACCAGCTCTTGAAGTTACGCGATTTGTTCAGCTCGGTGTAGAGCCAGCTCTTTTCAAAAGCTTCAGGGTAGGCGCTGAGCTCGTCGTGCTGGCGCCCTGCGACGATGGCGTCGTAAGCCGCTTCAGCCGCTTGCATGCCGGTCTTGATGGCCGCGTGGCTGCCTTTGATGCGGCTCACGTTCAGAAAGCCGGCATCACAGCCAACCAGCGCGCCGCCTGGGAACACGGTTTTGGGCAAGCTCATCAAGCCACCGGCGGTGATGGCGCGGGCGCCATAGCCCAGGCGCTTGGCGTTGACTTCGCCTTTGTCGTTCTTGAAATACCAGCTGATATTCGGGTGCGTTTTCCAGCGCTGGAGTTCTTCAAACGGGCTGAGCCAAGGGTTGCTGTAGTTCAGGCCGACCACAAAACCGATGGCGATTTTGTTGTCCTCCATGTGGTACATGAATGCGCCGCCATAGGTGTCGTTTTGCAAAGGCCAGCCCGCGCTGTGCATGACAAAGCCGGGGGTGTGGCGTGAGGGGTCGATCTCCCAGACTTCTTTGATGCCGATACCGTAGGTTTGCGGATCGCGCCCTTCGTCGAGTTGGAACTTGGCGATCAATTGCTTGCCCAAGTGGCCGCGTGCGCCTTCGGCAAACACGGTGTACTTGCCCAGCAACTCCATGCCGAGTTGAAAGTTCTCGGTCGGCTCGCCGTCTTTGCCCACGCCCAGGTTGCCGGTGGCCACGCCTTTGACAGAGCCGTCTTCGTTGTACAACACCTCTGCGGCGGTGAAGCCGGGGAAAATTTCCACCCCGAGGTTTTCAGCTTGCTGGGCCAACCAGCGAGTGAAGTTGGATAGGCTGATGATGTAGTTGCCGTGGTTCTGCGCGCATTCAGGCAGCAGCATGTTCGGGGTGCGCAGGGCCGAGGTTTCGCTCAAAAAGCTCCAAGCGTCGTCGGTCACTGGTTGGTTCAGCGGGGCACCCAGTTCTTTCCAGTTGGGCAGCAACTCGGAGAGTGCTTTCGGGTCCATGATGGCGCCCGACAAAATGTGCGCGCCCGGCTCGCCACCTTTTTCCAGCACCACGACCGAAACGTCCTGGCCTTTGGCTGCCGCCAATTGCTTCAAACGGATGGCGGTGGACAGGCCTCCGGGGCCGCCGCCGACCACCACCACGTCGTAGTCCATGGATTCGCGTGGGCCGTATGTGCTCAAAATTTCTGCAGGTGTCATGGGGTTCTCATCGTGCTGGAAAAAATGTTCCCAGGCATCCTTGTGTAGGGTGTCTGAAGGGTGACTCATTTTATGCGGTGAAACCGCACAATCACATCCACAGAGCGTCACGGGGCCGACAGCACCGTGTTCATTGGCCTACCGAACCTGCCATCCATATGAAAATCGAAATCCCAGAGCGCAAAAAATTGGTCCATCAGATGGTACTTCAGGTCCGGTGGGGCGACATGGACATCATGGGTCATGTGAACAACACGGTCTACTTCAGGTACATGGAGTCCATCCGGATCGACTGGTTCGTCAAGCTGGGTTACGACCCGACCCCTCAAGGCCAAGGCCCCATCATCGTCAACGCCTTTTGCAACTTCTACAAACAGATCGAGTACCCCTGCGATGTGCTGGCCAAGTTGTACGTCAGTGACCCGGGCCGCACCACGTTTGAGAGTTGGATCACGCTCGAGCGCACAGACGAGCCTGACGTGATTTATTCGGCAGGCGGCGCCACGGCCATTTGGGTGGACTTTCCCTTGCAAAAGGCCGTGCCTTTGCCCGAAGCCGTACGCACCTTGGTCACAGTCGAATGACAGCAGGCTTGAGCATTCGGCGCTTGGCCATTTCGCGTCCGATCGTCAGCGGATCCCAGTTTTGGCCCACTTCTTTTGCTTTGGGAAAGGCGATCGACTCTTCCAAAGACATGTGTTCGGTGTAAAGCGCTTCAAACACGTCAAAGGCGTGGGTCAACTCGGCCTTGTCTGCCCAACCGTTGGAATGCACCAAAGCCTGCAATTGAGGCGCCAACTCGATCCAGTTTTCTTCCAGCCAGCCGTGGTCTTGGCGCAGTTGCTTGGCCAAGTGCAACAACTCGGCGCTTTGGCTGGCCAGCAGAGCCGGGAAAACGTGTTGTTCCTCGTCCAGATGGTGCTGGTGCGCATCTATTGCAAAAAAAGTATAGATCGATTCGAGCTCGTGCTTTTGTTGTCTGGAGAAGTCGGGAAACTCCGCTGACTCAAGTAAAACGCGCAGATCCTGCAACTTGACCTGGATGGACTTGTGTGTATCGTCCAGAAATTCGAACATGTCGAGTGGTATCAGCGATCCCATCGGGCTCTCCATTGAGTTGAGTAGACCTTTGAATTTTTGATCAACCCCAAAGACACAGATTGACGTGCATCAATCTGTGTGTGGAAAGTCACTCAAGCGGGCTTGTTTTTAGGCACACGGCCCATCAAGTAGAACTCGGGGTTGGGCATCATGCCGCTGAAACTGGCCATCCGGTTAGACAGGCCAAAGAACGCCGTGATGGCGGCGATGTCCCAAGCGTCTTCGTCGTTGAAACCCTGCGCGTGCAGGGCGGCAAAGTCAGCGTCTTCGATTTCGTCGGAGTGCAGGCAGACCTTCATGGCAAAGTCGAGCATGGCGCGTTGGCGCGGTGAGATGTCGGCCTTGCGGTAATTGATGGCGATCTGATCCGCCACCAAAGGTTTCTTTTCGTAAATGCGCAAAATCGCACCATGCGCCACCACGCAATACAGGCAGTGGTTGGCGGCGCTGGTGGTGGTGACGATCATCTCGCGATCGCCCTTGGTCAGGCTGCTCTCGCGCCCCACCGACTCGGGCACCATCAGCGCGTCATGGTATGCAAAAAAGGCGCGCCACTCGGCCGGGCGACGGGCAAAGGCCAGAAACACATTCGGTACAAAACCAGCCTTCTCCTGCACTTCTAAAATTTTGGTACGAATGTCGTCAGGGACATTGTTCAGTTCAGGGAAAGGGTAGCGTGCAGTGGTCATGGTCAGCCTCATTGTGTTTATGCTGTGGACATTTTCCACCAAAAGAAAGCTTCCCATGAAACCCGAAGACTCCGCCTTGATCCATGACCCCGCTTTTCAAAACGGTCTGGCCACGCGTACCCAAGTGATGGGCGAGCCTTTTGTCGACCGGGCCTTTACCAACGCCAACGAGTACACCTTGCCAATGCAGGAATTCATCACCCGCAATGCTTGGGGCAATGTGTGGCAGCGCCCAGGCCTGGATCTTAAAACCCGCAGTCTTATCACCGTGGCCATGCTCGCCGCCCTGGGCAAACAAACCGAACTCAAAGGCCATGTGCGCGGCGCTTTGAATAACGGCGTGACCCCCGAAGAGCTGCGCGAAGTCATGCTTCACGCCACGGTGTACTGCGGCTTTCCGGCAGCGATAGATGGGTTTCGGTCGGTGGTGGAGGTGGTGGAACCCAAGGGCTGAGGTTTCATGTGTATGCTTTTTGTGTATACAGAATCAAGAGGCAGACATGACCTACGCTCGCGTTTTCCAATCCGGCAACAGTCAAGCCGTGCGTTTGCCCAAAGAGTTTCGGTTTGAGACAGACCAAGTCGAGATTTTTCGGCAAGGCAATGACATCGTGCTGCGCCAAGTGCCCACCAATGCCACAGCCGTTTTTGACTTACTGAGTAGCTTGCCTGCTGACTTCATGGACGAAGGCCGCCAAGACACTCCGCCCCAAGAGCGCGAGGCATTTTGTCCATGGCCAGTGCCCCTAGCCTGGTTGGCAAATCCACTCGCTATTTGCTGGACACCAACATCTGTATCTACATTGTCAAAGGGTAGCCGCTGGTTGTGCGACATCGCTTTAAGGCGCTCACTCTGAACGAACTGGCCATGTCCATCATCACTGTGGGAGAGTTGCGCTTTGGAGCCGAAAAAAGCCAGTTCCGTAAACGAGCCCTGGCCACCATGGCGCAATTGGTTCAAATGATCCAACCCTGTGCCTTGCCCATGGCCGCTGCTGAGCACTATGGCCATGTTCGGGCTACCTTGCAGCAGCGGGGCCTGCCGATTGGTAACAACGATCTGTGGTTGGCCGCTCATGCCCTGGCTGAAGGTTGGACGCTGGTGACCAACAACACCCGACAATTCAGCCGCGTACCCGGCCTGCGCTTAGAAAACTGGGCGTGATGAGTTATGACGGTATTTGCATATTTGTCACTTTAATGATAGTTTGAGCAGCCTTTGGAAAAGGCTTTGTCCTCATTTTGTGGACGTTTCTATTCTGTCTCTGATTCAAGGATGCAACCATGAGCAAAATTGAAGAGCTACTCAAGCAGCAGCAAGAAATTGCTGCGGCCATTCAAGCTGAATATGCCAGGAGCAAAGCTGAGGCGGAAAAAGGTGAAGCCCAAGCGCAGTATGAATTGGGTGTCATTCACTACAAAGGCCAAGGCGTCCCGCAAAATTTTGCAGAGGCGGGCCGATGCTTCAAGTTGGCCGCAGCCCAGGGCAACGCCAGCGCCCAAATTGACCTGGGCGCAATGTACGAACAGGCACAGGGTGTGGCCAAAGATGCTGCAGAAGCCGTCCGCCTCTACCAATTGGCTGTTGCGCAAGGCAGTGCAGTGGCCTATTACAGACTGGGCAAGCTGTTTGAGGCGGGACAAGGGGTCAAACAGGATTTCCAGGAAGCGATCCGGCTCTACAAATGGGCGGCGCAGCATGGCGACGCCCATGCCCATTTCGCCATGGGCAGCGTGTATGAAAACCACCATGGCGTCGAGCAGGACAACGCAGAAGCCGTGCGCTGGTACAAATTGGCTGCGGGCTTGGGGCATGAGGATGCTTTGATCCGAATGGGCGTTCTCTTGGAGCAAGGGCAGGGCGTCAGGCAAGACTATGCCGAAGCGATGCGTTGCTTCATGCTGCTGGCGACCAAAGGCCATGCGCCAGCGCAAATTCAAGTGGGCACGATGTACGACCAAGGCCTGGGCGTCAAGCAAGATTACATCCAAGCCAAACGCTGGTTCAGCTTGGCCGCGGCCCAGAACGACCCTGTGGCACAGACCAAGATGGGTTTGGTTTACGCCAATGGCAAGGGCGTGCCGCAGAACTACGCTGAGGGCATCCGTTGGTACAAGCTGGCTGCGGCGCAAGACAATGCGGCCGCGATGTCCAACCTCGGGTTCATGTTTGAACACGGTTTGGGTGTGGAAATTGACGAGGCCCAAGCGCTGCAGTATTTCAACAAGGCAGCCAGGAAAGGCGACCCCAACGCGATCAAAAATCGCGACATCATCGAAGCTCGCATCGCCGCTCGGCAACCGCACATCCCCTGAAGTAACGGCGAGGCAGAAAGGCTTTGCCTGGGTTGGGCGTTGTCGCCAGTTCCCCTTTATCCCGCCATCAGTTTGTGCACCAAATCCGCTGTGGTGGAGGCCTTGTATTTGCGCATCAGTTTGGCGCGGTAAATTTCCACCGTGCGGTGGCTGATGGTCAGGGCCTTGCCGATTTCTTTGCTGGTCAAGCCGCCCATCAGATGGGCGGCCACTTCGCGTTCGCGGGCGGTGAGTTCGGCCTTCACGGGGCGCCTTGCGCTCAGGTCCTCAAAGGTCCAGATGCCGGCCTCATGCGGGGCCTGGCGGTTCAGGGCGCGGCCGGTTACATGGCACCAAAAGGTTTCACCCTTGAAGCGGCCGTCGACCCGTTTCATCACCCGGTCGTCGGCGTACACACCGTTGGCATTCAAGATCGGCGCGATGCGCTGGCCGGTGCGCTCGTATTCGTCGACGCTGGGGTAAAGCTGTTGAAAGGTCTGGCCAATGAGCTGCTCACGGCTGGCGCCAAACATGTCGCAAACACGTTCATTGCAATCGACCATGGTGCGGTTGCGTGACAGCACCATGCCAATAGGGGCCAACTCGAAGGCCAATTTGTAGTCAATCTCGGTCATGGTGCGGCAATTCTGGGGCAGGGCTCAAGCGCTCAAGCGCGGGTTTGCCCTTTACGAAATACTACGTAGTTCAATACGTAGTATCGTTGACTTCATTGATTCATTTTTCAGGAGCTACCTGTGAACAAGATTTACCCTTCTGCAGCGGCAGCCTTGCAGGACATCGTGGCCGACGGCCAGCTGTTTGGCGTGGGCGGCTTTGGCCTGTGCGGCATCCCCGAGGCCTTGATCGGCGCCTTGCGCGACTCGGGTGTGAAAAACCTGACCGCCATTTCCAACAATGCCGGCGTGGATGGCTTTGGGCTGGGCCTGTTGCTGGAAACACGTCAAATCACCAAAATGATTTCGTCCTACGTGGGCGAGAACAAGGAGTTTGAGCGCCAGTACCTGGCGGGCGAGTTGGCCTTGGAGTTCACACCTCAAGGCACGCTGGCAGAAAAGCTGCGTGCAGGCGGCGCGGGTATTCCGGCCTTCTTCACCAAAACCGGTGTCGGCACCTTGGTGGCCGAGGGCAAAGAAACGCGTGAGTTTGACGGCGAGACCTACATCATGGAGCGCGCTTTGGTGCCCGATGTGTCTTTGGTTAAGGCCTGGCGTGCGGACACCTCGGGCAACTTGCAGTTCCGCTTTACCGCGCGCAACTTCAACCCTGCAGTGGCCATGGCC
>CANGDZ010000014.1 GCA_947452785.1 Comamonadaceae bacterium | reverse complement strand
GCCTGGGTCGGATTCCCCCGGCTCAGTTCGCGCAGCAGCAAAGGATCGAGTCCAATGCCGCTGCAAATCTCAACCCTCAAGTTTTGGATTAACCTTGAACCCTCGGACTACTTCCATTTGATTGGTACGGCCTGAGGGGGCAGGTCACATATTGGATTCTTCCAAGTGATGCATTCGGTTTATGGTTCCATGTATGCAAGCACTACTCAGGCGACAGAATGAGCACAAGTGGATTTAGAAGGGAATGGACAATTTTCAGCAAAATAACTGACCCAGATTTAACAAGCGAGTTCTATGTCGGAACTACTCGTCCACTTGGCTACATCGGAGTAGAGGGTGTTCTTAAATCATATGGATTGCAAAATTTTGCAAAATCTCTGGTACTTGGCAAACAAATCAAACAAGGCTTTGAGAGCCCCTTTGGACAACCCGGCAGCGAGAATTGGTACTGGGGAGAAAACGGTGAGTGGGATGATCGCGAGGCCTATATTGACTCTCTTCTTAAAGCTGACGGCGTTTGAACTGCAGCAGATAGAGTTGCAACTACTTTCCAAGGGGTAGCGAAATATGGCGCTCTGGCCACGTCAAAAACGGCCAAACACCATATTAGTTACCTGCTCTTCGGATCGATCATTCCGAGCTGAATTGCAAGTTGCTCCAAGCACTTGAGGTGAGCTGACATCGCAACGGCATCCGCCCGGGCCTGTTTAGTGCAGCGCCCATGCTGGAAATTTGGATGATCTGAACCCGAAAGCGATAGGCCACCGTGCAGTCGGCAGCGTTTACGCCCTGCTAGCGCGGGCTTCAGACAGGGAGCACCTGAACGAGTTTTTGCACCACAACTCAAGATTTTGGCCTCTTGATAAGCCCGCACTGCGCCAAGATTACCAAGCGCCGGCGAATTTCGCTTCGGAGCTTTTTGGCAGAATTATTTTGCGGTAACCCGGGGGAAAAAGGTGGCGTTTTCATACTTAACCCTAACAAAAGTTTTGCCTAAATTTTAAGCAATACTTTGCAAAATATCAACTTCTTCCCCCAACTGAATCCCTAACGATGCATATTAGTCATTAAATACATTGCCGTTAAGTGCTGCACCAACACACCCCTGCCCCCTCAGAAGCACAAATGTTTGCGCTTGGATTTACAGGTGTTCAAGGAAGCATTAGCCACACGCTAAATAAACATGTTCAATTCTAAAATAAGCTTTGGAAATTAATCCTACTTCTTAAGAAGCCGTTGTGATCAGCCTAAGCCCAACCGTAGACGGCCATGGTTGTTTCGCCCTTCAACAAGCGTTGGCAAATCAGAGCTTCCTCTTTTTCTCGGCGTACACCCGCTGCCACCACGTCCGCGGCTTGAGCCTGCGGGATCACCACGACACCATCGCCATCACCAACGACCAAATCACCGGCGTGAACAATGATGTCGCCGATCATCACCGGATTGTTGATCCAACCGGTGGCGCCAAAGTCTTTGCCCGTACCGCGAATGCATAAGCCGCGCGAGAAGACCGGGAAACCCATCTCAGCGATCAGTGCACCGTCTCGCACACAGGCATCTATCACCAAACCAGCCAGACCTCGGGTTTGCGCCATGGTGCCCATGATCTCTCCCCAGTAACCATGTTCGTAAGCGCCGCTGGCATACACCACCATCACATCCCCCGGTTGCGAAATGGCCAGTGCACGATGCAGCCACAGGTTGTCGCCCCCCGGAGAATGCACAGTGAGTGCCTGGCCGCAGGTTTTGAAGGCGCTGTAAACCGGCTTGATGGCCGAGGGCAATGCACCGATTTTTTTGCCAGCCTCATGCAGCGTGGCCGTGGGCAGGGTGCGTGCATGCGCAATTAGTTCGGCACTCAGACGCGGAACGCCGGTTCGGGTGGTCAGTGCGGGGTTGACTGTGTTCATTTCTCGCTCCGTGTTTGCAAATGGTGGTATTTGAATTGCTTACGCGCTTCATCCAATCGCATGCCACTGCGCGCAGCAGCGCGAATCTGGTTTTCAGCCGCTTCAATCTCTTCGGCGACTTTAAGCACTTCATCTTCGTGCTCTTTGGGAATCACAACTACACCATCGGTGTCCCCCTTCAAAATGTCCCCTGGGGCCACGCGGGCATCTCCGATGTTGACCGGAATGCCTGTAGCCTCAACTTGAACACGGTCTTTACCCGTACGCATCCAGTTGTCCTTGGAAAAAATCGGATAACCCAGTGTCAAGCAAAGATGGGTGTCGCGGTTGATGCCATTGATCACCGTACCAGCAATGCCACGGCGGTGTGCTATTTCGGTCAGAATGTCGCCCCAAACAGTGCAGTCGTCACGGCCATTGTTATCGAGCACGATCACGCTACCTGGCGCCACATCATCGATGTAATCACCCACCGTTCCGCAAGGTTTACCTGCAGGACCGTATTTGAGTGTCCAAGCACGGCCAGTCATGCGAAAATCGGTATCTCGCGGCTTGACTTTGTAACACTGGCCCATGATGCCCAGTTTGTCGAGCGCATCCGACAAGGTGGCGGTGTCCAGTTGTGCGGCGCGAGCCACATTCGGGTCTTGGGTTGTCATCATCAGTTCTCCAACATATGTTCGTAATTGCCACCCATGACCGCACCGATCGGGGTGCCTGACAAAATGGCTTTGGCCATGGCCGCTTCTTTGGCCACGATCATCTCGGCCACTTGCAGCACGCTTTCGATGTTGTCGGGTGAAATGAAAATCACCGCGCTGCGGTCGGCCAAGACGTAATCACCCGGGTTGACGACCACCTCGCCACCGACTGCTGCGCCAATGTTGACGGGCACCTGCGTGCCCAACTCCACCACACGCGTGCGGGCCGTGCGTGAGGTCAGGCTGCGGCTGTAGATCGGGAATTCATAGGCTATGGCTTCGTCCACATCGCGCAGCGGGCCATCGGCCACCACACCCGCCACGCCGCGCACCTTGGCTCCCAGCGTCAGCAAGCCACCCCAACAACCGGCTTCCACGCCGGAGCGTTGTTCGACCACGATCACATTGTCAGCGCCTGACGCTTCGATGGCGGTGCACCCCAGGTGCTTGGGAGGACCCGGGGGCGGGGTGCCGGGGCCCACCTTCATGGTCACAGCGCGACCAGCGATGCGACTCATCCCTCCGGGCGCGCTGCTGCGCTGGGGTAAGCCCGTCACCACACCAGTCAGTTGAAGTTTATCGAGAGCATCTGAGACGGCACAGACATCCAGACGACGTAGGCGTTGAACTTGGGGGTCGGTCATGTCGGTCAATTCCTTTTTCAGTTAATCGTTTTATCTCACGACACCGGCTGCACGGGCATGCGCGATGTCATTCGGATTCAAGCCAAGGCTCGCAAGCACTTCGTCGGTGTCACTGCCCAATTTCGGGGGGCCATGGCGCACGGGCAGCCGTGCGCCATTGATCTTGATCGGCAGCAAAGGTGTGCTGACTTGACGTCCATCCGGAAGATCGATTTCAGCCAGGCCGCCTGTCGACTTCAAGTGCGGATCGTCAAACAACTCGTGCGGCGCTCGAATAGGTGAATAGGGCAACCCGGCAAGCTCGAAAGCAGAACTTAATTCTGATGCAGTCCAACCCGACAAACGCTCACGCAGCAAGGGCATCATCCATTCGCGTGCGGTCACGCGCAAATTATTGGTCGCCAAGCGTTGATCATGGGCAAGATCTTGGAAGTTGAAACGTTCGCAAAAGACAGCCCATTGAGTGTCGGAAACCACCGCCAGGAAAATCTGTTCTCCATGGGCAACAGTGAACACGTCGTAGATACCCCAAGCCGAAATGCGACTGGGCATCGGTGCCGCCGGCTTACCCGTCATGGAAAACTGCATCATGTGCGAAGCCATGAGAAACACATTGTTTTCATACAACGCTGACAAAACTTCTTGACCTTGGCCGGTATGTTCACGAGCGCGCAACGCGGCCATCACACCAATGGCTCCGAACATACCGCCCATGATGTCATTGACAGAAGCACCTGCGCGCAAGGGCCGCCCCTCCGGGCCAGTCATGTAAGCCAGGCCTCCCATCATCTGCACGACTTCGTCCAGCGCCGTACGGTGTTCGTAAGGTCCTGGCAAGAAGCCCTTGTGAGAGACATAGATCAGTTTTTCATTGAGCTTTTTGAGCGTGTCGTAGTCCAATCCAAGCTTGTGCATGGTCCCATTTTTGAAGTTCTCACTGAACACATCCACCGTAGCAACAAGACGGCGAACAATCTCGCGCCCCTCTTCGCTCTGAACGTTGATCGCAATGCTCTTTTTGTTGCGGTTGAAAGCCGGAAAAAATCCCATGCCTGAACCCAACAAGTGACGCGTGGAATCACCTTGCAAAGGTTCTACCTTGATGACTTCAGCGCCCAGGTCGGCCAGGATCATTCCACAAGTGGGTCCCATCACCATATGGGTAAATTCAAGGACACGGATACCTTCAAGAGGCAATCGGAGTTCATTCATGGGATGACAACCAGTATGTGAGCTGCGCGCAGCTTAAGCACCCTTGGGACGTCATAAAGCACCGCACTCACGGGCATAACGAAAATCCTTGGGGAGACCGGCCTCAGGCACCATGCCATACAGCGGCTCGCCGACCAAACCCGCTTGCAGGCTCGCTCTTGCATCGGCCATTCGCAACAGGTCAATCCCCGTGTCGTAACCCATGCTCTCCAGCAAGAAAACCAGGTCTTCAGTCACAATATTGCCACTGGCGCCCGGGGCATAGGGGCAGCCTCCTAGACCGCCTTGGCTTGCATCGAATGTGGTCACACCGGCATCCAATGCCGCCACCACATTGGCTAAACCTTGGCCTCGGGTATTGTGAAAATGTGCGCCACCACATCGATCGCCCAGCATCGACTGCAAGGCCCTGAAGAGCCGATACACCTGGCGAGGTTGGGCATAACCACTGGTGTCTGAAAGACCCACCTCATCGACTCCTGTGGCCGCCGCAAGTTCGGACATGCGCAAGGTTTCGGCTTCCTCGACCCGTCCGGCGAGCGTGCATCCAAATGCCACCGACAGTCCCGCTTCCACCATGACGGTCGGAAAGCGCTCGCGTTTGACCGCCACGATGGCGCGCAATTCGTCGATTACTTGTTCGCGGGTCTTGCGGACATTCGCGAGCGAATGCGCCTCTGTGACCGACACTGGCAAGGTGATCTTGTGAACGCCTGCTTCAAAGGCGGCTAAAGCGCCCCGTAAATTGGGCACCAATACCGCCACTTGCAAACCAGGCAAGCTCAAGGCGTGTTGAACGACTTCTTTCACATCCGCCATCTGCGGTAACAGCGATGCAGGAACAAATGAGCCGACTTCGATTTCGCGCAAACCAGCCGCATGCAAGTCACGGATCCAGTGACACTTGTTCTGCGTGGACATGGTCCTCGCGATCGATTGAAGTCCGTCGCGAGGACCGACTTCGCTGACCAAAACAACACCGTTGGAGGCACTCATGATTTAAACAGGTACCGTGACCGCATCGTAGCGATAGAGCCAGTCATAACGCTCAAAGATAGGGCTCTGGCTCCATTCCAGTTGCAAATACTTTTCTGCACGCTCTTCAGTCGCCAATTCTTTGCTGTGGAAACGTTCTGTGTTTGCTGTGGCTCCGCGTACCATGCGACTTGTCCGCTCAACGCGAGCTTTCTCGTAACGCTGCAGCGCCTCAGGGACTTTCGCCGGCGCGATGCCCTCCAAGCAGCGCGCAAGCACCCATCCATCCTCAATGGAATGCACAGCCCCTTGGGCCAGAAAAGGAAGCGTCGCATGCGCAGCATCACCCAACAAGCTGACGCGGCCTTGGGTCCACTGCGCGATCGGTTCGCGGCTGGCCAAGGCCCATTTGAGCAAGCTGGGAGACAGGCGAATCATGGTGAGCACATCCTCATGCCAGCCTGCGAAGTCACTCAAACATTCCTCGGTGGTGCCGGGAGCGCTGCCGCCGCTGTGGTTCCAGGTGCGACCTTCGATAGTCGCCACAAAATTCATGATCTTCGACTTGTGCAGTGGGTAAGTGACCACGTGTCCACCTGGACCAATCCAAGTCGAACCTACCGAAACCTGCATATGGGTGGGCAGCAACTCCATGGGAATCAAGCTGCGCCAAGTGACCATGCCCGTGAACTCTGGATTGGTGGGGCCCCACAAGGTGTTGCGCACAACAGAGCGTACGCCATCAGCGCCAATCAGCGCATCCCCACGGAGAGTACGGCCCTCTTTAAGCACCAGTTGGACCCCGTTGTAGTCTTGATTCAATCCTGCGGCGGGACAGCCCAAATGAATCGCATCCGGCTTGAGTTCGCGCACCCGCTGCGCCAAAGCGCCATGCAAATCAGGGCGGTAAACCGTCAAATAGGGATACCCATATTTTTCGACCACAGCCTTGCCCAGGCTGAACATGGGCCAGGGACGTCCAGTGTTCCAGAGACGAAACTCTTTGCGTTCAGGATCGCAGGACAAGGCCTTGAGGTTCTGAAAAACACCCAAGGCATCCAACACACGATTGCCGTTCGGGCTGATCTGGATGCCCGCACCGACCTCTTTAAGATCCTCGGCCTGCTCATAAACATCCACGTCGATCCCTTTGAGCAGCAAGGCTGCCGCCGCAGCCAATCCTCCAATGCCTCCACCAGCTATCAAAACATGCATGGTGTTCTCCTTTGTTGGTTAATGCGGATCACTCCGCTTTGATGTCCGCTTTGCGAATCACTTCCGCCCAAGTGTCCACTTCGCGGTTGAAAAATCCCTTGAATTGAGGTGTGGTCATGCTGGACGCCATGGCGCCGCGCTGCTTTAGGTATTCCTCTAACTTGGGCGACAGCATCACCTTACGCACAGCCGCATTCAGCTTGTCTTGCACCTCCTGCGGAACTTCCGCCCGAGCAAACATGCCAAACCAGGTGCTCACGTCAAAAGCCGGGAAGCCTGCCTCCTTCGCAGTGGGGACATCTTTTAAAGCTACAAAGCGTTGATCCGATGTCACCAAGAGTCCATTCATCTTTCCACCCGCGATGTGAGGCACCAAATTGCCAGCATCCAGAAAAATCAACTGCGTCTCGTTTTTGAGGACCGACAGCATGGCGGGCGCTGCACCCTTGTAGGGTATGGGATTGAACTTGATACCGTTTTGGATAGAGAACAATTCTCCAGCCAATCGGGTTGAAGTGCCCGCGACAGCCATATCGATCGAACCGGGATTTTTACGTGCATACGCGACCAAATCAGCAGCAGTTCGAACGGCCAAAGAAGGATGCACGCCAATGGCAAATGGCAGACGCATGAACTGTGCGATGGGCGCGATGTCGGTCTTGGGGTTGTACTTGACTTTATGAAGCGTCGGGTTGATCGCCGACGCGGGTGTATCCGTCAGCAGGGTATAGCCGTCAGCGGGTGCACTGAGAAGCGCCGTCATGGCGATCATCCCCATGCCGCCAGTTCGGTTCTCAACGACCACATTCTGACCCAACTCGGACCTGAGACCATCCGCCACGAGACGAGTGGTGACATCCACCAAGCTGCCAGGCTCATAGGGTGTGACGATGCGGATCGAGCGCTCCGAAGGATATACATCCTGCGCATAAGCCTGGCAAAAAAGCACGATCAGCGACAGCGCTGTGAAGACGGCATTCAGACGTCGGCGGCTCAGAAGGAAATTGAATGTTGACATGACGGTCTCCTGGTTTCAGCGTGAACGCAGAAAGTCGAAAGCCCGCATGACGGGTTCATCGCTCACGCGCACCATGTGGGTGCTTTCGCGCACATGGTGTTGATAAGCTTGCCAGCCAGGCACTGCGATGACATCGCCTTTCGACCACGAAATCTCTTGGTCACCGATGCGGCTGGTCCCAGAGCCCTCCAGGACCGTCAGCACGGCATTCGCTGTGCTCTGATGAACATGAGATTGGAAGCCCGCACTCATGCGCTGCACATGAATGCCAATGGTCTTCATGGCAGGAGAACCCAGTTCTATTTCATATTCTGCCGTCCCGTGCACCGGGGAAACCGTTTCTGCATCGAGTCGGCGCACCGAATCTTCCCAACGAAAAGCCAACGGGGAAGATTCGACATTTTCCTTGACCGGCTCACAACGCTCTGGATGGTGTTCAAAGAACATCGGCTCCAAGAGGTGCACCAAGGGGACATCCAAAACATCCACCCAAAAACACTCGTCTGGCCCAATAGCTTCATGGGAATGCCAGTTCCAACTGGGAGTCAGCAACACGTCACCTGGACGCATTTCGACACGTGTGCCATTGACCACCGTGTAGGTCCCCTTCCCCTCCAAAATGATCCTGAGTGCGTTCGGCGTGTGGCGGTGTGAAAGTGCGTTCTCTCCTGGCTTGATTGACTGATAGGCTGCCACCAATGTACGTACAGTCGAGTACCAATTGCCCTCCAATGGGTTGGTCAATGTCAGGTTGCGACGTTCGGCTAAGTGGTGATCCACCAAGTGGCCTGCGGCCTCAAGAATGGGTTTCACATCGGCATATCGCCAATGCGCTGGCAGGAAATTGGCTTTGGGCTGCGGCCACAGTGAGGGTTGGCGACGATGCCACCCCCCTTCCATGTTCAAATGTTCAATGGCCACATAAAGTTCTTCAAGTGTTTTCATGCTGTTCATTTCTGCTTGATGATGTCTGGCGTATAGGGTTGAGCGAACACAGGGGTTTGGCCCATGGTGCCTTGCGTGACTTTCACATTCATTTCACCCACGCGGTCAATGACAATGCGGATGGTGTCTCCTTCCTTCACGGGCCCCACGCCGGCTGGCGTTCCAGTTGCAATGATGTCACCTGGATACAAGGTCATCACAGCAGCAGCCATTTGCACCATGCCAGGGATGTCGAGCACCAGGTCCCGTGTATTTGCGTGTTGCTTCAGCTCGCCATTGACCCACAGCTTCATCTCCAAAGCCGTGGGCTCGCCGACTTCATCGGCCGTTGTGATCCAAGGCCCGACAGGGCAAAAGGTGTCAAAGGCTTTGCGAAAGACGCGCTCCTCTTTGCCTCGCACGACCATGTCGAGCAAACAGGCATAACCAAAAACGAATTCTTTCCAATTTTCTCGTTCAATTCCACGACATTCCTTGCCAATGATGATTCCCAGTTCAGCCTCATGGTGCACTTCGCGGCCAGGAACCACCGGCAACTGGATCGGCTCACCCGCGCCGGACAAAGACGAAGGCGGCTTCAGAAAAAAGCCTTGGTGATTGGCACGGTAACCCGCCTGCATTTCTTTGCCGTGATCATGGTAATTGACAGGATAGGCAATGACTTTGTTTGGCCAAGGGATCGGTGTACGCAACACGACTTGATCCAAGGAGATGCGTGGCAATGACTGCAACGACTGCTCGATCAGGGGCCGATAGGTCTCGATTTGGGCGATCACCCGATTCATGCCCACAGCAGGCCATTCAGAGGCATCTTGCCCAACCAAACTGGTCACATCCACCAGATGCGAGTCATCAACCACAATGCCGATTCGACCTTCGTTGAAACGAGTGATTTTCATGGGTATTCCTACATATTTGAAGAAAAAGATTCAGAACTACAGGCGAAAAACTTTTCGCGCGTTGTCTTCAAAAATCAACTGTTTGTCTGCGGCACTGAGCCAATCAAAACCGGCAATGAGGGGTCGGATGTCATCGCGGGTGCGCCCCGTCGACGTATCGATCGTTGAGCCAACACCTGGACATTCAGAACCAAAGAGGCAGCGGTCTGCGCCCACAGTCTTGATCAGAAGCCGCAATGCTTCTTCGGAATACAACACCGTATCAAAGTAAATATTGCGCATACCATCCAAAAAGTCCAAGCCCCGACGACCGGCGCTCGATTGGAAACGTCCAATTTGGTATGGAATGGATCCCCCGCCATGTGAACACACGACTTTAAGGGTCGGAAAATCTTTGAACACATCGGAGTGCACCAAGCCATAGACAGCAATGGACTCTTCATTAACGAAATGCAAGGTGTATGGGCTGCGCGGGGAATGTGACCCGGTCGCATGGATGTGCATGGGAATGTCCAGTTCGCACAATTTGGCATACAACGGGTACCAATAGCGATCCCCTAGGGGAGGGGCTTCGGTACCGGTGTTTTCGTAGGGATCAGGATTGAGCAAAACACCTCGAAACCCCATCTTGACGCAACGTTCCAGCTCCGGCAAAACCGATTCAATCGGTTCACCTGCAGCCTGTGGCAATCCTGCGATGGGGACGAAGGTATTGGGGATGAGTTGAACTGTTCGGGCAATGATGTTGTTGGTTTCTTCCGTGAACCAATGCACCAACTTACTCGGTTTAGCACTGTGCATCATCTGGAATGGACGTGGGGACAGCATCTGCAAGTCTGTGCCCACGCGTTTAAGCATGTCCACGTGGCCTGCAGGACCCATTTCCTTGCGATTAGCGAAATGCAAAATGTCTTCATCCGAGATGGGGGGCATCCGTTTGCCGTGGGCACCGAGGTGCGACAAAAGATTGGCTTTGTAGACCCAGAGGTCAGAGGGTGGGCTTACGTGGCCGTGGCAATCGATGATCATGTGACAGTCCTTGTGAAATGGAAATAATCAGGCGTTTGTATCAGGACCAGGCGGCAAAGGCCAAACCGATGCCAGTTCCGGCAGGTGTCCGATAGACAGGGATATATTCATCGTAGGTGCAGCTCAAATGTGTAATGGCACCCGCCAAGGTGATCCAGTTACGCGTCTCCGAAGTACCTGAGCACAGTGCCTCCTGCGGTATTTGGGTGAGCATCCCAAAATCATGCGCTTTGAGCGCTTGGATCACTTGGCGATCGAATGCCTCCTCGCACAGAAAATGACTCAATCCACCCGAGGCAATGACAGCCACCCGTGCGTCTATAGGTGAAGCGGCCAAGGCGTGCGCAATGGCCGTGCCAATTTGAAAACACCGCCCTGAAGTGGGATTATTGGGAGGGAAATATGTGTTGAGAAGCACGGGCAACATCGGCACGCGCAAGCGCTTCATGAGGCGTTGGTAAATGAAACCATAGGCATGGCCGAAAGCACGCTGGGAGGGATGAGGGATCGAATCGCTCACGGCCACATCCACACCTTGACGAATTAAGCCTTTGACCATGTCTCGCGCCAAGGCCGGTGAACCCGCAAATCGATGGGGCATGTCCATGCCATAACCGGCCCAGAACGTTTTGTCTGTCCATGTCAGCCGAGGATGAGGCAAGGGCATTTCCTTCATCACGATTTCTTGGCCTGTGTAGACCGCAAATGCGGGCATGTTGTCAAACCCGAAAAGCTCGTCCTGATCATCTCCGATAACCAAGACGACGTCGGGCTTGGCCTGCACCAACATCGCCTCCAGTCGGTCCAGTGCGCGCTCAGCCTGCTGGGCCTGAGCAGGAAATACTGCAGGATCCGATTCCTTGGCGAAAGGCTCTCCGCGTTCGCTGACGAGTTCGTCATATGAAAGCTTGCGCCCTTCCTGGGTATAGAGTGATGGGTTGCGACGGTCATCACGTGCGCGGTGAATCCACTCATCACCTTCGAGGATCAGAATCGGGCTGTGTGAAGTACCAATACCCAGAACAATGTCGGCCATAGTGTTTCAGTGGTTGATGGATGAACAGGTCAGTGGCTATTGCGAGGATCGAACTCATCGCGCAAGGCATCTCCCAAAAGACTGAAGGAAAATACCGTCACACTGATCGCCAGACCAGGAAACAGGATCACCCAGGGGGCATTAATGAAAACATCAACGCTCACGCTGGACAGCATCAATCCCCAGGCGGGGGTCGGCTCATGCACCCCCACGCCTAAAAATGACAGCGACGCCTCCAGCAGAATCGTCTGCGCGGTGAATGCGCTGATCATCACCAACCAGGGAGAAATCAAATTAGGTAAAAGATGGCGGGTGATGACATGCCAGTGCGAAAAACCCAGTGCACGAGCCGCCTCAATATAGGGAAGATGACGAATGGACAGGGCTGCACTGCGCATGACACGCGCCATCACCGGAATGTAGGGCAAGGTGATGGCCAGCATGAGGTTGATGTCAACGCCCGCAACCTCACGGCGCCCCAACACCGCCACGACCACCAAGGCTGAAACGATCAAAGGAATGGACAACAGGATGTCATTCAGGCGTTGAATGAACACGTCGATCCTGCCGCCAAAATAAGCCGAGGTTGCACCAATGCCACCTCCGATGCAAGCCCCGATCAAGGCGGTGGTGATGCCTAAAAATAACGCAGAGCGAGTGCCCTCCACCAGCCGAGAAAAAATATCACGACCGTAGTTGTCCGTCCCCATCCAGTGCACGGAATCAGGTGACTGCAACACAGCATCAAAACGCGTTGCCAACGGATCATAGGGTGACAGATGCGGTCCAAAGAGTGCCGCAACCAGCATCAGCAAGATCAATAACAGCGCGACTGCCCCCAAAGGCTGCCTGCGGCTGAAACGCCAAAATTCCCTCAACCCACGGTGAGCGCGAGGAAGTGGAATGGCCAAGTCGATCTGGGACATGATTCGTCTTTCTCAGTGTGCTCGAACGCGAGGATCCAGCATGGCGTAAACCATGTCGACTGCGAAGTTCACTGTCACGAAAATCAACGCAAACAGCATCACCAAACCCTGAATCAGGGCCAGATCGTTGTAGCTGATGGCTTGAATCAAAAGACGTCCGATGCCGTTGATATTAAAAACCTGTTCAGTCACCACCAGTCCGCCCAACAGACCGGCAAACTCGATGCCGATCACGGTGACTGTGGGCAGCAAGGCATTGCCCAGTGCGTGGCGCCAGACCACCCGAGCAGCGGGCACACCTTTGGCATGGGCTGTGCGCACATAGTCCTGCCCCAGTACATCCAACAGGGAAGAACGAAGCAAGCGCGCATTCACAGACGACAAGCGCCATCCCACCACCAAAGCTGGGAAAAACAGTTGTGCCAGATACTCCATCGGCTGTTCTGTGAAGCGGGCTTCTTGGATCGAAGGAATCCAGCCCGTAGTCGATAACAGCGCAAGGATCAATAACATCGCCATCCAAAAACTCGGGATGGACTGGCCAGTGACGGTAACCACTCTGATCACCTGGTCAATCCATGTGCCACGTGTCAACGCAGAAGCCACCCCCAGCGGAATCGCCAGCAGCACACCAATCAAAAGTGCAGCAACGGCAATTTGCAGGGTCACGCCAAAACGCGATCGAATTTCATCCTTGATGGGGTTTTCACTCCAAACGGAAATGCCCAAGTCCATGCGAGTGAGTCCCCCGATCCATTGCACATACTGTTCTGGCACTGATTTGTCATAACCAAAACGTTTTTTCTGCGCATGCAGTTGTTCCACTGACATCGACCCCCCATCACTGAGGTACTTGAACTCCACCGGATCGCCGGGAAGGACTCGCAGCATGAAAAAAATCAGTGTCGCCACCGCCCACAGCGTGAAGATGAACTGCCATAGCCGTTTTAATAAGAGCGTGATCATCAGGCGGGTCTCACTGGTATTGGAGGCAAGCGATTTGTTGCCCGGTGCCAATGTCGTTCAAGATCGGCGTCTGCAGCGCGCAGGACGGCATGGCATCACTGCAACGCGTGCGATAGGCGCAACCTGAAGGCGGCGCCAGCGGACTGGGCGGCTCACCGCGAATCGCTATCGTTTCACGCCGCCCCCCCCCCGCATCGCTGACGCTGGGAATCACCGACATCAGCGCTTGAGAATAGGGATGCAGAGGGTGGCTGTAGAACGCATCGCGATCGGCAATTTCCACGATCCGACCCAAATACATCACCACCACACGAGTGGCAATTTGCCGAACCACAGCCAAATCATGACCGATAAACAAATACGATAAATTCAGCTGCGCTTGCAAATCACTCAAGAGATTCACAACCTGCGCCTGGATGGAAACGTCCAAGGCAGAAACGGCTTCATCGCAAACGATGAAATCGGGACGCATGGCCAGCGCTCTGGCGATGGCCACGCGCTGACGTTGGCCACCCGATAGCTGATGCGCAAACCTTTCTGCATGGTCTTGACTCAGACCTACCAGCTTGAGCAAGCGATGGGATTCAGACCGCGCTTCAGCATCGCCCTGGACCAACCCATGGAACTTCATGGGTTCGGAAATGATGTCGATGATTCTTTGACGCGGATTCAAGGAAGAAAAAGGATCCTGAAAAATCACTTGCGCTTGTTGCCGAAAATTCCGCAGGCTTTGATCCCCCAGATGGGTGATGTCTTGACCACGGAAAAGAATTTTGCCGGCCGTCGGCTCTTCCAGGCGGAGAAGCAAACGCCCCAGCGTGGACTTGCCGCATCCAGACTCGCCGACCACGCCCACGGTTTCGCCCCGTCCAATGCACAAAGTGATATCGCGTACAGCCTTGACCTCGGTAGTCTTTCCAAAGAGGCCGCGCTTGACCGTGAATGTCTTCTCTAGGGCCTGCAGTTCCACCAAGGGATGGTTGTCAGAGGAATCATTGCCATGGGATACATGGGATGCGTGAACTTCGGAGTGGGTCGGCTGCCAACGTTGAGTACCGTCTGCCATTTCTGAGGCGCGAATACAAGTTGAAACGCTACCCACATCCGTCTGCAATGCGGTCAATTCGCGGGTGCACCCCTCAATTGCAAAGGGGCAGCGGGGAAGGAAAGCGCAGCCCGAGGGCATGAGTCGGGGATTGGGCGGTATGCCTTCGATAGCTGCCAATCGTCCGACCCAAGGTGTATCCAAGCTAGGCACGGACGACAGCAAACCTGCCGTGTACATGTGCCGCGGTTGCTGCAGAACGGTTGCCGTGGCACCGCATTCCAGCATCCTCCCACCGTACATGACGAGTACACGATCAGCATACCTCGCAACGATACCCAAGTTGTGGGTGATGATGACCAGTGCGATACCCAAGCGACGGCAGAGGTCCTGCATCAACTCCAGAATTTGCGCTTGGATGGTCACATCCAAGGCCGTGGTCGGCTCATCGGCGATCAGCAAGCGCGGATTGCAAGACAAACCGATGGCAATCATCACACGCTGACGCATACCGCCTGAAAATTGATGCGGATACTGTTCCAAACGGGCCTGGACATCCGATATACCCACCAAGGCTAACAATTCTTGGGCGCGAACCGCCGCCTGTTGACGCGTCATGCCCAGATGCAGCATCAAAGGTTCCATCAACTGATCACCCACCGTGATCACCGGATTAAGAGCCGTCATGGGATCCTGAAAAATCATACCGATGTCACGGCCCCGCAAGGACCGCATTTGCTCTTTGCCGATCGATCTCAGATCGTGGTGTTCGAACTTGAGCGCCTGTGCCTGAATCTGCGCATTGGAGGGCAGCAAACCCATGACGGCCAAGGAACTGACCGACTTGCCGGACCCCGACTCACCAACGATGGCCAGGATTTCCCCAGCTCTGACCTCGTAACTAAGGCCGCGAACCGCGTGAACATCCCCTTCATCCGTGGAAAAAGTGACGCTCAATTCGCGCACCGTGAGCAAAGGCTCTTGCGCCAAACTGGATGCCGTGGAGTGCTTCATCAGGCTGGTGGAGTCAAGTTTCACTGAAGTGGATCACTTTCGAGAGGCGGTCTCGAGCCAAAGATCACTCAAATCCAGCTTCAGGTAGTTGGACGGCGGATCGCCTAATCCACGCAGTTGACTGTCCAGAACACGCTTGCGCACCTGCCAAAACAAGGGCATGACGTAGCTCTTTTCCATCAAATAAGCCTCCAAGTCTTGCACTTTCTTGCGGCGCGAATCGATATGCAGATCACGCAATTGCGACTGGTACTTGTCCACAAAAGTCGGATCGCCCACGCGCGCAAGATTTCCGCGATTGGTACTGAAAGGTTCAAAGTACGAGAGTTGAATAGAAGGATCGTCGGTGTACTCGACTGGACTGTCAAAAATCAAATCGTAATCACCGGAAATTCGGCGCGCCGCTACCTGCGGTGTATCCAGCGGCAGGTGATCGACAGTGACGCCAACCTGACGCAATTGATCCGCCACAAAAACACCAAAGAATGTGAATGCGCGGTTATTGACCAATGTGATTTTCAGATTTTTTTCACCTGCGGCCGCCAACAACCTGCGTGCTTCCTTGCGAGCGGCATCCACATTACGGCCAAAACCCGGTAACTTGGCCAGTTCCGCATCAGAGCGCGCAAACGTCGAACCCGGACGAACCAAACCTCCCACCTTGAACATCGGTGTCAATTGCTCCATCGCCTTGGAACTGCCCCAGCGATCTAAGGCGAGATTCAGAGCGCGTCGGACTCGCTCGTCTTTCAAGGCATCGCGCTGGGTATTCATGGCGAACCAGGGCAAAAAGGCCGTTGCACTCGCGCCCCCCACGACTACCACCTTGTCACCGCGTGCGGCAGTGATGCGACTGACTTCGGCCGAGGTGAGGCCTTGCATGGTGTAGTTGACTTGACCGGAAATTAAGGCATTGGTCGCAGAAACCGGAGCCACACTGGGCATGCGAAATCCATCAAGATAGGGACGCCCCTGCGCGAAATAGTCCTCGAAACGCTCCCCCACCCATTCAGCACCTGGTGTGTGGCGCACAAATTTGAATGGGCCAGTCCCCATTACCCTTTTCCCAGGATAAGAAGGATCGCTGCCCAACAGTTTTGCAGAATAAACGCAGCCGAACGGCGAGGCTAACAATTGCAACGCAGCCGCATTGGGCTTGCTGAACTTGAACACCACGGTCTGAGGATCGGGCGTATCAATCGAAGCAATGTCAGCCAGCATGCCTTGACGCAGGGATACCACGCCCTGAGGGGGATTGCGCATCCTGTCAAAGCTGGCCTTGACATCGGCGCTCGTCAACACCGAGCCGTCATGAAATTTGATGTTGGTATTCAAATTAAATCGATAGGTCAGGTTGTCCGTGGAGACCGCCCAGCTTTTGGCCAAATCCCCCATGACTTCAGGAGATCGCTCAGCATTGACTTTGAGCAAGGTGGAGTAATGTGGCGAGACCCGCCACATCACGGCAGGTGAATTGGTCGCATGGCAGTCGTAGGTGGCGGGTTCACCCACATGGATGGGGACAACCAAGGTGCCACCCCGCACAGGCTCACTGGGCGCCGAATGTGCGGACATAGCGCCAATCGCCATCGCTGACAAAACAGCCCAGCGACTTGAATTCAAACATTTGAAATACATCACCTTGTCTCCTTGATTAAGTTCAACGAAGTGGCCATGCTCACAGCATCGCACGCCAGTCTTTGGTCCCGTCTACAACCATGGATTCAGGCACAGCCAAAGCGTAGTCAATGTCTTCATGCTTTGCCACTGCAGGTATCTTGCCGTTCATGAAATCGCGCACAGCAGTCGTCAAACACCGGCGTACAGCGAGGACAGCACCATCGCCTGCACCCAGGTATTCGCACGTGCGATCCTGAATCGGACCCATGCTCTGAATGACGGCAAAATCCTCAGTCCCCAGCATTTGAGTGAACCCAGTGAAATGGCCATTCTTCATGGCTTCACGATCTTGGCCCCAGTTTTCATCGGGCGTTCCAGGTGGCAGTGGCGGCCAAGAATCTGCATCTGTGAAGTGATGGGTCTTATTGAGAATCAGCTTTTCTTCGGTACGGTAAGTGATCTGCCAGTACCAAATATTTTCGTCATCAATCGGCACTGAAAAGAAGGCGGAGCCGCCCTTCACATCCGTTTGGTTAGGCGAAACAATGCCATACCAAGGCATGATGAAAGCGTTATTGCGCACGTAGTTGCGTTGGTCTTTCATTTCGCGGACAGCCGCGTACCGAAAGCCATAGGGCTTTTGCGCAACGTGGTAGACCGGCGCCATATTGGCTGACGAATATTCGATGTCTCCAAAACCCACCAGCCAACTCTGATGCAACACACCCAGATGCGCAGAATCCATGGTGGTTTCGACGGCCTGCAACCAGTTGGCATTTACCTTTTGACGGAAAACCACCATGTTTTCTGCAGGCAAATCGATGAACGGCAGTTTGGGGAAGGATGGTGCCTGTTCTCCCTGCCCTAACCAAACCCAAATGATGCCTGCAGACTCTCGCGTCGGGTAGTGTTTGAGCGGGACATGCTTGCAGTATTCAACTTCATTTTTCGGCTGTGTTGGTACGGCCACCGTTTGGCCTTCAGCACTGAATTTCCAACCATGGTAGATGCAGCGTAACGCATTGTCTTCGTTTCGCGCCAGGGCCAAGGATGCACCGCGGTGAGGACAGGCTTCATTGAAGAAGCCGACCGAGCCATTGGTCGCACGAAAAGCCACGTAATTTTCACCAAACAGACGCACGCGCAAAGGCTTGCCATCGACCTCTACATTGGCAGATCGGGCGACTGGGATCCACCAGTGTTGCTTCATCATCTGCCCCATGGGGGCACCCTTGGAAACCCGTGTAAGCAGTTCGTTTTCTTCTGAAGTCAGCATAGAGGATGACCTTTCCTTAGGGGGACTGAAAAAAGTACAGCGGTCTTTAGGGGTTGCTGGATGGATCGTCGCGCTGTTTTCGACGACCCTCAAAGAATTCGGTGATCCGCTGCGCAGAACCAACTCCCGCAGCCTTGGTCATGACGGTGACCATGGTTTCTGTGAAAAAGCCTTCGCCCATGCCCATCTCGCCAATACGAGAGATTCCGTTGACGATGGCGTAGTTGGTGGCTGGCGCATTCGATGCGATCGATTTGGCCAATTCCGTCGCCTTGGCAAGCCCCTGTCCATCGGCCACCATGTAGTGCGAAAGCCCCAGGCTGTAACCCTCTTGCGCGGTCAAAGCATGGCCCGTGAGCATCATCTCCACGACACGTCCGGAGCCCAAGATGCGGGGAATCCGCACGGAGCCACCTCCGCCCAAAAAGATGCCGCGTTGCCCCTCGGGCAATTGAAAGAATGTGGAAGCCTCGCTCACACGCACATGGGTGGCGGCTGCGAGCTCGAGGCCACCACCGATCACACCGCCCTTCAAGACGCTGACAACGGGCAGCTCACCAAACTGAATGGCATCAAATACCTGGTGCCAACGGCGGGAGCGTCGCATGCCCACCAGGATGTCAGGACTGCGCTTGGCCATCAGCTCATGCAAATCCAGGCCAGCGCAAAAATGCTCCCCCAGGCCATGCAGCACCACAACACGTGTCTCGCCTGTTTCGCCGGTAAAAAACTCACCCAATTCAGCCAAGAGGGCATCGTTGATGGCGTTGCGCTTGGAAGGACGATTCAAGCCGATGAAAGCAATGCCGTCCTCGTGGCGAATCTGAAGCATTTTTTCATTGTCGTTGCGGGTCATCATCTTTCCTGTTCTGTTGAAAGGCCTTCTTTATCGACCTGAATGACCGCTGCATCCAATGCATCCGCATAAAGCGCATCGACGCTTTGCGCACGGAGCGCCAGGACAGCACGCTGATTCACATAACCCTTGTCGGTCACTTCACCGGCATCCATCGATGCCGGGTTGGTCATGATCAACAAGCGGCGAATCTGCATGCTGCTGGCTTGATGCTGTGCATTGTGCGAACGCATGGATTGCGCCAGCGCCGCGCGCACACGGGGGTCTTTCGCCAACTCTGCATGCGACAACTTGCCAAACTGTTCTTGACAGGCCTTGACGTTCAGCCAAAGCAGCGCGCCGACCCAGAGCCTGTCCGCACCTGTGATCACGGCATCCGCCACCAGCGGAGCCGCTGCATTGATCAACTCCACCCGCAGCGTGCCCACACGCACAAAAATACCGGACTGCAGCTTGAACTCCTCAGCCACGCGGCCCGCAAAAGCCAGTCCTTCAAAAGGGTTCTGACGGTCGACAAAGGTCACCGCATCACCCATGCGGTAGTAGCCCTCTTCATCGAAGGCCTCTTGATTGAGTTCGGGCCGGTTGAGATAGCCCGCCATGACGGAGGGGCCGCGCACCAGTACTTCATAGCGGGTATCTTGAAGAGGAACCAGTTTCAACTCGACGCCCACCTGCGGCAAACCGACCAACCCTGAACGCTCTGATGGCCAGTGGACAGTGGTCGCCGCTGCACAGGTCTCCGTCGACCCATAACTGGACACAAAAGGAATGCGATAACCCAGGTGTCGAACCGCCTGTTGCTGCAAACGCTGATAGATGCTCTCAGGCAACTTGGCCCCCGAGGAAGTCAGGCGTCGCAACTGGCGAAAAAAATTCTGCCCCAATTCTTCGTCAGCTTCGAGCGCATCGGCCAGCATCGTGAAACCCACGGGCACACTGCTGAAGCGTGTGGGCGAGACTTCTTTCAAGTTGCGCAATGTTTTTTCGAATTCACCGGGCATCGGACGGCCATCATCCAGATACATGGTGCCGCCATCTTCGATCACGCTGTTGAAGATGGCCGTACCTCCCGCCACATGACTCCAAGGCAGCCATTCCAAAAGCACAGAATCAGGCGTGTCATCGCTGCGCCCCACGTTGGCGGCATGCATCGCCATGGTGGCGCACAACATTTTTTGAGTGATCGGCACGGCCTTGGGCACACCTGTTGAGCCGGATGTGAACAATATCTTGGCAATGGTGTCATGCCGGATGGCGTCGATGGACGCCTGCACCAATGACTGCGCTTGCGTTTGCAACACGTCTGACCAGATGGCACTGTTTGGAAGCGCCACGGGATCTTCAACCTGCAAAACGATGCACCTGTCCAGCGCCAATGCATTCAGTGCACGCTGAAAAGCGCAGCCGTTTTGCACCAACAACACAGCCGGATTGATTTGATCCACCATGGCGCGCAACTTAACGTGATCGCCACTTAAAAGGGAGTAAGCCGGCGTGACGGGCACATAAGGCAAGCGCGATTGCATGGCCGCCATTTCAAACACCGCGTGTTCAAGCGAATTGCCACTGAGCACCATCACGGAGCGGCCTGAAAGGTCTTGTGCCAACAACCATTGCGAGATGGCATCGATTTGGCGCTGGGCCTCACCGTATTTCAATGCTACCCAATCACCTGCGCGCCGCTGAAGCAACCATGGCCGCATTGCTTTGTGCTGCGCATGCGATCGCAGCACACCAGGAAGATGAGGTGCAACTGCTCCCAAAGGAATCCGGCTGCGCATCCGCAGCACGCCGCCATCGTAATCTTGCAGATCAATGTCGCGTGCCAAGAAGGGCAAGGGCAAGAATGAAGCGTCAGGTTTCAAGGTCAATGGCCAATGAGTCAGGTGGTAAGGAATGTCCCCAAACAACAAGGTAACCTTATCATCTTGAAATTGGAAAATACATAGGTTTTTCCCTAATAAATTAATCTATATCGAGTGTCCAAAATAATTAAGGTCACCTTATCATTAGCATTCTGACTCACACCCATCAAAACCATGAGCCTTCACGGAAAAGCCTACATCGCCGGTATTTACGAGCACCCCTTGCGGCGTGCCGACGGTATTTCCACTGCGCAATTGCATGCGGATGTGGCCTTGGGAGCTTTGGCTGACGCCGGACTCAAACTCGACGATGTCGATGGCTACTTTTGCGGCGCTGACGCGCCGGGCCTGGGCAGTTTGACCATGGCTGAATACATAGGGTTAAACCGACTACGCCACATCGACACCACCGAATCCGGTGGATCCGCCTATTTGCTGCATGTCAGCCACGCGGCTCAGGCGATTGCGGCAGGCCACTGCAATGTGGCGTTGGTCACCATGGCTGACCGGCCGCTTGCCGCGGGAGCAGGCACCAGCCTGGCTGGCATCGATCGCAGCACCATGCCCAACCTCCCTTTTCAGCTGGCTGTGCCACCCATGCCCATGTATGGGTATGCCATGGTGGCGCGACGCCATATGCATGAATTTGGAACGACCTCAGAACAAATGGCTTGGGTGCGCGTGGCCGCGTCTCACCATGCGCAGCACAACCCCAATGCACTTCACCGCCAAGTGGTCACCGTAGACGATGTATTGACTTCAGCCTTTGTGGCAGATCCTCTGCGCCGACTCGACTGCTGCGTAATGACCGATGGAGGTGGCGCCGTTGTTCTGGTACGACCAGAGATCGCCAAACGACTCAACCGCCCGCGAGTCAAGTTATTGGGCGCCGGTGAAGCCGTCAAGCACCCGGATGCTGGCCGCATGGATCTGACTTGGTCCGCAGGTGTTTATTCGGGGGCCAAGGCTTTCGCAGAGGCCGGCGTGAAACCGCAAGACATTCGGTATGCGTCTTTGTATGACAGCTTCACCATCACCGTGATCGTCCAGTTGGAAGATTTAGGTTTCTGCAAAAAGGGAGAAGGTGGTCGCTTCGTCGCCGACGGAAATCTGATCTCCGGCGTGGGCAAACTCCCCTTCAATACAGATGGAGGCGGATTGTGCAACAACCATCCCGGTAACAAGGGAGGTATGACCAAGATACTGGAAGCGGTGCGTCAATGCCGCGGCGAGGCACACCCTGCCGTCCAAGTCCCTGACCATTCACTGGTTCTGGCACACGGAACCGGCGGCAGTCTTGCGGGCTCCCATGCCGCAGGCACCATCATCCTCGAAGCGGAGTAAAGCCATGAGTTCAGCAAAGTACCTCTTGCCCGCCCCTGTCGTTTTCCCTGGTGATGAAACCTTCTGGGAAGCCACCGACAAAGGAAAGCTGATGGTGAAACACTGCTCCCAGTGTGACCGCTCCCATTACTACCCGCGAAAACATTGCCCCCTGTGTGGTCACCCTGAAACCCAATGGCGTGAAGCGTCCGGTCGCGGCACGGTGTATTCATACACCATCATGGGCCGCGCAGCGCGCCCAACTGCTCCGGCAATCATCGAACTCGAAGAAGGTATTCGCCTTTCCACAGCCGTTGTGGACGCCGACATTCACAATTTACGCATTGGCGATCCGGTGACCCTGCGATTCTTGCCTGCTGAAGGGGATAAAAATGCGCTCGCTTTCACCACACCTGCGGCCGATCGTGCCCGCCACTACACCTTCCAGGCGATTCAAGCTGTGGGACAAACGCCAGCCGATGGGGCCGTGGCCATGCAGGAAGCGGCCGTCATTGGCGCAGGCCATATGGGCACAGGCATTGCACTGGCTTTTATGGCTGCTGGGATACGTGTGCAATTGATTGACAGCGTCCCTGAATCACTCGCCGCAGGGCGAGATCGGATTGAAGTGACCCTGCGCAAAGACCTCGAGCGCGGCAGACTGGACACGCACAGTCATGCCGCGCGCTGGGCTCTGTTGCAAACCAGCACCGCTTTGGAAGACGCGGCCGGTGCCGACGTGGTTGTCGAAGCCATCTTCGAAGACATGGGGCTCAAGCAAAAGCTGTTTGCATTGCTGGACACTATCGCTGCACCTCACGCTGTATTGGCCACGAACACGTCGACCTTGAACGTCGGCGACATCGCTGCAGCTACCCAGCGTCCAGGCTCTGTGGTGGGGCTGCATTTCTTCAACCCCGCCAACGTCATGAAACTGATCGAAGTGGTGCGTGCACCCCACACCTCAGAACACACATTGCGCCAAGCCAAGGTGCTTGCCTCCCGACTGGGCAAAGTGGCTGTTACCGTGGGCATTTGCGATGGGTTTGTTGGCAACCGATTGATGATCAGACGCGAGCGCGAGGCTGCGCGCCTGCTGCTGGAGGGCGCCCTGCCCCAACAGATTGATCGCGTGTTGCGGGAGTTTGGGTTGCCCATGGGCACATTCGAGCTGCAGGACATGGCGGGCGGCATCGCTCTGACCTACCACGCGCGTAAACGAGCGGGGCAACCCGACTGGTTGATCGAGCAGTTGTTTGAACGCGGCCGCATCGGCCAAAGGGTCGGCAAAGGCTATTACCGATATGACAACGGAAAACGCACCCCCATCGTGGACCCCGAAGTCACTGGTTTGATCCAGCAGGCCTCTCAAGTCGCCAACATCGAACGACGCACCCTGAGCGACGTCGAAATTTGCGACAGGTTGATCCTGCCCATGATCAATGAAGGGGCCAAGTTGATCGAAGAAGGCATTGTTGAGCGCCCCAGCGATATCGACCTGGTCTGGCAATTCGGGTACGGGTGGCCAGATTGGAAAGGCGGTCCGATGTACCACGCTGACGTGATTGGCGTGTCGGCTGTGGTGCAACGCCTGCGTTCACTGCGCGAAGCGCATGGAGAGCGTTTCGAGCCCGCAGGGCTGCTGGTGCGCCTTGCCGAAACGGGGCAATCACTGATGAACCTATCTTCCTGAATCACACCCCCAACCGATGCTCACCTACCGCGCCCCACACGAAGATTGGCAGTTTGTGCTGCACGATCTTTTGAAAATCGAACGGCACACCCACCTGCCCGGATTTCCCGAGTTGACTCCGGAGTTCACATCGCAGGTCCTCGATGCCGCTTCACGTTTTCATGTGGAGGTTTTGCATCCAATCAATCAGAAAGCCGACGCTCATGGCGCGCGCTTCTCGAACGGACAAGTGTCTACACCTGACGGTTTCCCCCAGGCATGGGAGGCTTACCGTGCGGCCGGATGGCACCGCTTGAGTCTTGCGGAATCATTGGGTGGCGCCGGCCTGCCACCGCTGATGTCGGTGCCGATCAGCGAGTTGCGCGTATCGACGGGTCACTCATTTTCGATGTACAACAGTTTTTGTGCTCCGACGGCTCGGATGCTAGCGACTCTGGGCGAGCCCTGGATTCAGCAACATGTCGTGCCGAGACTGTCTGACGGCGATTGGACAGCCACCATGTGCATGACCGAGCCGCAGGCTGGCACCGACCTGCGCCAATTGAGCACCCGGGCCGAACCCCAACCGGATGGCACCTGGCGCATCACAGGCAACAAGATCTTCATTTCGGGCGGCGAGCACGACCTGACGAACAACATCGTGCACATTGTTTTGGCCAAAGTCCCCGACACCACAGGTCGCCTACCCTCAGGTCTGTCCTCGGTAAATGTGTTCATGGTGCCCAAGCGCATGGTCGACACCATCACCGGTGAAGTAGGAGCACCCAATGGCGTTAAAGCGCTTTCGATTGAGCACAAAATGGGTATCGAAGGCAATGCGACTTGCGCGATGGAATTCACCAATGCAGTGGGATGGCGCATCGCAGACGTGCGGCATACAGGCACGTCGGCCAACATGGCGCCGATGTTCCTGCTGATGAACTATGCCCGGGTCGGCACAGCAATGTCTGGCATAGGGTATGCAGAAATCGCTTGCCAGAACGCCGCCGCCTACGCGAGAGACCGCTTGTCTGGCCGCGCACAAGGCCACCCTCGCTATCCCGAACGACCTGCCGATCCCATAATCGTTCACGCCGACGTACGGCGTTTGCTGCTCGAATCGCGATCATTCGTGGAAGGCGCACGGGCAAGCGCCATGCGTGCCGCACTTTGGCAATCGATAGCAGAGCACGCTCCTGACAAAAAGGACCGAGAACGCGCCAGTGACTTGCTGGAAGTCCTCACTCCGGTCATGAAAGCGTTTTTCACTGACCGCGGATTTGAGGCCGCAGTCGCTTGCCAGCAAGTATTGGGGGGGCACGGCTACATTCAAGATTATGGTCTTGAGCAAATTGTCCGCAACGCGCGCATTGGCCAACTCTACGAGGGCGCCAATGGCATTCAGGCGGTTGACCTGCTGCAACGCAAGCTGACAGCCAACGGTGCACGGGCACGCCAGCATTTCTTGTCATCGATTCGAGCCTTCCTCGATGCTCACCAGAAAAATACTGCACTCGCAGAATTCGTGACCCCATTGGCGAACGCGCTAGAGCGCCTGCATCAAACTTTCAATTGGATCGACCAACACCAAATAACCAGCCCTGAACAAGTCAACGCTGGTGCATATGATCTGCTCACCGCATTGGGCATTGTGTACCTGGCGTGGAATTGGGCCGATATCGCGGCCGTTGTCGTCGACGGGACCCATTGCAGTTTTGCCGACGAGGTCGTGCGACAACGAAAATACCAACTGGCCCGTGTCTGGATTCAGCGCCAACTGCCCCTTGTGGAGGGATTGTGTAAGCGCATCGAATCTGGAAATGACAGTTTGCTGGCACTGCCAGACGACAGCATTTAAGTCGCTTTAAAACCAACAACCTCCTCATCATGTCTGTCACCGCACGCGCTTTTTTCTATGTTCAGCAGGTCGAGCAACTGGTTCGCTGGCGCTTGGACGAATGCCTGCAACCCTATGGCTTAACGGCGGGCCAGTACATGGTGATGAACTTGATCATTCACCACGAGCCGGTGTCCTCCGCCGAACTGGCGCGGCGCGCCAATATGACGGCCCAATCCATGGGGGAATTCATCAAGAACCTGGAAGCCAAACAATTCATCACCCGCACTACAGACCCGACCAACCGCCGTACCATCAAAGTCAGTTTGACTTCCGAGGGACGGCATTTGATGGTCCGTTGTGAATCCAATGTCGATCAAGCGGAGCGCGAGTTCTTTGATTGTCTGAATGGTGAGGAAATTGCGCAGATGCGCTTCCTGCTCAGCCGTGTTCGCAGCATTCAATTGGCCCGGCGAAATGAATGATGCATGCCCCTGACCTGGACTTGCCTTGGGCTGTGATCAAGCTCCAGCTCTGGTGAATTCAGTACACCGTTTTCCACGCGGCAAAAGCCAGTCCCGTCCCTGTCAATGCAGGCGTGCGGTAACCTGGCACGTACTCGACCCATTCCAGATCCAGGTCTTTAGCCATCTCGCCCACCACCAGCCAGTTGCGGATTTCCGAGCTGCCAGCCTGCAGTCGCAGTGGATCTAAAGCGGCCAAGGCCGCACTGTCTTTGTTGCGGATAGCGGTTAACACGTGCCGATCCAACTCTTCGTCCACCACAAAATGACTCAAGCCGCCAGAGGCTATCACGCCCACGCGTAAATCTTGCGGCCACAGCGCAATCAACTCACGCAAGGCATTACCCAACGCCACGCATCGGCGAGGCGTGGGTTGGTTGGGCGGGTCAAAGGTATTCAAGATCACTGGAATGACAGGCAATTCATGGCCTTTGAGCAGGCGTCGGTGGACGAACTGAAAGGCGTGCCCTTCGGATTGGCCGGGCGTTAGCCCGTCCATCGCTGTCATGTCAAAGTCTCGGTCGCACAATTGGCGGATCAGCCATTCGGCCAGATCATTTTGGACTGGGTAGTCACGGTCCACTTCGGGTTCGTGGCGCCACATGCGAGCGGTCTTAGGCCAAGGGTCGCTCGGGGAAGCGGGTTCACGCGCGGTGTTGCGGATGGTGGGGCCATAGTAAATCGCCATGGCCGGGTTGTTGCTGGTGCGAAACAACTCAGTCTGGTCATCACCCACGATCAGCAGCACATCCAGCTTGGCGATGACGATGCGTTCATGCAGAGCATCCATCGCCACCTGACTGGCGTCAAAGCGTTCGCTCATTTTCTCGGCAGTGACCATGGCCTCGGTGCCTGGCGGCAAAGTAGCGAGCAAGCTTTTGTAGTCGGTCTTCAGGCCTTGCTTGTCATAGTAATGCGGGTTGTTCTTGTCGATAAGCTTGAAGCCATGTTGCCAGTCTTCGCGCTGAGACACCAGCATGATGCTGTGAGAGGAACCGAATGCAGCGACGAGCTGGGCCATGGGTAGATCTTTCTTGCGGTCGTCTAGGGACGCTTGAACACCGGAGTCAAACGACAAATTGTTGGCGCAGTTGCGAGATTTGCGCTGGACTGTAGCCCAGGCCAGTCAAGATGGCGTGGGTCTGGTCACCTTGGTGAGGCGCGGCTTTCATCACGCCTTGCGCGCGCGGATGGCGAGAGAACTGCATAGGTAAACCCACCACCTCGATGTCTCCCAGTTCCGGATGGTGCATGGCGCGCGCCATCCCGAGGTGTTGCACCTGAGGGTCTTCAAACATTTTGTCGATGTTGTAGATCGGCCCGCAAGGCACACCGGCTTGGAGCAAGATATCGGTCCATGCTGCCGTGGTGCGGGTTTTGAATGCGGCGCCCACCGACGCATTCACACGGGTTCGGTTTTTCACTCGCTCTGGATCGGAGCCCATGCCGGGCTCGTCCATCAGGTGCGGCAGGTCCAGGGCCAAGCACAAGCGTTTCCACATGCTCTGACCAATGGCCGCCAGATTGAGGTAACCGTCGCTGGTTTCAAAGACGCCCGTCGGAACAGTCAAAGGATGTTCATTGCCGGTCGAATGGGGCACTTTGTGGTCGATCAACCATTGCGCGGCCTGGAAGTCGAGCATGGCAATTTGCGATTCAAGCAGCGAGGTGTGTACCCATTGGCCCTCCCCCGTGACTTCGCGCTCCAACAGCGCCGCCATGATGGCTTGAGCACAGAAATGTCCCGAACACAAATCCGCAATCGGAATGCCCGCACGCATCGGTCCTTCGCCGGGCTTGCCTGTAACGCTCATCAGCCCCCCCATGCCTTGCGCAATCGAGTCAAAGCCCGGCCAGTTGGCATAGGGTCCATCTTGGCCAAAACCTGAAATGCTGGCGTAAATCAAGCGCGGATTGATCTGATGCAACTCATCAGGGCCAATGCCCAAACGGTATTTCACGTCGGGGCGGTAGTTTTCAATAAAGACATCGGCCTCTTTCACCAACTGCGCCAGGATGACCTTGCCTTGAGGCTCTTTCATATTGAGCGTCAGGCTTTCTTTGTTGCGGTGCAGGTTCTCGTAATCTGCCCGGTTGTGATCACGCCCCCCGATCATGTCGTCGCCCCCAGGGGCTCCGGGCGGAATTTCCAACTTGATCACCCTGGCACCTAGATCCGCAAAGGTGCGGATGGCCGTTGGACCCGCGCGCACCCGCGTGGCATCCAAAATGGTGAAACGGGACAGCGGGCCTTGGCGTTCAGTGGTCATGCTGTCACCTTCAAAGGGGTTTGAACATGGGCACAGCGTGGCCACCTTCGGTCGAATGAAAAACCACACGCACCTTGTCTCCGATGCGCACCTGCTGAGGGTCGCAATCGACCAAATTGGTCATGACGGTCACGCCTTCGTCGAGCGTGACAAAAGCCAAGGTGTAAGCACCCTCGTCTTTGCCCATGGTGCTGAACGAATACACCACGCCTGTTCCAGGTGAGTCTTGCCAAAAGGTTTCGGCGCTCAGACAAAACGGGCAAATGTCACGAGGATAGTGGTGCGTTTTGCCACAGCTGCTGCATTTTTTGAGCAGGTAACGACCTTCGTCAGCTGCTGTCCAAAATGGCAGAGACTCGGGCAATACACGCGGGGATGCAATTTTTCTCATGGTCAAACCCTCTCCAAAATCAAGGTGCCCGCCGTGTGGCGCGAAGCCAAAGCACCACCGATGCCATTGGCCAAGGCCCACGTGCAGTTGGGCACTTGCACGGCAGGATGTGCTTCGCCACGCAGTTGACGCACTGCTTCAATGACCTTGGTCACGCCACCCCGGTTGGCCGGGTGGTTGTTGCACAGCCCCCCGCCATCGGTGTTGAAAGGCAGTTTGCCAATGCCGGAAATCAGGTTGCCATCCATAACAAATTTGCCCCCTTCTCCTTTTTTGCAAAAGCCCAGGTCTTCCAGTTGCATCAGCACGGTGATAGTGAAGCTGTCGTACAAAGAGGCGTATTGGATGTCAGCCGGTGTGATGCCAGCTTCGGCAAACGCCAAAGGGCCAGAAAAAGCTGCAGCGGAATACGTCAAATCAATCTGCCCGCCCATCCCGTGTTTGGGAGCTTCACCCGTGCCACGCACCATCACCAAGGGCCGGCCATTTTGGCGCGACAGTTCTCGGGCAACTTCAGGTCGTGCAATGATGAGGGCACCTCCGCCATCGCTCATCACGCAACAATCCAAACGGTGCAGAGGGTCGCTCACCATGGGCGAGTGGATCACGTCTTCGACCGTGACCACGCTGCGCAGCATGGCTTGCATGTTGTGCTGCGCATGGTGTGAGGCGGCCACCTTGATCCAGGCCAATTGTTCGCTGGTCGTGCCAAATTCATGCATATGGCGTTTGGCCACCAGCGCGTAGAGGTTTTGTGTGGCAGGCCCATAAGGCAACTCAAAGGCCAGTTCGGGCGCATCTGGGTCAGGCGGTTTCAAGGCCAAAGAAGGTCGCACACCTTTGCTGTCTTTGGCCGCAACTTGTGCGGCTGCCATTTGTGCACGTGGGCGGCCGGCCAAAGTGATCAATGCGATATTGCAACGACCTGCCGCAATGGCCTCGGCGGCGTGTGCCACATGCAAGATGGGTGCAGAGCCTCCACACTCTGTGGAATCCACATGGCGCAGTTTGAGACCCAGGTATTCAGCGATGGTGTTGGCCCCTAGTCCCGGGGCATCCCCTGCACAAAAATAGCCGTCGATGTCATCCTTGGTGAGTCCCGCATCATCCAGCGCTCCCTTAGCCACATCCGCATGCAAGCGCGCCACAGACAAATTTTCAGCCAACCGGGTCGGATGCTCATAGGCGCCCACGATGCACGCTTTTCCATTCAAACTCATAAATATTCCCTGGTCAATCAACGCATCGGCTTGGAATCAGGATTCCGGCTTGAAATTGGACTCTTTGATAATCGGGCCCCAATACAACAGCTCTTTGCGCTGCAACACATCCATCTCAGACGCCGATCGGAAGTCGGGATTTAGCGTGGCTTTGTTGATCAACTGATCGCGCACTTCAGGCAAAGCCAATACATACTTGATCGCGTTTTGCACACGATCTAGTTCGACTTGAGGAGTTTTGGCAGGGGCCCACATGCCGGTCCAAGCGTCGCCGGTGTCCAGATTAAAACCTTGCTCAATCAACGTGGGGACATCGGGCATCAATGGCGAGCGCTTAGTCCCGAACTGCGCCAGCACGCGAACTTTCCCTGATTTTTGGTGCTGCAACACATCGCCAGCGGTCATGATGCCTGCGGGTACCTGACCGCCCAACAAATCTGTTACCAAAGGACCGTTGCCGCGGTAAGGCACCACTTGCAAAGGCTGTCCAATGGCATGCCCCAGTTGCAAACCCGAAAAGTGGGTATGCCCGCCAGCGCCTGCGGTACCAAATGAACCCTCTTTGGGATTGGACTTGACCCAAGCCGCATATTCTTTGATGTTTTTCACGCCCGACTGTGTATGGACCGCGATCGCCAAGGGATAACTCACCAACACGGCCACGGGCGCCAGATCTTTGAGCATGTCGTACTTGAGCACCTCTGCAGGGTACAGCAAGGTCTGCAAAACAGGTGTGGCATTGGGCGCAACCATATAGGTCAAACCATCGGGGGCACTGGCTTTGAGGGCTTGCGCAGCCAAGCGACCACCAGCGCCAGGTTTGTTGTCTACGATGATATGTTGCTTGAGGACCACCGACATTTTTTCTGCCAATAATCGTGCCACCAAGTCGGTTGAGCCTCCCGGCGGAAAGCCCACCAAAATTTTGATAGGGGCTTTGTCCTGCGAATGGGCTGGCAAACCCAGGCTCAAACTCAAGGCCATCAAGGTAAGCAGTTTGAAAAATGTATGACGTTTCATGTGGAATCTCCAATCGTTATGTCGGACTAAGTGACTGTTCACAGGTTTCGCAGGCGTTTCAAATGCCAGGCGGCATCGCCCAGGGTCTGACCGATCACCAACAAGCGTTTGGCGTAGTGACCGACGCGGCATTCGTCGGTCATCCCCATCGCACCGTGCATCTGAATCGCTGCCAAACCGATCTCACGGCCCTTTTGGCTGACCAACACCTTGGCCGCCGAAACCAGGCGACGGCGCTGTCTAGGCTCATTGGCTTGCACCGCCATGGCGGCGGCACAAGCCATGGATTTGAGCTGTTCCAATGCCATGGCCATATCCGCCACGCGGTGCTGTAGCACCTGAAATTTCGCAAGCGGTGTGCCAAATTGTTGCCGGGTTCGCAGGTGTTCCGCAGTATGGGCCAGCAATGCTTCAACCGCACCCACGGCCTCGGCGCAAAGTGCTGCCGTAGCCGCATCCAAAGCCGCCTCAATAGCCTCAGCGGCTTGCGTGGTGTGACCATCGTGCGTTCCCAACAAGCAGTCTGCATCGAGTTTCACATCCTTGAACGTCACATGTGCGATGCGGCGGTTGTCCAAGGTGTCAAAACCTTGAACCGTCACCCCGGGCGCAGCGACATCGACCAAAAACACCGACAGGCCGCGGCGATCAGCCACAGCCCCGGATGTCCGTGCCACCACCAGCAGCGCATCGGCACTGTCGCCATGGAGCACCTGAGTCTTATGGCCATTGAGCGTCCAGCCCGATTCTGAAAATACGCATTCGGTTGTGGTCTGTTGCCACTCGTAGCGGATATCCGCTTCGTACACCGCTACTGCCATCTGCTTGTGGCCATTGGTCAGTGGGGGTATCCACTGCTTTTGTTGTGTAGCGCTGGTCAGTCGGGTCATCAAAGTACCGGCCATCACCGTGCTCGCCACAAAAGCGCCGTCGCCCAAGGCGTGACCCAGCTCTTGAGAGACCAGCATGACTTCCACCGAACCCTGTGCGCTTCCGCCAACCTCGGCTCTGAAGGGCAAACCCAACAATCCGAGTTCGGCCATGGCCGCACGGCGCTGCGTATGCTGCGCGGAGGTGATGGCATTGCCACGTTGTTCCACGGGGTACTCACCATCGCAAAAGCGCTTGACCGCTTCGCGCAAAGCCATATGGTCGTCGTTGAATGAGAAGTCCATGTCTGTCTTTCAATACGCCTCGAGGGTGGCTTTGGCAATCAGATTACGCTGCACTTCGTTGGTGCCACCATAAATCGTGAGCTTGCGCGAATCCAGGCAATTGGCCGCCAGCGTGGCCAGGCTGTCGGCCTGCGCGGCAACGTCCAGGTGCTCCAGAAACTGGGCTTCGGCCGAGAACGGCACTGCATCAGGTCCGGCAATCTCCACCAGGGTTTCAAAAATCGCCTGGCGCAGTTCGGTGCCGCGCACCTTGAGCATCGAAGCTTCCACCCCGGGCGTTTTGCTTTGCTGGTGGGCGCAGAGCAAGCGCAAAGCGGTGAATTCGAGCGCCATCAACTCCACCTCAAACTGCATCAGCTTGTTTTGCAGCAGGACGTCTTCACCCAGGCCTTGCTGCTCGGCCAGCGACCGGGCGCGGGCCAGTTGTTGCTTGCAGGAGCCAATGCCCGCGATGCCGGTACGCTCATGGCCAAGCAGGTATTTACCGTAGGACCAGCCTTTGTGCAGCTCGCCGACCAAGTTCTCGACCGGCACGCGTACATTGTCCAAATAGCACTCGTTGAGGTCGCTGCCGCCTTCGAGCATACGGATCGGCCGTACCGTCAGGCCCGGTGTCTGCATGTCAATCAGCAAAAACGAAATGCCTTCTTGCGGCTTGGCGGCATTCGGGTCGGTCTTGACCAGGGCAAACATCATCGAAGACCATTGGGCATAGGAGGTCCAGACCTTGTGGCCGTTGACGACAAAGTGCTTGCCGTCGGGGTCCAGCGCGGCGGTGGTGCGCACCGCAGCCAGATCGGAGCCCGCACCCGGCTCGGAAAAGCCCTGCGCCCACCAGGTGTTGCTGTTCAGGATGTCGGGCAGGTATTTCTGCTTTTGCGCTTCGGTGCCAAAGGCCAGCAGCACCGGGGCCAGCATCTGGATGCCACTGGCAATGATGCGCGGTGCACCGCCCAGCAATGTTTCTTCGTCAAAGATGTAACGCTGCACATGGTCCCAGCCGGGCCCCCCATGCTGCAATGGCCAGCCGGGTGTGAGCCAGCCGCACCCTTGCAAAATGCGGAACCAGGTCACGTAGTCGGCGTGCTCAACACGCAGGCCCAGCGCAACTTTGCGGCGGATATCGTCAGGCAAATGGGCCTTGACGAAGGCGCGCACTTCCAGGCGAAAGGCTTCTTGTTCGGGGGTGAATTGCAGTTGCATGACAGTCCTCACTGCAGATGTGAATCGGTCTTGGCCACCACCAGCGCGTCCAGCGCCAGCACCGGCACGGCCGAGCCCAGCGGGTAAGCCACCAGCGGGTTGATGTCGATTTCGGTGATGTTGGGGTTGGCACGCATTTGCGCGCCCACTTGTGCCACCACGCGGGCGATGGCGTGTAGATCGACCGCTGCCGCACCACGGATGCCTTGCAACACCACCGCGGCCTTGAGTCGGGTCAGCTCGACCACAATGTCTTCTTCGGCCATGTCGTCCGGGATCAGACGCACGTCCTCGAGCGCTTCGATCCAGATGCCGCCCAAGCCCACCAGCACCACAGGACCCCAGTCGGCATCGCGTTTGGCACCCACCACCAGTTCCAGGCCACGCGGGCCCATAGCTTCGACCAGCGCACCATCGAGCACCAGCTCGGGTCGGTGGCGTTTGACGCTGGCAAACAGTTGGTCCCACCCCGCGCGCAACGAGGCTTCGTCGGCCAGGCCCACCAGCACACCGCCCACATCGCTCTTGTGTGGCAATGCAGAGGCTTGCGCCTTGAGCACCACCGGGAAACCGATGCGGCTGGCCACCGCCACGGCTTCGTCGGCGGTGATGGCAAGCGCTCCTTGGGGCACGGCCAGCCCGGCCTGCGCCAGCCAGGCTTTGCCAAGGTATTCGGCAAAGATGCCGTTGGGCGGTACCGTGCCGGGCAGTGGAATCGCCTGAGCTGCCGTGCTCTGTGCGCGGGCCGCACGCTGCAAAGCTTCGCCGTAATGCGCAACACGGCGTAGCGCACGCAAGGCCCGGTCAGCTGAGCGGAACAGCGGCACGCCACTGGCCGCAATCGCTTCCATGAAAAACGGTTCCACCGGGCTGCTGTCGCCGGTCAGCACCAGCACCGCTGGTTTGGTGGCTTTGGCGATGGCGGGTACGATGTGTTCGGCCTTGTCGCGCTGTGCCATGACAGGCCCAACAGGAATCGCCAACACAATGCTACCCACGCGAGCGTCGTCCAACATGGTCAGCAGCAACTCGCCAATCAGACCGGGCTGGCGGATGCCAATGGTGGTGTAGTCCAGCGGGTTTTCGGCCACGGCATAGGCGGGCAACTTAGCGGTCAACTGGTCCACCGTGGCGGGGGTCAACTCTGGCAAGTCCAGGCACAGATCGTCGGCAAAGTCCAGCGCGATGTTTTTCATCGCGCCTGAACCGGTCATGAAGGCGGTGCCGCCTGCGGGCGGCTGCGGGTAGCGCAGCAACACGGCGGTTGTGTCGAGTAATTCGTCCAGCGAATCGACCACCACGACGGCCTCACGCTGCAAGAGCGCGGTGGCGGTGGCGTGGTCCCCGGCCAGTGCACCGGTGTGCGACTGGGCGGCCTCGCGGGCACGGGCGCTGCGCCCAGGCATCAGCAGCACAAGTGGTTTGGCCGCCGCGCGTGCCTGAGCTGCAAGTTGCAAAAAGAGATGCGGGTGGCGGATCTGCTCGACATAGACAGAGATGACGCGGGTTTGCGAATCCCCGATCAATGCGGCCAGCACATCCTCGACGCACACCGAGACTTCGTTGCCCGTGGAAAACACCGTGGTGACCGGTAAGCCCCGGCCCAGATAGGCATCGCGCAGGTTGGCCGCCATGAAACCGCTTTGGGCCACCACGCCCACGCCAGGCCGTGTTTCTGGAGCGCGTGCCGTCAGGGGCTCAAAGGTCACCGGGATGCCCGCCGCCAAATTGGTGAAGCCCATGCAATTGGGGCCGACCAGCAAGATGCCCGCTTCTTGCGCCACGCGGGCCAGCTCGGCTTGCTTGTGCTGGCCTTCTTCGCCCGCCTCGGCATAGCCCGAGGCGAACAGGACCGCGGACTTGCATCCCCGCGCCGCCAACGCCTTGACGGCTTCGAGCACGCCCGACTCGGGAATGGCTAGCACGGCCAGATCGATGCCTTCGGGCAGCGCATCCACCGTTTTGACACAGGTGCGACCGTTGATCTCTTCGCTGCTGCGGCTGACCAAGTGCAAGGCGCCGCTGTAGCCAAAGCGCTCCAGATTGCCCTGCACAAAACCGCCAAACGAACGTGGATCGGCAGACGCGCCCACGATCACGATGGAGCGCGGAAGAATGATGTGCTGCACATCCCGCAGGCCCGAGACAGCGGCAGCAGAAAGTGGATGCGGATGGGTCATGACAGAAAACCTTGTGACAAATCAGGGCCAGACAGATGCACCACAGCGCAGCAATGGCCTCAACTGATTTGCATTCTGGCATGCAAATACTATTGATTCAATACACCAGAAGGCAATTTACAGGAATTCAAGGGTTTATACCAAGCACTAAAACACGAGGCAAATAAAACCAAAAATAGTTTCTGAATACCAAAATAATCCTATTACCTCCCTATAAATACGAAATATGGTCAGGACAGCATTGCCTGCGCACGGGTTTAATACGACATAACTCACAAACACCATGAATTTATTTATTGCATACCACAAACAATCTGTTGCATAATTTGAAGCATGAATACCAACGAGATCACCGCGTCCGGCGAAGACCTGACCATGGACTGCACACTGGTCAACGATGACAGCCGCCCCCGCGGTGGCCGGGCTAACGAAATCCGCAACGTCCTGCAAGAAGAAATTGAAAGCGGCAACCTGCCACCCGGTGCCCTGCTTGACGAGCGGGCCCTGGCCACGCGTTTCAATGTGTCGCGCACCCCAGTGCGGGAAGCTCTGCAGCAGCTGGCCGCCCGGGAGCTGGTGCGTATTGCGCCACGCCAGGGCGTGACCGTGTCCCGGCTGTCCATCAGCCAGGTGCGCGCCATCATGGAATCGGTGGGCGAACTCGAGGCCCTGTGCGCCAAGCTGGCCGCCCGCCGGGTAGACGAAGCGCTGCGCAAGGAGCTCGACAATGCGATAGAGCGTTGCCAGGACGCGGCCGTGCAAGGCGGCTCGGCCGAATACTCTATGGCCAACACCTATTTTCACGAAACCATTTACGCGGGCAGCCGCAACCCCTATCTGGCTGAACTGATCCGAAACGCGCGCCGCCAGATCCTGCGCTACCGCATCCGTGACTTTCAGACCAAAACGCAAATCAGCAAATCGCTCAAAGAACACCTGCAAGTTGCCCGCGCCATTCAAGACGGCGACGAACTGCTTGCCGCGCAGGCCATGCTGCTGCACGTGCCCTCGGGTTCTTCGGGCTTTTCAGAGTTTCTGGCCCGCATGCCCATGAGCGTCTTCGACAGCGACGCGGCCGACCACTGATCACACCGCGCCCTCGACTCCCCGACAGGAACACCATGACATCGACAACCGTTTCCCCGCGTTCGCTCAACGTGCCCGGAGCCGGGCATAACGCCCCCATCCCGCTGGGTGCCCGCGTCGGTCCGCTCCTCTGCTCATCGGGCATTTCGGGCAAAGACCCGGCCACCGGCCAGTTACCCGCCGATCCAGCCGAGCAAGTGCGTCTGGCCTTCGCCAACATGGACGCCTTGCTGGCCGCAGGCGGTGCCACGCTGGCCCATGTGGCCAAGCTGCACATCACGGTGCATGACAACGCAGTGCGCGATGCCATCAACACCGAATGGACAGCACGCTTTCCTGACCCGCAAGACCGCCCTGCCCGACACATCGTGCAACACGCGCTGCAACACGGCATGGCGCTGCAAATTGAAGTGACCGCCTTTGTGACTTCGGCCTGATCCTGGTCTGAAGCCCTGCCATTTTTTTTGAATTTATTGAAAGACCTCCTCCATGATCATTGACTCACACGCCCACATACACATGCCGCCCGAGAGCTTCCGTTTCATGGCGGAACTGGTTGGCGGCCGCGCCAACCCCTACACCTTGCCCAAGATCCCCGAAGCCTCGATCCGCAAGGTGGTGGAAGAGCAGCTCAAGATCATGGATGCGGTCGGCACCGACATCCAGTTCATCTCGCCACGGCCTTACCTGCAGATGCATTCGGTTAAGCCCGGCAAGGTGACCGAGCTGTGGTCGCAGCACTGCAACGGCCTGATCGCCGAATTTGTCAAGATCGCACCCGACCGTTTCCGTGGTGTGGCCGGTCTGCCGCAGTTCATGGACGAGCCGCTGGAGTTGCGCGCGATTCCGGAACTGCGCCGCTGTGTCAATGAGCTGGGTTTTGTCGGCTGCCTGATCAATCCCGATCCGACTGAAGGCCTTGGGGATCCTCCTGGCATGGGCGACACCTACTGGCACCCGCTGTACCGCGCCATGGTCGAACTCGATGTACCAGGCCTCATCCATTCGGCCGGCAGCTGCAGTGAGCGCGAGTCCTACACGCTCAAGTTCCTCAATGAAGAGACCATCTCCATCATCTCCTTGCTGGGTGCCAAGACCTTCGACACTTTCCCCGATTTGAAGATCGTGGTGGCTCACGGCGGGGGTGCGATTCCCTACCAAATGGGGCGTTTTCGCTCATGGAATGTGCGCAAGGGCGAGAAGGAAACCTTTGACGAGCAACTCAAGAAACTGTACTTCGACACCTGCAACTACAGCGTAGAAGCGATGGACCTGCTGCTTAAGGTGGCAGGCACCGACAACGTGATGTTCGGCACCGAAAAACCCGGCACGGGCAGTGCCCGCGACCCGCTCACGGGCCGGGATTACGACGACATGAAGCCCGTGATCGAAGGCATCAGCTGGCTGACCGACGAACAAAAGAAAAACATCTTCGAATGCAATTGCCGCCGCGTGTACAGCAAAGCCTTCCGCACCGACGAACAGTGCTGACCCGCTCTATTGGAGGAACACACACCATGGCCCTGAGCAAAGTAGACAATGAGCTGTTGACCCGCGTAGAAAACGGCGCCCCGATGGGTGAAATGATCCGCCAGCACTACTGGCTGCCCGCCGTACCCTCAATCAAGCTTGAAGCCGACGGTGCGCCTGTGCGCATCCGACTGCTAGGCCAAAATTTCATCGCCTTTCGCGTGACCGACGGCACGGCCGGCGTGATTGACGAGCAGTGCCCGCACCGCAAGGCATCGCTGGCGCTGGGCCGCAATGAAGACAACGGCCTGCGCTGCCTGTACCACGGCTGGAAATTCAACGTGAAAGGCGAAGTGACCGAAGCGCCCAACCATGCTGGGGACCAGGCGCAGTTTTGCAAGCATGTGCGCGTCAACCGCTACACCACTGTGGACCGGGGCGGCATAGTCTGGGTCTGGCTGGGTACGGGCGACACACCACCACCGTTCCCAGAATTACCGTTTGTCGATTTGCCCGCCCACCAGCGCTCGGTGACCAGTGTGGAAGTGCCCACCAACTGGGTGCAGGGTGTAGAGGCCTCGATGGACTCCTCGCACGTGGGCGTGCTGCACGAATCGACCACCCAAATGACCGCAGGCGGTGGCAATGAACGCTTGCTGATGACCAAGGCCCTGGCCCCCAAACTCGAATTTGAAGACCGCCCTTACGGCTATCGCTACGCCGCGCTGCGCAACCTGCCCGATAACAAAGTCTATGCCCGCGTCAACAACTTCGTGATGCCCTGGTTTGGCATCATCTGCCCGCCTGACGCCCATGGCCCGACCACGGTGTTCTTCTCCACCCCGGTGGACGATGTGACACACCGCGCCTGGTTTGTCCACTACAACCCGAACCGCGAACTGGGCATGACGGTGATGTCAGCTTCGCCGGATGTGTGGAACTTTCCTCCCCTGCCGCCCGGGGAAGCAAAAGACAACTGGGGCCAAAACCGCGACATCATGAAGCGTGGTCACAAGACAGGTTTTCCGCAGCACCTGGGCACCGAAGACTTTGCGATGTTCCTGAGCCAGGGCCCGACCTACGACCGCACCGATGAGCAATTGTGCTCCGCCGATGGTGCAGTGATCCGCGTGCGCCAATTGCTGATCAAGGCAGCCAAAGAGTACAAAGAAGGAAAAGTCCCGACCTTGGCTCATCACCCGCAATTAAATTACGCAGCCATCCAATCGGTCGGTGGCGTACTTCCCGCAGGTACCGACTGGCGCAAGCTGGCGGACCAATGACCTGAACAACAGACACCCCACACGCCCCACAAACCGGAGACACGCATGCCCCATTCTGGCTTTTCACGCCTTTCAAGGCGTCACCTGCTGCTGTCGGGCAGTGCCTTGCTGGCCCCTGCAATGAGCCCTGCGCAGGACAAGCCGACCATCCGCATCCTGATGGGTTTGCCACCGGGCGGGGGTACCGACTCGATCGCCCGTTACATCGCCGACAAACTGCGCGAACAGTTGGGCCAGCCCGTGATCATCGAAAGCCGTGTGGGCGTGGGGGGCCGTCTGGCGGCCGATGCGCTAATGGGCGCCAACCCCGACGGCCTGACCTACATGATCGCGCCGAACGCCACGCCGACCTTCCAGACGCTGGTGTTTGGCCCGCAACTCAAATGGAACATCTGGCGAGACTTTGCGCCGGTGGCCGGGCTGGTTTCGTACCCACTGGGCATGGCGGTCAACGCCGATTTAGGCGTGAAAAATGTCAAGGAATTCGTTCAGTGGGCCAAAGCCAACCCCGGCAAAGCCAGCTTTGGCACACCGGGCACGGGCGGTCAGAACCATTTTCTAGGCGTGCAATTTGCAAAGGTGGCGGGCATAGAACTGCCTATGACGCCCTACAAAGGTACGCCACCGATGATCACCGACTTGCTGGGTGGCCATGTACCCTCGGGCATCTCATTGATGGACGAGCTAATCAAACACCAAAAAAGCGGCAAGCTGCGGGTGATCGGAATTTTCAGCGACAAGCGTTCGGAGCTGATGCCTGAGATTGCTACTTTTGCCGAACAGGGCTTTGCCGTGTCATCGGGGGACGGCTGGACCGCCATGTGGGCACCGGCCAAAACACCGCCCGCTGAGATCGCCCGCGTGCAGCAGGCCCTGCAAAAGATTCTGCTCAACCCGCAAGTCAAGGACTACCTGATGACGCGCCTGTCGGTGGTGCCGCACTACCGCAACGCCGAAGAGATGGCCAAGGCCCAGCGCTATGAACTCGCCACCTGGGAGCCCATCATCAAAACCTCGGGTTTCAAGCCCGAATAAGCGCAGACCCACGCACATGCTCAGCGCCGAAAAAAACCAGCAACTGACCCGGGTCGGCCCTGGCACCCCCATGGGCGAGGTGCTGCGCCGCCACTGGCACCCGGTGGCAGGCATCGACGAGCTTGAGCGCAACCCCGTCAAGGCATTGCGCCTGATGGGTGAAGACCTGGTGCTCTACAAAGACTTAAGCGGGCAATACGGCCTGGTGGAACGCCAGTGCGCGCACCGCCGCGCCGATCTGAGCTATGGCTTTGTTGAAGAGAATGGCCTCCGCTGCAACTACCACGGCTGGCAATACAACGACCAGGGTCGATGCGTGGCTCGGCCCTATGAAGACCAGGCCGATCCGCGGGCCCGTCAACAATGCAAGATCCAAATCAAGGCCTACGGGGTCAAACCGCTGGCCGGTTTGCTCTGGGCCTACATGGGGCCTTTGCCGGCACCCGAGTTGCCCGACTGGGAACCCTTTCACTGGCCCCATGGTTTTGTGCAGCTGGTGTTTTCCTACATCCCCTGCAACTGGCTGCAGACACAGGAAAACTCGATCGATCCGGTGCACTTTGAATGGATGCACGCCAACTGGAGCCGCCGCCTGAGGGGCTTTAAGGGCGGCTATGCGCCTCAGCACCGGAAGCTGGCGTTTGAAGAGTTCGAGCACGGCTTCATTTACAAACGCATCTCTGAAGACACCGACGATCAGCACCCGCTGTGGACGATCGGCCGTGTATGTCTGTGGCCCAATGGTTTTTTTCTGGGCGACCACTTCGAGTGGCGTGTGCCTGTGGACGACGAGAACACCCTGAGCGTGACCTGGTCCTTCATCCGAGTGCCCCGCGAACGAGAGCCTTATGTGCAAACCAGCATCCCCAGCTGGACAAGCCCGATCAAAGACAGCGCTGGGCGCTGGATCACCAGCCATGTGATCAACCAGGACATCGTGGCTTGGGTCGGACAGGGCCGCATCGCCGACCGCACGCAAGAAAACCTGGGGGCCAGTGACCGGGGCATTGCCATGCTGCGCCGCCGCCTGATGCAAGACATCGACGATGTGCACGCCGGGCGTGACCCCAAGGGCTTACAGCGCGATGCCCAGGCAAACCAGCGCATCTTTTTGCCCAGCGATTCACGCGACTTCTTTCAACATGGCCTGCCCCTGGCCGACTACCAGCGCCATCCCAAATGGGCTCGGCTTTTGAACCACTTCATCTTTCACGCCGGGCAACCTGATTGGGTCCAGCACGCCCAGACCGAGGCCACCGGCGTTGCGATTCAGCCGATCAGCGTGATCGATTTGTGAATTTTGGACTACCTTTGAACCACCCATTGACCCCAGTGACTGCCACCGAAACCGACACCCTCCAGGTCCGCCTAAGGGCCACCACCTACGAAGCCTCCAACATCCTGGGCTTTGAACTGGTGCCGCTGGACGCCACCACCAACTTGCCCGCCTTCACGGCCGGGGCTCACATCGAGTTGCACCTGCCAGGCGGCATGCGGCGCAGCTATTCGCTGCTCAATGACCCGCAAGAAACCCACCGCTACTGCATCGGCGTGAACCTGGACGCGCACAGCCGAGGCGGCTCGCGCTACATGCACGAGCAGTTGCGCACGGGCACGGTGCTGACCATCGGTACGCCGCGCAACCTGTTTGCCATGGACGAATCGTCCCCCTTCAACGTGATCATCGCCGGGGGCATTGGCATCACGCCCATTTTGAGCATGATCGCTCGTTCGCAGACTCTGGGCACTCCCTGGCGTTTGCACTACGTTGCCCGCACCCGTGAGCACGCAGGCTTTCTGAGTCTACTGGACAGCTACCAGTGCCAGCCCGCAAGCGAGGTTCTGCTGCGCTTTGACCAAGAGCCTGGCGGCCAAATGCTGGATATGAACACGGTCATAGAAGAACTGCCCGCCAATGCGCACGTTTACGCATGCGGACCCGCTCCGATGCTGGCAGCATACGAAAAAGCCACGGCCGAATTGCCGCCTGAGCGGGTGCATCGCGAGTACTTTGCAGCCCAGCAGGCCGCTGCCACAGATGGCAGCTATACCGTGACACTAGCGCGCAGCCAGCGCACACTGACCATCGCCCCCGGCCAGACCCTACTCGAGGGCTTACTGGCCATCGGGGCAGAACCCACTTTTTCCTGTCAACAAGGCGTATGCGGAACCTGCGAAGTCAGGGTCATGGAAGGCACACCCGACCACCGTGACATGGTACTGAGTGATACTGAGAAAGCCGCCAACGACCGGATGATGGTCTGCTGTTCGGGCGCCTTAAGCCCTTGGCTGGTGCTGGACCTTTGATTTTTTGAACTGTAACCTTGGACTCTCTCATGAGCGAACCTTTGATCACCTACGAACTCGATGGCAACGTGGCCATGATCGGACTGAACCGGCCTGATAAACGCAACAGCATCAACGATTCGCTGATCGATGCGCTGCGCGCAGCTGTGCAGCGGGCGCACGAAGAAGCCGATGTGGCCGTGCTGTTTGGTCACGGCACCAATTTTTGTGCCGGATTGGACTTGGCCGAAGCGCTGGCTCGCGCCACCGGACAGATCAAGCCGCCGCGCAAACGCAAGCGCCACAACTGGCACGAAGTGTTTGACCTGATCGCCCGCGGCCCCATCCCGTTTGTGGCGGCCTTGCACGGCACTGTCGTCGGCGGAGGGCTGGAGTTGGCTACGGCAGCCCATGTACGCGTTGGCGATGAATCAGCGCTGTTTGGCCTGCCCGAAGGCCAGCGCGGTATTTTTGTGGGTGGAGGCGGCACGGTGCGGATCCAGCGCGTGGTCGGAACCACGGTGATGATGGACATGATGCTGACGGGTCGGCTCTTGACTGCCGCTGAAGGCTTGCAAGAAAAGGTCATCCGCTACCTGACCCCAGCGGGTGAAGCCCTGAGCAAAGCCAAAGAACTGGCCCACCGCATTGCCAAAAACAGCCTGGAAACCAACTGGATGATCGTCAATGTGCTGCCTCGGATTCACGACATGACGCATGACGATGGCTTGTTTGTCGAACAACTGAATTCCGCACGCGCACGCCCACCCGAAGCCGAAGCCCGCTTGCGTGAATTTGTCGAAGGCAAAGCCAAAAAAATCCAAGACAACCAGGCCTGAATCAGCAGCCATAAACCCGAGTACGCCCCATGTCCGATTTTGATTTTTTCAGCGTCAGCGATGTCGATCGCGCCCGTGCGATGGCTCATGCCCAAACTGCCGCGGCTGCGGCCGCAGACATCCCCGACATCTCCTCTGACACGCCGCTACGCCCCATCCAACGCGTGGCAGTCATCGGCGCGGGAACCATGGGCGGGGGCATTGCCATGTCCTTGGCTAATATGGGCATTCCCGTCACGCTGCTGGATGCGAGCGCAACAGGGCTAGAAAACGGGTTGAAACGCGTCCAAGACAACTACGCCATCACCGTGAAACGAGGCAAGTTAACGTCATCCGAAATGGACCAGCGCCTTTCATTGATCGTGGGTTCACTCGAAATGGCCGAAGTCAAAGACGCAGATATGGTGATCGAGGCGGTGTTTGAAGACATGGGTCTGAAGCAGGGCCTTTTTCGCCAACTCGATGCGCTGTGCAAACCCAGCGCAATTTTGGCCACCAACACATCCGGTCTGGATGTGGACCAGATCGCCGCAGTCACTTCACGTCCTCAAGACGTGGTGGGTGCGCACTTTTTCAGCCCCGCGAATGTGATGCGCTTGCTGGAGGTGGTTCGCGGCGCTCAGACAGCACCCGATGTGATAGCCACCTTGATGGACCTGGGGCGCCGAATGGGCAAAATCTCGGTACTGGCACGCATTTACCCGGGGTTCATTGGCAACGCATTGTTTCGCAACTACACCCGCGAGGCGCACTTTTTGGTTGAAGACGGCGCCATGCCATACGAGGTGGATGCTGCACTGAAGAAATTCGGCTACGCCATGGGCATTTTTGCGGTGCATGACATGGCAGGCAACGACGTGGGCTACCAGACACGCAAAGCCCAAATGGCGACGCGCCCTACCGACCGACGTTGGAACGACTTGATTTTGAAGCTGTGCGATCTGGGACGCCTGGGCCAGAAAACCGGCAAAGGCTGGTACCGGTATGAAGCCGGTGACCGCACACCGCACCGCGACCCGCAAGTCGAGCAATTCATCGCCGAAGAATCGGCGCGCATGGGCTTTCCGCGCCGCACAATGAGCGAATCTGAAATCGTCAAACGCTGCTTGTACGGCATGATCAACGAAGGGGCCAAACTGCTGGAACATCGCATCGCAATTCGGCCCAGCGATATCGACATCACCTACCTGACAGGTTATGGCTTTCCCGCTCATCAAGGAGGGCCGATGTTCATGGCCGACCGAATCGGGCTGGACAAGGTGCTGGCCGACATTGAGCGTCTTCACGCCGAATATGGCTTTTGGTGGCAGCCCGCACCCTTGTTGCAACAACTGGTGCGCGAAGGTCGATGCTTCAACGATTTGGAACACTGAACTTCAAGGACGCCACATGGATCTGGGTTTAAAAGGCAAAAATGCCGTGGTTTGCGCCTCGTCACAGGGCTTGGGCTACGCCTGTGCATTGGCGTTAGCGCAAGAAGGTTGCAAAGTCTGGATCAATGGCCGCAATGCAGAGAAACTGGCGTTGGCCGCAGAACAATTGCGCCCGCTTTCAAACTATGAAGTGACGTCAGTTCAAGCCGAGCTCAATACCGATGCAGGTCGGAGTACGTTGCTGGCCGCTTGCCCGGAACCGGACATTTGGGTCAACAACAATGCAGGCCCACCTCCAGGTCAACTGGCCGACTGGGACCACACGGCCTGGATGGGCGCGCTAGAAAGCAACTTGCTATCGGCCGCACTGCTGATGCGTGCAGTGATTCCGGGTATGCGAGCGCGGCGCTTTGGTCGCATCGTCAACATCACCTCGGCCATGGTCAAAACGCCTCACGCCGCGATGGGCCTGTCCACGGCTGCGCGCGCGGGATTAACGGCGCTGTCCAAAGCCCTTGCACGTGAGGCCGTGATCGATAACGTGACGATCAACAATTTATTACCCGAACGATTCGATACACCGCGACAAGAGTTCATGGCCCAGCGCATGATGAAGGAATCAGGCATCACACGCCAAGAGGCTCGTGCTCAAATCGCATCGACTTTGCCTGCCAATCGATTCGGAGACCCCCAAGAATTTGGGGCTGCATGCGCTTTTTTTTGCGCTTCAACATCCGGATTCATCACGGGTCAGAATCTCCAATTAGACGGCGGCGCCTACAGCGGGTTGATTTGATTTCCAACGCATTGGGCTCGGCCAACGGCGAGATGCCCTTGCAGGTCCTCATGACGGTCCATGAACTTCTGTCCGTTTATACAAAATTCCGAGTACCTTCGATCCCAACCAATTGGCGTTCATAGGCGGCATTGCGCATACGGTTGAGCGCTTGCCGCAAGTTAGACAATTCATCCGGCAAGAGGCAGCTGAAAAAAATTCGCTCTGCTTCGTCCACGGCCACCTCGCATCGTTTCATGACGGCCCGACCCTTGGGGGTTGTGGAGATCCTCAGTACTCGACGGTTATTCTCATCGTCACGACGCTCTAGCCAACCTTTGTATTCCAAGGCCTTGACAAACTCCCCGGTCGATTGCGCTGTCTTTCGCGCAAAGCGTGACAGCTCAGCAGAGGACAGCGGTTCGTGATGTGTCACCAAGCTCATCACCAGGTATTGACCTGCCGTCATGCCATGCGGTGCCAGCACTTCTTCAAGACACTGATTCACCAGCTGCTCAACTTGCTGAATGTAGAAAAAGCCACGTGTTTTGATTGCCATCCAGGACTCGTTTTCTGAAGTTGCCAGACAGTGCAACGGTGACAAGTCGCTCAAACTGGAAGATAAATGCACCGATCGGGCAAGCTGCACCGACTTCAAAAGTAAATACAGCAATCATATAGAACGGTTTTGACTGTCCGTAGGCAGGGTTTTCGATAGGCATGAAGTCAAGCCCGTAATGTAAAGTAACCTTATATTATTTCTGGACCATCAACCAAGTGCCTGTTCCATTCCGACCATTTCCGTTCATGGAGCGAAGCGTCGCTATTGAACCTCGCACTGATGGTCAGTTGATCTTGCGCTGCCCTGTTCCACTCAAAGCGCGTGAACAGCATATTCCTGGACTGCTTCACCGAAATGCGCGCAACCGTCCTGACCATTCCTGGATGGCCCAGCGCCGTGGTCCGCAAGGAGAATGGCAATATCTGCGCTACGGTGAGGCCGCCACGCAAGTGAACGCAGTAACCGAATTCCTTTTGTCTTTGGGCCGACCCGGTGCAACGGTCTTGGTGTTGAGCGGAAACTCACTGGAACACGGCATGCTGGAGCTGGCCGCTATGCAGGCCCGCATGCCCTACGCCCCCATCACGCCAGCATATGCGTTGATGAGCAAGGACCTGAGTCGCCTCAAAGCCATGGCAGAGTTGCTCGAACCTGCCGTGGTGTTCGTTCAGAACGCACGCCAATTTGAAGCGGCCCTCCAGGTGGTTGCCCAGGAGGCTTGGGTGGTGTGTGTGGAAGAACCCATTGACCATCCGCGCTTGATCACCTGGCAGCATCTTATTGCCAAGCCCATCACCGAAAAGGTAGCCGCCTCAGTCGCAGACATTCGCCACGACACCGTAGCCAAATACCAGTTCACTTCCGGGTCCACCGGCATCCCCAAAGCGACGATCGTGACGCAAGGCATGTTGTGCACTGCGATGGCGATGACATCCCAGATGGTGCAATGGGGGGACGACAAGCCTGAGACCATTTTGCTGGACTGGCTGCCCTGGAGCCATGTGGCTGGGGGGCATGCGGTTTTCAATGGTGTGCTGGAAGACGGGGGTACGCTGTACATCGACGACGGTCGGCCCACGCCAGGGGATTTCGCACAAACGCTGCGCAATCTTCGCGAAATCTCTCCGGTGCGATTCAGCGGTATGCCTTTGGCCTATGCGATGCTGGCTGAAGCGCTGGAGCAAGATGAGGTTCTGGGGCACACCTTTTTCCGCAACCTGCGCCGATTGACTTACTCCGGGGCGCGCTTGCCTGATGCGGTCCATGTCGCCTTACAGCGACAAGCAGTTCGTTTCACGGGCTACCGTATCCCTATTGTGTCCGCCTATGGCTCTACTGAGACCTCCGCTGCAGTGACCTATGTTTATTGGTCCACCGAGCGCACAGGCCTTATCGGTCTTCCTCATCCTGGCGTTGAGATGAAACTCATCCCATTGTCGGATGGTGAGCGTTATGAAGTCCGCGTGCGCAGCGAAGCCGTCACTCCAGGCTATTTTAAACAGCCTCGTCTGACACAGGACAGCTTTGATGAAGAGGGGTTTTTCATTATGGGTGATGCTGCGGCGTTCTTGGACCGCAATCACCCCGAGGAAGGATTGACCTTTGCGGGTCGGGTGGCCGAAGAGTTCAAGTTGCAGTCAGGCGTGTTTGTCCGTGTGGGCGCTCTGCGGGTGGCCGTCATCGATGCCACTGCACCGTTGTTACAGGATGTGGTGGTGACAGGGGCTGATCAGCGCTTCGTGGGCGTGCTGGCTTGGCTGAATCTACCCGCATGCCGGGCCTTCGTGGGTCTGCCTGATGCTGACTTCCCCACCCTTGCGCGACACCATGGTTTGCGCAAAGCTCTCGTTGAACGCTTGCTCGCACACAACCGGCTGAACCCGGGCACCAGCATGTGCGTTGGGCGCATGCTATTGCTTCAAGAGCCACCTTCCATAGAACGCTTCGAGACCAATGAAAAGGGCTACATCAATCAACGCAAGGTTCTGGATCTTCGCAGTGATTTTGTCGATGCACTGTATGACGATCAAGAACAGCCTTATTTGCTCTCAATTACGCAAGCCTTTGGTCTGGAGACCAAAGTGTCCGATATTTAATAACCACCTTTTGATAGACCACCAACACAGGAGACAAACATGAGCAACCGGAGACAGACTTTGATCAGTTTGGCCACGATCGCCGCGGCCCCAATGGCATGGGCGCAGAATGCCGATTGGCCCTCGCGTCCACTACGCATGATCGTGCCCTTCACCCCTGGCTCACCGCCGGACATGATTGGCCGCACCATCGCGACCAAGTTGTCGGAGACACTGGGACAGCCGTTGATTGTCGAAAATAAACCCGGTGCCACCACCACCATTGGATCGGAGTTTGTAGCGCGTGCACAGGCCGATGGTTACACCATGCTCCTGACCGCGACAGGCGCTGCTTCGGTTTTTCCGGCCATCATGAAACTGCGCTATGACCCGGTTAAAGACCTACCACCACTGGGCATGATCGTGACCTCACAACAGGTCTTTTTCAGTGGTGGTCCCAAAAGGGTCACTAGCCTGAAGGAGTTTATTGATCGGGCCAATCAAAACCCAGGAAAATCCAATATCGGCTCGATTGGCATTGGCACCACCAACCACATGGCCAGTGAGTTGTTGAAAAAAGTCACAGGCATTAAAAGCACATATGTTCCTTACCCCTCTGCGCAGACGGGGTTGCAGGCTGTGATCAGCGGCGATGTGGATCTCTTTTGTGCAGACGTAGGGGTCATACTGGGCTTTTTGGGTTCAGACAAGATCACCCCCATTGCAGTGGCTGGATCGAGCCGTTCTGAGTTTCTGCCTAATACACCGACTCTGGGCGAGAGTGGAATCAGCGGTGTGGTCTCTGCCAACCGTTTTGCCCTGTTCCTGCCAGCCGGTGTTCCCAAGGAAGTCCATGCCCGCTTGTCGGCAGCACTGTCGAGCGCCGTCAACGGCGAAGAAGCTGCGCAGACTTTCCGCAAGATGGGTATGAGCGCAAGCTATGCCAATGCGGATGCGGTTGCCGAGGTGATCCGCAGCGACGCGTCAGTCATGGTGCCTCTGGCCAAAGCGCTCAACATCCGCATTGACTGAACTGACGTCATTTCATTCACCCTTTTCGGACGTTCTACCTATGAGCTCATTTGCACAGGGCACTACCGCCAATGGCAGTGCATGGAAGATTCATTACCAGGTCATCGGTCAAGGACCCGACCTCATACTGTTGCACGGCGGTGGCCCTGGCGCCACCGGGCTCAGCAACTACAGTAAGAATATTCAGGATTTCTCAGAAGCTTACAGAGTCTGGGTGATCGATATTCCAGGTTGGGGGATGAGCTCAAAAAACCTCAATGCTTTTGGCGACATCGGGCCCTTCCAGAATGGTGCTTGCGCCTTGCTGGGGTTCATGGATGAGGTGGGCATTGCGCGCGCCCACCTGGTGGGCAATTCTCTGGGGGGATCGGTGGCCCTGTGTCTGGCAATGAGTCATCCCGATCGCGTGGATCGGCTGGTGCTGATGGGGCCAGGCGGTGGCACCGTGCCCGGAGCCACTGGACCGACCCAAGGCATTTTGCAATTGCAGAACTACTACCAGGGTGAGGGGCCTACACTGGAGAAGCTTAGCGCGTTTATTGAAAACTTGGTGTTCGACCAGTCTCTCATCACCCCAGCGTTGATCCAACAGCGCTTTGAAGCCAGTGCAGATCCTGACATTTGTGCCAATCCGCCCATCGTGCCGCGCCCAGGGGGTCCAGGCAAAGAAACTTTCATCAGTCGCGATCCGCGTCTGGCAGAACTCCCCCACCGAACACTGTTCATATGGGGACTGCAGGACAAGGTCAATCCTGCAGCAGCCATGGAGTCATTCAAACAAGTTCCTCATGCTGACTTCATGCTGCTAAACCATTGTGGTCACTGGGCTCAGTGGGAACATCCGAAGCGCTTCAATGACCTGGTGTTGAGTTTTCTTGGAAACCCATGAGCGAATCAACTGAAGCCGTCCTGGAGCTCGGTTATTTGGGCCTGGAGGTGAGCGACATGCCTCGCTGGCGTCGTTTTGCGGCCGAGGTATTGGGCATGTCGGTCGAAAACGGCCTGGCCGACGAGCGTGGTCATGCCAGTACCCGCCTGCGCATGGACCAAGCGCCTGCAAGGCTTTTCCTTGTCAACGGAGATGCGGATGATTGCGCGTTCGCCGGATGGCGCCTGTCTGATGAATCAGCCCTGGCCCGGTTTTGCGCCAAACTCGATCGGCTGCAGCTCACATGGCAAGCGGCATCACCCGCAGAACTACAACTTCGCAGCATCAGCGCCATGGTGCATTTTTGTGACCCGGCGGGCAATAGACACGAGGTGTATTGCGGCCAGTCTCCCGCCTCAACGCCTTTTGTCTCATCGCTGATAGCGCAAGGTTTTGTGACCGGAGCAGGTGGCATGGGTCACATCGTCTATGAGGTGCCGGACTGCAAGGCCCAGCAAGCCTTCGCACTGGAAGTGCTGGGATTGAGATGGAGCGATACCATATTGGCCGAGCCCGTACCAGGTGTCGAGATTGAAATCGACTTTTTCCATGCCAATGAGCGACACCACTCTTTCGCCATTGGGCCGCGCCCGCCTCGCCCTGGGCCCGTCAAGAAAGTGCATCACTTTATGTTGGAAGTCCACGACATCACCGAGGTGGGGCGGGCACGTGACCGCTGCCTCGCCTTTGGTCAGCCTGTCACGATGGAAATTGGCGAGCATCCGAATGACCGGATGGTGTCGTTTTACGCCCAGACGCCATCCGGCATTCATGTGGAATTCGGTTGTCACGGTGTGCATCTCGATGAAAAAACCTGGCAACCTCAAGTCCACCGGGGCATCAGTCTTTGGGGGCATCGTTCACCCAACTCGACCAAGGCCATGACTTGACAGACGACGTGCACATGAACACTTACTTTGACACCGATGTGGCCGTGATCGGCTATGGACCTTCTGGGCTGTCCGCCAGCCTCAAACTGGCACACCACGGCGTCAGGGTGACGGCCTTTGAGAAAGAACACAGCATCTACCCTCGCGCCCGTGCGGTGACGGTGAACGACTGGACCATGCGCTGTTTCCAGTCACTCGGACTGGATCAGGCGTTGGCCCGCACCATGGACGCCACGGCTGCGCTGCGTTGGGTGACCTACGATGGACAGCAGTTGATGCGGGTAGAGTTTCCGCCATCCAGATTCGGGCGGCATCCCCGCTCTTACGCCATTTACCAGCCTGCCATGGAAGAGGTTTTGCGCGAAGCCGGCAATGACATGTCCGAGCACCTGAACGTGATGTACGGCAAAGAAGTCACTGAAGTGCGTCAGGAACCCGATGGCGCCACGGTCCACTGGCGCGATCTGGCCACAGGCGAAATCGGCCAAGTCCGTGCGCGCTATGTGTTGGCTTGTGACGGAGGCTCGAGTGCTACGCGCGAGCAACTCGATATTCGACTCTTGGGCGAAACCGTGGAGACACGTTGGGTGGTGATCGATGCCCGCGTCAAACGGTGGTGGCCCGAACGCCACATCCTCACATTTTGGTCAGATCGAGAGCGTCCTGTGGTGGACATTGCCCTGGCGCAGGGCAATCACCGCTGGGAATTTCCTCTGGCCAGCCACGAATCAGAAGCAGACTTCAGTACACATGCGCAGTTGTGGAAACTGCTGCATTCACTGGGGGTGACCGAGCAAGACGTGGAAATTCATCAGCACGCTTTCTACAAGCACCATGTACGTCATGCCGAACGCTGGCGCGAGGGTCGTATTTTTCTTCTGGGCGATGCAGCCCATTTGATGCCCCCTTGGGCGGGCGCCGGCATGCAGTCAGGCATTCGGGATGCGTTCAATCTTTGCTGGAAATTGGTCGAGGTGTTACAAGGCCGTCTTTCCGAATCGGTACTCGACAGCTATGAGGCCGAACGGGCGCCCAATGTTGAAAAAATGACGCAAGCAGCGGTGCAGCTGGGCCGCATCATCCGGCGCGAGTTCAACGAGGCCACTCCTCCACAGGGGGCGAGCACACACAATCAAGCCCCCATTGAGATGCCCAATCGCCAAGACCCCTGCCTCGACACCGGATGGGTGCGTGGGCCCATAGCCATCGACAGCATCATTGGCAAGATGGTGCCTCAGCCAAGAGTGGCCAATGCCCAAGGCCGTCTTTGCTGGCTTGATGACTTATTGGGCGAGGGCTTTGCCCTGATCGGTGACGGCGTGGATCCGTCTGAGTTCCTGAGCTGTACCGAGAAGGGCGCATGGGACCGACTCCAGTCACGCTACCTGTGTGTGCTGGCTCCTCAGGATCAAGGGCACGGACATCACGACATTATCGACCTGGATGGAACGCTTCTTCAATGGATGCGCGAACACGGTGCTCGCGTGGTCGCTGTTCGTCCAGACCGTTTCATAGCGGCAGCCAATACCCACGGGCTGGCCACCCCTTGGGAATAACCTTCAGCTTTTCAACTCTATGAATCAAGACACCATAGCCAGTGCAGCACTGGTCCTGCGAAACGCAAGAACCCAACGACAAACCATTGGGCGTATCTCCGAGAGCCATGGGATATCTGGCTTGGACGCTGCGTATGCGGTGGCTGAGGTCAATATCTCGGATCGACTTGAACATGGCGCTCGCATCATCGGTTTGAAGGTCGGCCTGACCTCTCGCGCGGTCCAACAGCAACTGGGCGTGGACCAACCTGATTTTGGCGTACTTTTGGACGACATGGCCTACAACGCTGGCGATCATGTGCCCATGGCCCGACTGATCCAACCCAAAGTGGAGGCAGAGGTAGCTTTTGTGTTGGGCAAAGACTTGACTCAGCCCCATCCGAGCTATGCCGAGTTTTTGTCAGTGTTGGCCTATGCACTACCAGCCATCGAAATCGTGGACAGTGCCATCACGGACTGGAAGATCACGCTGGTCGATACGGTGGCGGATAACGCCTCCAGTGGTTTGTTCGTATTGGGCGATCAGCCGGTTGGCATTGGGCAGTGTCAACTTAGCGAACTGGGCATGACTTTGTACAAGAACGGCCAAAGCGCGTCCACAGGCACTGGTTCTGCCTGCTTAGGTCATCCATTGCGGGCGGCCTATTGGTTGGCATGTACTCTGGGCCGTCGCGGCACAATGCTCAAGGCCGGCCAGGTAATTCTTTCTGGCGCCCTGGGTCCCATGGTGCCTGTTGTTGCAGGCGATCAAGTGAATGTTCATATTGGAACTCTGGGTCACGTTTCCTGCCATATGGTTTGAACATTAACACGCGTCAATCGAGGTCATGACTTTCGACGTTCCAGCAACATCCCCTGTTCATATGATCGAAGTCGAGCGCCCCCTCCATGAAAGGCGACGATTTCACAGACAACCACGACTACTACCCATGCGAGTTTGTTCACAGGAACCCGTCCCCACTGGCAGCGCTGTGGGCCACCGAAACCATTGATTACTAGATCGACTTCAACAGAAGATCAGCCCCTTCAACGAATCCAGTGACTCCATAGACAGCCGGCAAGTGAAATGATCCGGATGCTTCTTCACCCTCAAGTTCAGCGTCACAAAATAAAAACTCGCTGTCATCCCCAGAAGATTTACCCCACCCTCCCCTCACCCTCACAGGAGATTAATGTGAACCTCAAAAAATTCCTGAACAGCGTGGCAGTCGCCAGCTTGTGGGTCATGTCCATTAGCGTTGCCGCGCAGGACCGGGATCCAATTCGTTTGATCTCCGGTTTCGCTGCGGGAGGCACCACCGACATCATTTGCCGCGTGCTGGCTGAGCACCTTTCGCAGGAACTCGGACAACAGGTCATCGTAGACAACAAGGCCGGCGCAGGGGGGCGCATCGGCGCAGAGTTTCTGAAAAATGCCAAGCCTGACGGAAAGACCTATTTGGTCGCTCCGGACGGATGGGCGATCTTTCCCACGGCCATGTACTCCCCCACGACACTGCGCTATGACCTGATGAAGGACCTGAAGCCAGTCGCACAATTGGTGGGGTACCCGCTCGCGTTAGTGGTCAACAGCAAAGTGCCGGCGCGTAACCTATCGGACTACGCCGACTGGCTGAAGAAGAACCCGAAGCTAGGGCAGTTTGCAACGCCAGCGCCCGGAGGGCAGGTTCAATTCGTGGGCTGGGTCGTAGGTGAAACGCTCGGCACACCAATGGTACCGGTGGCATACAAGGGCAATGCGCCGCTCTTGACCGACCTGATTGGCGAGCAAATTCCCGCCGCGATTTTGGTGGCTGGTGACGCTCTGCGCCAACCACGCGACAAGGTCCGAGTACTCGGTGTCATGGCTGACGCGCGGTGGAACCTGGCACCTGAGGTTCCCACTTTCAAAGAGCAGGGCTTCGATATCAAAGTGGACGAAGCCTGGCAAGGTATGTGGGCCAACTCGGCAGCGCCTAAGGCTGAAACAGACCGCATGGAAGAGGCCGTTCGAAAGGTTCTGCTCAAGCCCGAAGTGCAACAGGCGATCGTCAAGTTGGCTATGGTCACGCCCAAATTCGTTCCTGGTATTAAAATGGAAAGCAACCTTCGACGCGACATAGATTACTGGGCCAAAGTCATCAAGGCCTCCGGATACTCGCCGCAGTAAACGATGCATTCGATTCGCGAGTTCAAGTCTGAAGTGTTGACTTTTCATTGATGGGTCGATGTGCGAGGTATCAGGACACACTTTTAGCTCGTAAGCCAAGTCAAAGTTGTAAATCAAGATCCTCTGATCGACTGGTTATCTTGACAAGCCAAGATGAGGCAGGCTGGCTTGATCCAAGTGAATTGCGACTTCTAGACTGGGCATTGCCAGATGTGCCTGTGCTGGAAGTGGTTCTTAGAACGCTCTCAGATTAGCCTGCATGTGGAATCGTTTGAGCAAAATACTATGCGTAGTTGCGCCGGAGTCCCTTCTGACATAAATGGGGGTGGGGGTACGGTGGGGTCTCGCTAGGCGGGATTTTTCAAAGCCCCCCTATTTGGCCTACTCATGCTTGGCAACACAAGTAAGCACCTCGAGCGCACCAATTCACAATGCGCCTAAGCCCAGCCTTAGACAAGAACTAATTTTAAAATTACTTGTCTCGAAAAGTAGGTGAAGCCTGCGCAGTAGGTGAACCGTCTCTTTGAAACGATGGGCCATCGAAGGTAGGCCCGTGAAATTCTTTTTGAACAAGCCGTTGGGTATCTGACGACGGATTTATGCAACTTGCCTACAGATTGCCTACAAGCATCCAAAAAGAAAAACGCCCTAGAAACCAAAAAGGTCGCTAGGGCGCATGGATACTGGGGTGGCTGATGGGGCTCGAACCCACGACAACAGGAATCACAATCCTGGACTCTACCAACTGAGCTACAGCCACCGTAGAGCTACATTATAGCGTAGCCTGTTACGAATTTTCCGCCGAAGATTGGGTTTTGCCAGACGCTTTATTCGGTTTGGGCACCAAAATTTCGGCTTTCAATTGTTGTTTCAATTGCGTCAAGTAGGCTTGCGCTTCGGCTGCAGCCCAAAGTTGGCTGAATTGTTGTTGCGCTTGCAGCTCTTTGTCTTTGTTCTCGCTGTCACGGGCCAAGACCTTGTTCACGCGAATCACCGCATAGCCCTGTTCGCCCAAATCCACGCCCGTCCACGCCGGTAATGTGGCCGCATTGACACGCAAAGCGGCATCCACCAGTGCAGGACTTTGGTTTTGCGACTGGTCTCTGGAAACCGTGATGCTTGGGCCCAAATTGGCGCCGTCCGCGTTGCTGCGCCATGCGGCCAGGCGGGCTTGTCCTTGTTCGCGGGCCAAGGTGGTGGCGCGTTCCTGCTCCAACAGTTTGCGCACTTGGTCTTTGACTTCAGTCAGGGGCCGGGTTGCCGCCGGTGTGTAGGTCACGACACGGCCTGAAACCAAGGTATTGGGCGCGATTTCGATGGCCTCGGTGTTGCGGTGTTTCACCGTCGCCTCTTCAGAGAACAAGGCCTGCACAAACTTGCTATTGCTCAAAGGGCCCTTGCGGTCCGCCGCAGGCGCGCGGGTGACCTGCGCAGCTTTGTTTAGGGTCAACTTCAAGCGCTCTGCCACGGGCTTTAAGCTGTCGGACTGCTCATACACGCTGTTGGTAAAGATCTCGGCCAATTCGGCGTATTTGCGTTGGGCTTGTTGTTTTTTCAAATCGGCCTCCAGCTGGGGGCGCAGTTCTTCAAAGCTCTTGGTTTTAGGCGCTT
>CANGDZ010000013.1 GCA_947452785.1 Comamonadaceae bacterium | reverse complement strand
TGTTCGAACGACTTGGAATCAGTTCGAAATAGTCTTGGCGGAGGAGGAGGGATTCGAACCCTCGGTAGTGTTGCCACTACGCCTGATTTCGAGTCAGGTACATTCGACCACTCTGCCACCCCTCCAGCGCTTGTGTCTTTGTCGAGTCGTCGATTCTAGCAGAGCCCCTGCTCGGTTTTCTGGTGTCAGAGCTTTTTGGGCGCGGCCACATTGGCGTTCTTGGGCGCCACGGTCATAACCACGGTGCTGCCCAGCAGGCCACCGTCGTTCATTTCCAAGGTGGCGGTGCGGTCGCCCCGGGTCAAGACCATCAAGCTGGTTTTGCCGCGAATCGCAGACACCAGGGTCCAGCCTTGGGCAGGGTAACTATCCAGAAAAAAGGCGTAGGCCGCGTCCAGATCGCGTCCCACGTCGAGCACCACGCGCCCTACCCAGTTATCACCCGAACCAATGATGAGCGATTGGTCCGCGCGGATCACCGTGCCCACGGGCAGGGCCATAGGGCCAAGCAGTTGCGTGGCGTAAGCGGCGGTGGTGGGCGTCTCTGCACCAGATCCGGGTCGATTCAGGGGGGTGGTGCTGCAACCGGTCAGCGCCAGCACAAGCATCAGACCTGCGAACAAATATTGAAGGCCAAGGCGCAAGGTGTTCATGGTGGTGCGAAGGCTCATTGGGGCGCCAAGCGTTCCAACCCCGCCATGTAGGGGCGCAGCACTTCGGGCACGGTGACTGAGCCATCATGGTTTTGGCAATTCTCCAGCACCGCCACCAGGGCGCGGCCCACGGCTAGGCCAGAGCCGTTCAAGGTGTGGACCAACTCGTTTTTGCCTTGGGCGTTTTTAAAACGCGCTTGCAGGCGGCGGGCTTGAAAGGCTTCACAGTTGGAGACCGAGCTGATCTCGCGGAAGGTTTGCTGCGCAGGCACCCACACTTCCAAGTCGTAGGTTTTGCTGGCGCCAAAGCCCATGTCGCCCGTGCACAAAGACATCACGCGGTAAGGCAAGCCCAGCTTTTGCAAAATGGCTTCGGCGTGGCCCGTCATGGCTTCGAGCGCTTCATAACTTTTCTCGGGGTGCACGATCTGCACCATCTCGACTTTGTCAAACTGGTGCTGGCGGATCAGGCCCCGCGTGTCGCGCCCTGCACTGCCCGCCTCAGAGCGAAAGCACGGCGTGTGCGCGGTCAGCTTGATCGGCAGATCGGATTCGGCCACGATCTCATCGCGCACGACGTTGGTGAGCGTGACTTCGGAGGTCGGGATCAGATACAGGGCTTGGGTGTCAGGCGCAGCCTCCGACTCTTGGCCGCCTTTTTTGGTGGCAAACAAGTCGCCCTCAAACTTGGGCAACTGGCCGGTGCCGCGCAGGGTTTCGGCGTTCACCACATAGGGGGTGTAGCACTCGGTGTAGCCATGTTCCTGGGTTTGCACGTCGAGCATGAACTGCGCCAAGGCACGATGCAAACGGGCAATGGGCCCGCGCATGAAGGTAAAGCGCGAACCCGACAGCTTAATGCCGATGTCAAAGTCCAAGCCAAGTTTTTCGCCGATGTCCACATGGTCTTTAACTTCAAAGTCAAAGCTGCGGGGCTGGCCCCAGCGGCGCACTTCCACATTGCCGTGTTCGTCCGCGCCCACAGGCACGCTCTCATGCGGAAGGTTGGGCACGGCCAGCAGCAAGCTGTGCAATTCGAGTTGCAGCGCATCCAGGCGGGTGGCTGAAGTGTCCAGCTCGACTTTGATATCGGCCACCGCGCTCATGATGTCGTCGACGCTCTCGCCCTTGGACTTGCGCATGCCAATTTGTTTAGACAGGCTGTTGCGTTGGCTTTGCAGTTCTTCAGTGCGGGTCTGCAGCGTTTTGCGCTCAGCCTCCAAGGCGCTGTAGGCCTCGACGTTCAAAAAGGCTTGGGGCGATTTGCGGGTTTCCAGCCGAGCGATCACGCTGGCCAGGTCTTTGCGGAGGTGAAGAATATCTAACATAGTGAGATTGTAGTTTCAGGCCTTGAGCTTCAGCCCTCGATCTTGAGCCCTTTAGGCAGAGGGAACTTGATGGTCTCTTCAATGCCCTCCATCTTGCGCACGGTCACCGCGCCCAAGGCGCGCAGCCGGGTGATGACGTCTTGCACCAACACCTCGGGGGCCGAGGCACCGGCGGTCAGGCCGACGCGCGACTTGCCCTCAAACCAAGCGGATTGAAGCTCTTCGGCGCTATCGATCATGTAGCTGTCTGCGCCCAGGCGGCCGGCCAGTTCACGCAGCCGGTTGCTGTTGGAGCTGGTGGGGCTGCCCACCACGATCACCACATCCACCTGGCTGCTCATCACCTTGACCGCGTCTTGCCGGTTTTGCGTGGCGTAGCAAATGTCTTGCTGCTTGGGTTCACGCACCGAGGGGAATTGCAGCTTCACGGCCGCCAAAATTTCGGCCGCATCGTCCACGCTCAAAGTCGTTTGGGTAACCACCGCCAAACGCTCGGTTTGCGCGGGATGCACCAAGGCCACACCGGCCACGTCTTCCACCAAGTGGATGCCGCTGTCGAGCTGGCCCATGGTGCCTTCGACCTCGGGGTGGCCTTTGTGGCCGATCATGATGAACTCGTAGCCCTCTTTGTGCAGCTTGGCCACTTCTACATGCACCTTGGTGACCAGTGGGCAGGTGGCGTCAAAAATATTGAAGCCTCGGGCTTGGGCTTCGTTTTGGATAGTGCGGCTCACGCCGTGGGCACTGAAGACCAGCGTGGCGCCCGGCGGCACATCGTCCAGGTCTTCAATGAAAATCGCGCCCTTGTCTTTGAGGTCGTTGACGACAAAGGTGTTGTGCACGATCTCGTGACGTACATAAATCGGGCGGCCAAATTTGGCCAATGCTCGCTCGACGATTTCGATCGCCCGGTCCACCCCGGCGCAAAAACCGCGGGGCTCGGCCAACAAAATATCTTGCACCGACATCACAGCACCCCAATCAGCCGGACTTCAAAGGTCACGGGTTGACCGGCCAGCGGGTGGTTGAAGTCAAACAACACCGCACCCTCCTGATTAACCTCCAGCACCGTGCCCGCGTAAGAGCCCAAACCGTCTGGGGTGGGAAATTGCACCACGTCGCCAGCCGCATATTTTTCCATCGGGTCTCCCAATTGGTTGAGCAGCTTGCGCGCCACCCATTGCGCCATGTCGGGGTTGCGATCGCCAAAGGCCTCGCCCGCCGGCAGCTCAAAGGTGGTGTGGGTGCCTTCGGCCAAGCCCACCAGGCGCTCTTCCATGGCCGGAGAGAGTTCGCCAGAACCCAAAGACAAGGTGGCAGGCTTGTCGGTGAAGGTGTTGATGATGTCGCCCTTCGGACCCGCTAGGCGGTAATGGAGGGTCAAAAAAGAGCCGGTTTGGACGATGGACATAGGGTTTTCTGGAATGCCAAGCAAGTGGCAATGTGTGCATTAATGCTCTGATTGTAAAAAGCTTCTCAGAAAGCCAACAAAAAGGTCTTTTTAAGACTGCCCAGGGAGGGCTCACCCATGACCATCAAGGACTTGCTTGCAGGACGCACGCACGCGTGAAAAAATGCTGGCGCGCGGCCCTTCTGCGCTGAGCGACGTGGAACTGCTGGCGATTTTGCTGCGCACCGGCATGGCCGGCAAAAACGTGTTTCAACTGGCGCAAAAGCTGCTTGAAACCTTTGGCGGCTTGTCGGGCCTGCTTAGCACCGGCACCACGGAGCTGAACGTGATCAAAGGCCTGGGACCGGCCAAACGCGCCCAGGTGGTGGCGGTGCTGGAGTTGTCGCGACGGGGCTTGGCCTAGCAACTGCGGGAGCGCCAGGCCTTTCACGCACCCGAGGCGGTGAAAGCGTATATATATGCAGCTGCATTTGGCGCATAAAAACCATGAGGTATTTGCGGTGCTGTTTTTAGACAGCCAAAACCGCCTGCAAGCCATGGAAGAGCTGTTTCGCGGCACACTCAGCCAAACGTCGGTCTATCCACGTGAGGTGGTGCTGCATGCCCTGCACCACCGGGCCGCCGCCGTGGTGCTCAGCCATAACCACCCAGCGGCTCGGTGCAACCGAGCCGCGCCGACGAAACACTGACGCAAACCCTCAAAGCCGCACTGGCCCTGGTGGACGTGCGGGTGTACCTTGTGATCGTCGGCCAAGGCCAGGCCTTGTCCATGGCCGAGCAGGGCCTGATCTGAGTCCGTTCCTGCGGAACGTCACTGAAGCTGCCACTTTTTCGGGTGGCTGATTCACCCGGATGCTAACGCTCAGCCTGCAGAGTTCAATTTCGACTTCAGGCACTAAGTGGACTCTCACGCGGTAAAGTCGGAAGTGTAAGCAGCGAAACCAGTCATACCATTTACTCCTCCTTTTGGGTGATTTGCATGCTCCATACCTATAAGCAACCACGTGGCTCTGTCCGTGAAGCGTATTGTTGAGGCGTGAACAGAGCCCTTTGGAAAGGGCTGAATTGACAGCCCCCACATCGCGATATACAATTGCTATATACATCCACCTAAGGTGATAGTCATGTCCATTGGCACTGTTTTCGTCAACAATCGCACCCAGGCCGTCCGCCTCCCATTGGACGTGCGCCTACCCGAGGGTATCCAAAAGGTAGAAATACGCGCCAGAGGCAACGAGCGCATCATCGCCCCCCTCGGACAATCTTGGGACAGCTTCTTCCTTGGCGGCCCCAAAGTTAGCGACGACTTCTTACCAGAGCGCGCCAACCAGCACCAGTCGGAGCGGGAAGCGCTCTGATGCTGCGCTACCTGCTGGACACCAACATCGTTATCTACGTGTTGAAGCGGCGACCTGTCGAGGTGCTCTCTACCTTCAACGCCAACGCCAGCCGCATGGCCATTTCCGCCATTACCCTGGCCGAACTTTTGCACGGCGCGGAGAAAAGCAGTCGCGTGAGCGAGAACCTGTCCGCCATCGAGGACTTTTGCAGCCGCCTGGAAGTTCTCCCCTACGGCGCCAAGGCCGCGCAGCACTATGGCGCCATTCGTGCCAACCTGGAAAAACTCGGCCAGCCCATCGGTGTGAATGACCTTCACATTGCGGGTCACGCACGTAGCGAAGGCTTGGTGCTGGTGACGAACAACATGTCGGAGTTCGTGCGTGTGCCTGCGCTCGAAGTGGAGAACTGGGTCCATCCGGGCCAATAAATCACGGGGTGGCCGTGCATCCGCCACACAACAGCATGGTGACTGCCACGGCCAGTTTGAGACGATTTTGGTCAGATCCAAAAATAGTGGCATCTTTGGCGCAGTTCCGTTCGTTCCCGACTGAAGGACTTGGGCTTTGTGGCAACATAGCTCTGTGAAATTCAATACCCTTGCCGACCTGAAACAGGTTCATAAACAAATCGCCCAAGCGCATACCGAAGAAGTAGCGCGGGCTGCCGCACTGGCCGCTGCTGCGCGCAAAGCGCATGCTGACAAAAACCTGTTTTCGATGGCGGTGGGGGCGGTGCAGACCTTGCCGGACAAGAAACAAGCCATCAAAAAGCCCGTGCCCGTGCCGCCTGTGGCCTTGCAGCGGCAAAAAGACGATGCCGCCGTATTGCGCGACGCTTTGAGCGACGAGTTCGATGCCAGTACCTTGCTCGACACCGATGAGATGCTCAGCTTTCGCCGGCCCGGCGTGGGCCGGGACGTCACGCACAAGCTGCGCAAAGGCGAGTGGTCGATTCAAAAAGAAATTGATTTGCACGGCCTACGCAGTGACGAAGCGCGCCTGGCCCTGGCCACATTCATTCGCGAAGCGCATAAGCATGGCTTGCGTTGCCTGCGCGTGGTGCATGGCAAGGGGCTGGGCTCACCGGGCAAAACGCCGGTGCTCAAATCCAAGGTGCACAGCTGGTTGGTGCAAAAGAATCAAGTGATGGCCTTTGTGCAGGCCAAGCCCGCAGAAGGCGGCGCAGGGGCCTTGGTGGTGTTGCTCACTTCAGGGCATTGAACCCGGCTGGTGCTGGAACTTCGCCCTCACCTGCTCACAGGTATTCAAACGTTTTGGTTGCGCATCCAGTCGGCGGTTTGAAAAAAGCTTTTCTCCAAGCGCTCACGCAAAGCCGGGTCCAAGCCGGTCTCGCGCATGGCCTGCGCCATGCAGGCCAACCACTGGTCACGCTCCAAAATACCAATCGCAAACGGCATGTGGCGCATGCGCAAACGCGGATGGCCAAAGCGCTCGGTGTATTCCTGCGGGCCGCCCAACCAGCCGCTCAAAAACCAAAATAATTTGTCGCGTGCCGAGCTCAGGTCTGGGCCGTGCACGGCTCGCAGTTCGCTGTAGCCTGGCTCCAGGTCCATCAGGTCGTAAAACCGGTCCACCAGAGCGCGCACCGAAGCCTCACCGCCGGCCCAGGCATAGGGCGAGTCAGAGGGTTCTGTGTTGGGTGATGGTTCTTGTATAGACATGATCCAAAATTCTTGACGGTTTCAGGACGCGGCTTGCCGCAGGGTTTGCGCCACCGGTTGTTTCAGCACACCCGCCAAGCCCCACCAACCGGCCACCCAGGCCAGCAGGCCACCGGCCACAGCGCCAGCAAAGGGCACGTACCAGGCGGCAGTCCAGTTGAATTCAAACGCATAGTGGGCCATGGCCCAGCCCACCGCCATGGCGGCGCTGCTGGCCATGAAGCCGGCCAGCATGCCCACGCCCCACAGCTCGGCGCGCTGCACCTGGGCCAGCAAGGTGCTGCTGGCGCCCAAGGCGCGCATGATGGCAAAGTCGCGCGTACGGTCGTCGCGGGTGGCGGTCACGGCGGCCATCAGCACCATCAGGCCGGCAGCCAGCGTGAAGGCAAACAAAAATTCGACGGCGTGGATCACCTGGTCGATCACGTTTTGCACCTGCTGCAGCGTGGCGCGCATGTCCACGCTGGTGATGTTGGGGAACTGCTGCACCAAGGCATTGTCAAAGCCTTTTTGCGCCGGCCCTTTGAAAGCCGCCATGTAGGTCAGCGGCACATCGGGCAAGCTCTCCACCGGATACATGACAAAAAAGTTGGCCCGCATGGAGCCCCAATCCACCTTACGCAGCGAGGTGATGCGCGAGGTGGTTTGCACCCCGGCCACATCAAACTGCAAGCTGTCGCCCAAATTTAAGCCCAACGTGGTGGCAATGCCCTCTTCCACACTCACAGCACCCGCCTCGTTGTCTTGCCAGCGCCCGGCCACCACCGGGTTGTGCGCTGGCCGCTGCGCGCTGGCCGACAAATTGAACTCGCGGTCCACCAGCCGCTTGGCGCGCTCTTGCGGGTAGTCGGTCGGGTTGATGGCGCGGCCATTGATGGCGACCAAGCGGCCACGGATCATCGGGTACCAGTCATAGCCCTGCACGCCCGCTTGGGCCAAGGCGGCTTGAAAAGGCTGGGCTTGCTCGGGTTGCACATTGATGACGAAGCGATCCGGTGCGTTGGCCGGCGTGGCTTGGCGCCAGCTGCTGATCAGATCGGTGCGCAGCAAGACCAGCAACACCAGCGCCAGCAAACCCAAGGACAAGGCACTGGTCTGCACCATGGCATACACCGGCCGGGCCGTGACCTGGCGCGTGGCCAGCCGCAGCCAGCGCGGCGCATGCTCGCCCGGCATCATGCGGCCAATCAGCCACAGCGCCAGCCAGCCGCCGCCGGCGAACAGCAAAGCGGCTACGGCGAAGCCCCCCACGGTGATCAAGCCCAGCTGCACATCGCTGCTGGCCAGCAACAGCGCCACCGCAAAGCCCAGCAAACCCAGGCCCATGACGCCGGCCGCAGCAGGTCGCAGGGCACCCACATCGCGGCGTATCACGCGCAGCGGTGGCACCTGCGCCAGCTGCAACACCGGCGGCAAGCCAAAGGCAAGCAGCAAAGTCAGGCCCATGCCCAAGCCCAGCGCTACCGGGTAGCCACTGGCAGGCGGCAAGGCCGTGTCCACCAAGCCAGCCAACACCCAGACAAACACATGGTGCAGCAACCAGCCCAGCAGCACGCCCAAAGTGCTGGCCATCAGGCCGGCGGTGACAAATTCAAAGCTGTAGCTCAACGTCAAAGTGCGCTGACTTTGCCCCAACACGCGCAGCAAAGCGCAGCCGTCCAAATGCCGCGCAGCAAAGGTGCGCGCCGCCAAGGCCACCGCCACGGCGCAGAGCAAGGCCGCCAACAATGCCACAAGGTTGAGGAATTTCTCGGCCCGGTCCAGGGTTTGGCGCATTTCAGGGCGACCGCTCTCCAGCGACTCCACCTGCACGCCGCGCACCAGGCCCTGCTCCACTTGGCGACGCGCCCAAGCGGCATAGGTTTTGGCGCTGGCATCCGCTTGCGGCCCGCTGCCCACCACCGCCATCCGATACGTCACGCGGCTGGCCGGTTGCACCAGACCGGTGGCGGCCAGGTCGGCTTGATTGAGCATGACGCGCGGCGAAAAATTCATAAAGCCCGCACCTCGGTCCGGCTCTTGGGCAATCACCGCGCTAATTTGTAAACGTCGCTCGCCCAATTGCAACGCATCGCCTTGGGTCAAGCCCAAACTTTCGAGCACACCGGCATCGACCCAGACCTGGCCGGGGGCGGGAATGCCCGAGGCGGGATGCGCCGTGGGGTCAACGGCATTGCCCGTGATGAGCTGCAACTGCCCACGCAAGGGGTAACCGGGGCTCACCGCTTTCAAGGCCACCAGTTTGCTCGCACCATTGATCGCGCGCGCCATGGTCGGAAAAGTGATGGAGGTGTTGCGTAGCAAACCGCTGCGCTCGGCCTCGTTCTGCATGACTGGCGGCGTGAGCTTGTCGCTCACCACCACCGCATCACCGCCCAGCATTTGACGCGCATCGCGCCACAAACCGGCTTGCAAACGATCGGCAAAAAAGCCCACAGCGGTCAAGGCGGCCACCGCCAAAGTGACCGAAACCATCAATAAGCGCAACTCGCCGGCGCGCAGATCGCGCCACAGGTTGCGCCATCCCAGGGCCAGGGCCAAACGTAAATTCACATGCATGCCCGCACCTTAACCCATACCCTGCATTCCGTGCAGGGCTACGGTTTTAGCTTGTCCTTGGACGGCGCAGCTTCAGGCTGCCAGATCAGCCGCTCGGGCGCGCTGAAGCACAAAAACCGTTTGTTCGTGGCGCGGCCAATCGCGCACAAGCCCACGCGCAGGGCCACGTCTAAGCCCATTTGCGTGATGCCGCTGCGCGACACGGCAATGGGCACGCCCATTTGCGCGGACTTGATCACCATCTCGCTTGTCAGTCTCCCGGTGGTGTAGAAGACTTTGTCATCGCCAGACACATCGTGCATCCACATCCAGCCAGCAATCGTGTCCACCGCGTTGTGGCGACCCACGTCTTCGACAAACATGCGCATTTCGTCACCCTGAAACAGGGCGCAGGCATGGACCGAGCCGGCCGATTTGTAAGTGGTCTCTTGGATGCGGATGGCGTTGACCAGGCTGTACAAAGTGGCTTGGGTGATCTGCGCCGGCGCCAACACGATGGCGTCGATGTCGCTCATCAAATCCCCAAACACGCTGCCCTGCCCGCATCCGGTGGTGACCACCCGAGGGGCTTTGGGTGTCTCGGCCACACCGCGGCGCGTTTTGACGGCGGCCACGCCGGGTTGGCCCAGCTCACCTTCACCGATCGACCAGTCCACGGTGATGGATTCGATTTCATCCACCGAAACGATCAAGCGCTGGTTGCGCAAAAAACCCAACACCAGCCACTCTGGGTGCGCGCCCAGGGTCATCAGCGTGACCAATTCGCGCTTGTCCAGATACACCGTCAAGGCCCGCTCGGCCGGGATGGAGATGGTGCTGGTCTCACCGAACTCGTTGATCACCTGCACGCCCTGGGTCAGGTCCGCGCTGGCTTGGGTCATATGGGGTTTGGCCACGCTCAGGCAAGCCTGGCTTGAGGCCGCGCCCGGCAACGGACTCACTGCAGCCATCCCTTAACTTGTGCCAGACAACGCATGGGTGCCGTAGCCCTCAACCGCTGACGGCTCGCCGCCAGCCTGAATGGCGACGGCGCAGTACTTGAATTCGGGGATTTTGCCGAACGGGTCCAGCGCCGCATTGGTCATCAAGTTGGCCGCCGCCTCATAGTAGGCAAAAGGAACGAACACAGCGCCCTGCGGTGTACCGTCGTCGCGGCGCACATGAATCGCCACGCGGCCTCGGCGCGACTGGATGGTGATGACATCGCCCGTCTCCAGCCCCATGGCTGCCAGATCAGCGCCGCACATGGACGCGGTGGCCATCGGCTCGATGGCGTCCAAAACGGTGGCACGGCGGGTCATGCTGCCCGTGTGCCAGTGCTCGAGTTGACGGCCTGTGATCAAGACAAAGGGGAAGTCAAGGTCCGGGCGTTCATTGGCCGGAATGATGTCGGCAGGCACCAGATTGACCCGGCCGTCCACCGTGTCAAAGTGGTTCAGAAACACGGTGGGTGCGCCGGGATCTTCGGCACTCAAACAAGGGTAGGTGACACTGGACTCGCGTTGCAAGCGCTCCCAGGTGATGCCCGAAATGGCGGTGTGCATGGCACGGCGCATTTCGTCATAGACCTCGGCCACACCGTCAAACTCGCCCTCGTAGCCGCAAGCCAAAGGGCGTCCTCGTCCATGCTCACCCGCCTCGCTCGACAGGGCTTGGGCATGCGTGGCATAGCCGCCAATGCGCTGGGCCATCTCTTGGATGATCCACAAGTCGGGCTTGGCCAGCCCCGGCGGATCGATGGCTTGCTTGCCCAGTTGCACCATGCGATCGGTGTTGCTCACCGTGCCGTTTTTCTCGGGCCAAGCCGTGGCGGGCAGCACCACATCGGCCAGCCAAGCGGTCTCGGTCATGAAGATGTCTTGCACGACCAGATGCTCCAAACTGGCCAGGGCGTGGCGCGCATGGTTCAGGTCGGGGTCGCTCATGGCGGGGTTTTCTCCCATGATGTACATGCCGCGAATCTTGTGCGCATCGGCCTCAGGCGCCAAGATTTTGTGCATGATTTCCACCACGGTGTATCCGGGTTGATCGTCCAGCTTGGCATCCCAAAAGTCTTCAAACCAGGTATGCGCCCCAGCGTTGGTGACGCGCTGGTAGTTGGGAAACATCATCGGGATCAGGCCCGCGTCAGAGGCGCCTTGCACATTATTTTGGCCGCGTAGCGGATGCAAACCAGCGCCGGGCTTGCCGATCTGTCCGGTCACAGTGACCAAAGCAATCAGGCAGCGCGCGTTGTCGGTGCCATGCACGTGCTGACTCACGCCCATGCCCCACAAAATCATGGCGCCTTTGGCCTTGGCAAACTCACGCGCGACTTCGCGCAAGGTTTGCGCCGGAATGCCGCAAATCGGTGCCATCGCCTCCGGGCTGTAGCCTTTGACGTTTTCACGCAAAGCTTCAAAGTTGTTGGCCCTTTTGGCGATGAAGTCCTGGTCGGCCAGGCCTTCTTCAATCACCACATGGATCAAGGCGTTGAGCATGGCCACATCGGTATCGGCCTTGAACTGCAGGGTGCGCCAGGCGTGCTTGCCGATGTCGGTGATGCGCGGATCGGCCAACACAATTTTGGCGCCGCGCTGGGCGGCATTTTTCATCCAAGTGGCGGCCACTGGATGGTTGGAGGTCGGGTTGGAGCCGATGACAAAAATCAGGTCGGAATGCTCAACGTCATTCACCTGGTTGCTCACAGCGCCTGAGCCCACGCCTTCAAGAAGTGCGGCCACGCTGGACGCATGGCACAAGCGGGTGCAATGGTCGACGTTGTTCGAGCCAAAGCCGGTGCGCACCAACTTTTGAAACAAATAAGCTTCTTCGTTGCTGCCTTTGGCAGAACCAAAACCGGCCAGCGCCTTGGGGCCAAATTGGTCGCGCAAGCCTTTCAACTGGCCAGCGCCCAGCGCCAGCGCTTCGCCCCAGGTGGCTTCTCTAAACACCTCAGACCAATCGGCACTGTCTCGGTTCAAACGGTTCAACAACTCCGGGTCTTTGCCCACGCCGCTCTTGCGGATCAGCGGCACGGTCAGGCGTTGCGGGCTTGCGGCATAGTCAAAGCCGAACCGGCCCTTGACGCACAAGCGGCTGTGGTTGGCCGGCCCGTCGCGCCCGTCCACGCTCACAATCACGTTGTCCTTGACGTTGTAGGTCAGCAAACAACCGACGCCGCAAAACGGGCATACCGAGTCGACTTTTTTATCCACCACCTGCGTGCCCACTTGGGTCTTGGGCATCAGCGCGCCGGTGGGGCAGGCTTGGACGCATTCGCCGCAGGCAACACAGGTGCTTTCGCCCATGGGGTCACCCAGGTCAAAAACGATTTCGCTGTGCGCGCCGCGCGAGGCGTAACCGATGACGCCATTGACCTGCTCTTCACGGCAGGCCCGCACGCAGCGGTTGCACTGGATACAGGCATCCAAATTGATGGCCATGGCGGGATGGGAGACATCGGTCTGAGGCTGCTGACGGCGCAGGGCTTTGAGTTCGGGGCGCACCGTCACGGCCATGCGGCTCGCCCAGTCGCTCAGCTCTCCGTGCTGGCCGCTGCCTGTGGCTGCACCCTGACCGGTCATGTCTGCATCGTTCCATTTGTAGCCCACATCAGGCATGTCCGACAGCAGCATCTCCAGCACCATTTTTTGGCTTTTCACCGCCCGCTCGCTGTTCGCTTGCACTTGCATGCCCTCGGTGGCGCTGCGGCAGCAACTGGGCGCCAGGGTGCGTTCACCGGCGATCTCGACCACGCAGGCGCGGCAATTGCCATCGGCGCGGTAGCCATCTTTGTAGCAAAGATGGGGAATGTCGATGCCATGGCGCTTGGCGGCCTTGAGGATGGTCTCGCCCTCGTAAGCATGGATGGTTTGCGCGTCGAGCTTAAATTCAACGGTTTTGATCGTCACTTCGGACAAAGAGGCGGGTGCGTTCACAGTGAAGCTCCTATTTCTGCAGCGAAATATTTTTGTACGCAACGCACAGGGTTAGGCGCCGCTTGACCCAGGCCACAAATCGAGGCATCGGTCATGACGGTGTTGAGGTCTTCCAAGGTGTTGTTGTCCCACACCGGCTGATCCATCAGGGCCACGGCCTTGGCGGTACCGACCCGGCAAGGTGTGCACTGGCCGCAACTCTCATGCGCAAAGAAACGCATCATGTTGGTGGCGGCGTCACGCGCTTTGTCGTGATGACCCAGCACGATGACCGCTGCCGAGCCGATAAAGCAACCATAGGGCTGCAAGGTGTCAAAGTCCAATGGAATATCGCCCATGCTGGCGGGCAAGATACCGCCCGAGGCGCCGCCGGGCAGGTAGGCATACAACTCATGGCCTGGCGCCATGCCACCGCAGTAGTCGTTGATCAACTCTTTCACCGTGATGCCGGCCGGTGCCAGCTTCACACCGGGATGTTTGACGCGCCCACTGACGCTGAAACTGCGCAAGCCCTTGCGCCCATTGCGACCAAAACTGCTGAACCATTGCGGGCCGCGCTGCACAATGTCGCGCACCCAATACAGGGTCTCAAAGTTGTGCTCCAACGTGGGCCGGCCAAACAGGCCGACCTGGGCAATATAGGGCGGGCGCATGCGGGGCTCGCCGCGTTTGCCCTCGATGCTCTCGATCATGGCGGACTCTTCACCGCAGATGTAGGCGCCGGCACCGCGGCGCAACTCGATCAAGGGCAAGGTGCACGGCGGGTTGGCGCGCAGCTTGTCCAGCTCGGCCTCTAACAGGGCGCGGCAGCCGTGGTATTCGTCGCGCAAATAAATGTAGCAAGCGTCAATTCCCACCACCTGCGCGGCCACCAGCATGCCTTCCAGAAAACGGTGCGGATCTCGTTCAAGGTAAGTGCGGTCTTTGAAGGTGCCAGGTTCACCCTCGTCAATGTTCACCGCCATCAGCTTGGGCGCTGGCTGATCTCGCACGATGCGCCATTTGCGTCCGGCCGGAAAGCCCGCGCCGCCCAGGCCGCGCAGGCCCGAGTCTTCCATGGCTTTGATGCAAGACTCCAAATCCAAGCGGCCTGAAGCCACGTTTTTCAGCAAGGCATAACCGCCCTGCGCCAAATACGCCTCCAGACCCACATAGGCCGGTGCGGTGTGGACATCGGACACAGGCGACACCGATTGCTCTGCCAGCGCTGCGGCATCAAACCGGGCTTGGTCTGAAGCCATGGGGTGGCTGTGCAGGCTGGCGTTTACCGCCTGGGCCACGCTTTCAACCGTAGCATAGGGCACCGGATGCTGGTGCACCACCACCGCAGGCGCTTGCTCGCAGCGGCCAATGCAAGGCGCGGCGATCACACGCACATCGTCGCGACCCAAAATCTGCGGCAATCGGGCCAATAAATCTTGCGCGCCTGCCAACTCGCAGCTCAGGCCGTCGCAGACTCGCACTGTCAGGCCCGGTGCGACCTCGTCTCCCTTGATGACTTCAAAGTGATGGTAGAAAGTGGCGACCTCGTAGACCTCGGCCATCGGGATATTCATCTCTTTGGCCAAGGCCGCCAGATGGTGATCGTGCAGCCCGCCAAAATGGTCATTCAGCACATGCAGATGTTCAATCAACAGGTCGCGCCGATGGGGCGCTTCCCCCAGCAGGGCGCGCACGGCCGCCAAGGACGCATCGTCGGTTTGACGGCCCTTGAGTTTGCTTTTGCTGCGGATGCGTTGGCGCATATCGTCTACCGTGGCCAAGGTCACGGTGGGCGACGAAACAGGGACTGAACTTTGAGATTTTTGCATGGGTTATCCATTGAAATATACGCGCATCGAAGCGGCTTTGTGCAAACCAAAAAGCCCCGCAAACGCAATGACTGCGGCAGCGGGGCTTGAGGAGGCTCCTAGCCCGACGTGGCTATGCAGGCGTCAGGCGAAAAATTTCGCTACGCTGAGCAAGGTGCGGTAAACACCCCAAGCCAGTGGAATACCCACAGCGGCCCAAGCCAGTGCCACCACCATGGGGCTGACTGAATCCGAACCAGAAGCTTCACCACCGCGCACCACTTCAGAGGCCATGGCCTTTTCGTGGGCCAGGCGTTTTTCCTGAGCCAGTTCGTCTGCGGTCATGAACCATTTGTCATCCAGGGGTTTGACCAGCAAATTACAGATCAAGCCCACCACCAACATGCCCACCAGGATGTACATAGTTTGGTTGTAAACCTGTTCACGCGGAATACCCAAGCCGAGTTGGTATTCGCGCATGTAGTTCACCACCACCGGTCCGAGCACGCCGGCCGTGGCCCATGCCGTGAGCAAGCGGCCATGGATGGCGCCCACCATTTGCGTGCCAAAAATGTCGGCCAAATACGCCGGCACGGTGGCGAAGCCGCCGCCATACATGCTCAAAATGATGCAGAAAGCTGCCACAAACAAAACGATGCTGCCTGCCGCTGCACTGCCGGGAACGCTGAAGTACAACACGCCGCCGAGCACAAAGAACACGATATAGGTGAGTTTGCGACCCAGTTTGTCGGACAAGCTGGCCCAGAAGAATCGTCCACCAATGTTGAACAAACTCAACAGCGCGGTAAAGCCTGCGGCAACTGTGGCAATAGCCTTGAGTTGATCTTTGTCGAGATCGCCAAACTTGGCGGGAATACCAATCAAGGTGCCGCCAAAAACCTCTTGCAACATGGGCGAAGCCATGCCGATCACACCGATGCCGGCGCTGACGTTCATGCACAGCACCATCCAGATTAACCAGAACTGTGGAATGCCCCAGACCTTGCTCACATGCACGTGGCGCTGCGTGATCATGGCGTTATTTACTTGGGCCGGAGGAGGCGTCCAGCCTTCAGGCTTCCAGCCTGTTTCAGGCACGCGGTAACCTAAAGCGCCCGCCATCATGAAGACAAAGTAAGCCAAGGCCATGACGATGAAGGTTTGCATCACCCCCACATCGTTGGGGCTGGCGAAATACTTCATCAAGTCTGCGGCCAAGGGCGAGCCAATCATGGCACCGCCGCCAAAGCCCATGATGGCCATGCCTGTGGCCATACCGCGGCGATCGGGGAACCACTTGATCAGCGTCGATACGGGCGAGATATAACCCAAGCCCAGCCCAATACCGCCGATGATGCCGGAGCCGACAATCATCAACCAAAACTGATGCAGGTAAACGCCCAGAGCCGACAGCAACATGCCGCCGCACCAGCACAGCGCGGACACCACACCCGCCTTACGCGGGCCGGCACGCTCAAGCCAACCACCCCAGGTGGCGGCACTGGTACCCAGCAAAACGAAGAACAGGGTGTACATCCACCCCAAAGTTGAAATTTGCCAGTCGCAGCTGGTGGTGAACAGTTGCGCCCAAAAGCCCACATCAGGGCCACATTTCACAGCGTCCTTGATGCCAATCGCTTTGGACAGCGGCAACCAGAACACAGAAAAGCCATAGGCCATGCCAATGCAAAGGTGAATGGCCAAGGCGGCAGGGGGAACCAGCCAACGGTTAAAGCCGGGGCCGGCAATGATCCGTTCTTTGTCCAGCCAACCAGGGGATTGAGTCGTCATCCAAATACTCCAGGGGTTTATTGACACGGTGTAGGCCCAGCAGTGCGCATGACCAAAATCAAGAGAGACCCCAGAATCAACGCCGAAGCTGAACGGAAACTTACACGAACCAAATAACTAGAACCAAGCAAGGGATAACCATGACAAGGTACAGGTACTGAATTTGCTCCAGCCAGAACCGGGCAAGCAATCTAATACGTTTCGAGGTGCAGGCGGCCTTGGAGTTTGAGGGCCATGCCCAGTGCATCCCAATCGAGTCCCGCTTGTTGCGCAATGTCTCGCAGGGCCATGACCACGCCCTCTTCCATGCTCTTTAATCCGCACACATAAAAGCAGGTATTGCTGTCCTTGAGCATCACCGCGATGTCGGCGGCGCGCTCGCGCAGCGCGTCTTGCACATAGCGCTTGGGCTGGCCTGGCGTGCGTGAATAGGCAAACTCGATGTCAATGAAATCTTTGGGCAGGTTTTGCAGAGGGCCAAAGTAAGGCAACTCTTGCTGAGTGCGGGCGCCAAAGAACAGCATCAATTTGCCTCCTTCAAACTTGCCGCTCGCCCGCAGGCGACGACGCCACTCGGTCATGGCGCGCATCGGGGCCGAACCGGTACCGGTGCAAATCATCACGATGTTGGATTTGGGGTGATTCGGCATCAAGAAGCTGGCGCCGAACGGGCCGATCACCTGCACCTTGTCGCCCACTTTCAGATCGCACATGAAGTTGGAGCCCACGCCGCGCACCGCTTGGCCCTGATGGTCTTCGAGGACGCGCTTGATGGTCAGCGACAGGTTGTTGTAACCCGGGCGCTCGCCGTTGCGCGGACTGGCAATCGAGTACTGGCGCGCATGGTGGGCGCGGCCAGCCGCGTCCACGCCCGGCGGGATGATGCCGATGGATTGGCCTTCGAGCACCGGGAAAGACATGTGGCCAAAGTCGAGCACGATGTGATGGGTGTCGTAGTCTTGTTGCTCATCCTGTTTGCCGACTTCAGTCACGCGCACATTGCCGGTGACGGTGGCGGTGATGGTTTTTTCGGTGGCTTTGGGGCCATACACATTGGTGTACGGATGCGCAGCAGACCAAGGTGGGATGACCGCGCCAAACTGGGCTGAGTTGAAACCTGAGGTCTCGGCGGTGCTGGCTGCTGACGAGGAAGCTGATGAATCCGCAGCGGTTTGCAAAGCCACTTGGGCTTCTTGCGCTGCACCGGCTTCGTCGCCCACACCTGCTGCCGCAAGAACTTCTGCGCTGAGTTCAGCAGGCAGCTCGTCCCACTTGAGTTGTTCTTCGATGCTATAGGCCATGGCCTTGGGCACCATGCGCCAGTTGTCGATGGAGCCCGTCGGGCAAGGTGAGATGCAGTCCATGCACAGGTTACAGATGTCGGCCTTGACCACGTAGTTGAGCGAGTCGTGGGTGATGGCGCCGACCGGGCAAATGGCTTCGCAGGTGTTACAGCGAATGCAGATTTCAGGGTCGATGACGTGCTGTTTGATGACGAAGGTGTCGGTGCTCATGCATGGCTTTCTAATGTGTCTTCAGCGAATTTTTGAGTTCGCAGTCTAATGGCAAAGAAGCGGCTTGCGCCGCACCATGCAGTTGACAGAGCAAGGGGCGGGTGACTATGTTCGGTAACCGCATGAGGAACCCGCCCCTTGCTCTGTCAACTGCCGCCCCCACAACAAAGCGAAGGCAGCAGTCGATCAAAGATTCAACGCATCAGTTGAAACGGACGTAATCAAAGTCCACGGGCTGACGGTTGATGCCCATCACAGGCGGCGCGATCCAATTGGCAAACTTGCCAGGCTCGACCACGCGGCCCATCAGGCTGGCCACATAGGCACGGTCATCGCTTGAAGGTAACCACTCGTCCACTTTGGCGTTCCATTCGGCGTCGGTCACCACTTGACCGTCGGGCGTGATCTTAGAGCCCGACAAAGAGCCGATGCTGCGGTGGAAAGCCTTGTGTGGCGCCGTCAACGTGAATGGAATACCGGCCTTGGTGATCACACGGTTCCAACGGTCGATACCGCCTTTGGAATCGATGATGTAGTCGTCGCGCAGCACTTCGTTCAAAGCGTTGAGCATCGGCACTTCTTTTTCAACCAACTTGCCCTCTTCGACCGACAAAATTTTGTAGCTGTTGCCCTTTAAGACATGGTCATCCACGCGCTTGCCTTCTTCGTAGCGGCCCTTCAGGCCCGAGCTGTAGAAGGTGGCGGCGTTGGACGACTGGTCGGCGCCGAACAAATCGATGGTCACAGAGAAGTGGAAGTTGATGTAACGCTGGATGGTCGGCAGATCGATCACACCGGCGGCGCGCAGCTTGGCCACGTCGTCGGTTTTCAGCTGGTTCATCACGTCCACGGTGCGCTGGATGGTGCGGCTGATACCGGACTCGCCCACAAACATGTGGTGCGCTTCTTCAGTCAGCATGAACTTGGTGGTGCGGGCCAAAGGATCGAACGCGGATTCGGCCAAGGCGCACAGCTGGAACTTACCGTCACGGTCGGTGAAGTAAGTGAACATGAAGAACGACAACCAGTCCGGTGTCTTCTCGTTGAAGGCCTGCAAGATGCGGGGGTTGTCCACGCTGCCGCTGTTGCGTTGCAGCAAGGCGTCGGCTTCTTCACGGCCGTCTTTGCCAAAGTATTTGTGCAGCAAGTACACCATGGCCCACAGGTGGCGGCCTTCTTCGACGTTGATCTGAAACAGGTTGCGCAGGTCGTACATGCTGGGCGCCGTCAGGCCCAGGTGACGTTGCTGCTCGACCGATGCGGGCTCGGTGTCGCCTTGGGTCACGATGATGCGGCGCAGGTTGGCGCGGTGTTCGCCAGGCACGTCTTGCCAAGCTTTCTCACCAATGTGGTCACCGAAATGAATTTTGCGTTCTTGATCGCCGGGGTTCAAGAAAACGCCCCAGCGGTAGTCGCGCATCTTGACGTGGCCGAACTGGGCCCAGCCTTGCGGGTCCACGCTCACAGCGGTACGCAAGTACACATCCATGTCGGTGGAGCCTTCGGGGCCCATGTCGTCCCACCAGTTGATGAAGTTGGGCTGCCACTGTTCCAGCGCGCGTTGCAGCGTGCGGTCTTCAGACAGGTTGACGTTGTTGGGGATTTTTTCGCTGTAGTTGATACCGGACATGAGAGTCTCCAGAAATTGAGAAGCAACGGTGGGGTCAAATTTCGGTTGCAGCGCGGACCACCGGGAACCGCACTGCACAACGCAAAAACATCAAACTCGGTTCATATCAAATTGGACTTTTTCGCCCTTGCCATAGACCTTCAAAGCGCCTTTTTCGCCAACGGCATTGGGGCGTTGGAAGATCCAGTTTTGCCAAGCGGTCAAACGACCAAAGATGCGGGTGGCCATGTTTTCTTTTTGCGCAAAGCGCAAGTTGGCTTCCAGGCCGGTCAGGGCATCAGGCGACATGGAGGCACGCTCTTCCAAAGCCATGCGAATCTCGTCGGCCCAGTCGATGTCGTCGGGTGCCGCAGTCACCAGGCCCAGGGCCAAGGCAGCGTCTGCGTCCAGCACTTTGCCGATGGCGCCGCGTGCGGCTTCCATGGCGGGGACTTCTTCGTAAAAGCGCCGTTGCAAACGGGTCTGGTCATTGACCATGGGGAAGAAGCCGAAATTCATTTCGCTCAATTGCAACTTGGGTGCTTTGTCGGCGTCGTCGGGCAGGGCCAGCATGTAAGCGCGGTCGGCGCAGAAAGCCAGCTCGGCCAAGGTGCCGGCAAAGCAGCTGCCTTCTTCGATCAAGGCAAACAGGCTGCGTGAAGACACATCCATGCGGGCCAAGGTGCGGCGCAAGTGGCCTATGGTTTCACGCACCAGCCATTGGTCTTTGTGCGCCAACAAGGTGGCGTCCGAAGCCAGCACGTTGGCTGCGTCACCGGAGGTCTTGAGCACCCAGGTGCCGATCTCGAGTTCGTTGGTGCGCATGTGCAATATGGCGTCGTCCAGCTCACGCACCATCTGCAGTGGCCACCAGTTCACACCTGCGGCTTGGATGCCGGCAATGTCGGTGGGTTGCGCCGTGGCCGGGGCCTTGACAGTGAACACGGCTTGGCGCTTGGCGCGGTCGATTTCCACGGTCACGTGGGTGTAGGTCAGTGCGTCGGCGGCGATGGTGCGGTTCAACGCAGTGAGCTGCACACCCTTGGCGCCTGCCGGGCGGTTGCTGCCTGCGGCCAGTTTCGTGGCGCGCTCTTTCACCACGTCTTTGAACACGGCAGGCTTGGCCACCGCATCCACCAAGCGCCAGTCCACGGCTTTTTGGCCGCGCACGCCTTCCACGCTGGTGCAGAAAATATCGGCCAGGTCGTGGCGCACATGGCGCTTGTCGGTCACGCGGGTCAGGCCGCCGGTGCCGGGCAACACGCCCAGCAGGGGCACTTCAGGCAAGGACACAGCACTGGAACGGTCGTCCACAAGCACGATGTCGTCGCAGGCCAGGGCCAGCTCGTAGCCGCCGCCCGCGCAAGCGCCGTTCAGGGCGGCCACGAATTTCAGGCCGTCGTGCTTGCTGGAGTCTTCAATGCCATTGCGGGTTTCGTTGGTGAACTTGCAAAAGTTCACTTTCCAGCCGTGGGTGGAGACTCCCAACATGAAGATGTTGGCGCCGGAGCAAAACACGCGGTCTTTGGCGCTGGTCACCACCACCGAGCGCACTTCAGGATGTTCAAAGCGGATGCGCTGCAGCGCGTCATGCAATTCGATGTCCACGCCCAAGTCATAACTGTTGAGCTTGAGTTTGTAGCCGGGGCGGATGCCCGCGTCTTCGTTGATGTTGATCGCCAAGGTGGCGATCTCGCCGTCGAACGACAGCGTGATGTGCTTGTAGTGTTCGGGATTCGTCTGGTAATCAACGGTCAAAATGGCGCTCATGGGATCTCCGGAAAGTGGACGGTGGGTTGAAGTTCAATTCACACCGCATGGCAGCGTGACATTGATGTGAATTATATTTCCCATCAAAGCGGGCTGCAATATGCACTTTAATTCATTTAATAGGTAATTACCCTCATAATTTCAATTAACCTGGTTCGTCAGATCGAGGTGGTCAGTTGCTTGCGCACTGCATCACGCAGCTGGGCAAAGGCTTGGTCGGCTGTGCCTGCGCTGGTGTTGATGGCCACATCGGCTTTGGAATAAAAGGCCGAGCGCCCTTCCAAAATGCGTTTCAAGTCTTCCATTGCTTCGCGGCTGGCCGCCATCGGACGCAGATCGCCTTGGGCCGCCACGCGAGACATGTGGTCGGCGGCATCCGCCTTGAGCCACACCGTGGTGCAGTGCGACAGCAACAGGTTGAAATTAGCCGAGTCCGACACCAAACCGCCCGGCGTGGCGATCACCACCTCGGGGTAAATTTGAATCGCTTCTTCGAGCGCGCGTCGCTCGTAACGGCGGTAGGCGTGCGCGCCGTACAGGTTGTGAATTTCGCTGATCTGGCAACCGGCAAATTGCTCAATCTGCCGCGACAGCTCGATGAACGGGAAGCCCAAATCGTCGGCCAAACGCTGGCCCAGCGTGGTTTTACCCGCGCCGCGCAGGCCGATCAAGGCCACCCGGTTTTGCCGGGCGCGGGCATCGCTGCCTTCTCCAAACATCTCGCCCAGTTGCAAGCGGGCGCGGCGCAAATCGGCCTCGCTGCGCTTGCCCAGCAGCTCGCGAATCAGCAACCATTCGGGCGAGGTGGTGGTCATGTCGCCCAGCAATTCGGCCAAGGAGCATTGCAGCGCCTGCGCCACTTGCAACAACACCAAGACGGACACATTGCCGGTGCCGTATTCCAAGTTGGCCAGGTGACGCTCAGACACATCCGCGGCCAGCGCCACGGCCTTGCGCGTCATGCCTTGACGCGCGCGCAAATTGCGCACACGCTCACCCAAAGACACCAAAAACGGATTGCGCGCCACTTCAATCGCTACAGGTGTTGCGGCCTCGGTATCACCCACGGGTGCTGCATCTGTGTGCGCTGCGGTATCTGTCACTGGAATCTCCACGGTCACTGAACTCTTCATTTTTTGCCTGAAAGCTTACCCAAGGGAAAACCCTCACGCCAACGAATACCCAAAACATGCACTTTACTGCATACTTGGCCGTACGCAAAATAATGCATTTATACAGCCAGTTGCAATTATCGACCAGCTTTTTAATGCATCTTACGAAATGAGACTGACCATGACCCGCACCCAGACGATGGCGCCGCCCGCGCAATTCAACTTTGCCCAGCACCTGCTGCTGACCAACAAGGCGCGCCACGGCAAGACTGCAGTGATCGATGACGTGGGCAACGTCAGCTACGGCGACTTGGCCCTGCAAGTGCAGCGCTTTGCCACCGGCCTGCGTGGTCTGGGCATCAAGCGTGAAGAACGCGTGCTTTTGCTGATGCACGACAGCAGCGACTGGATCGTGGCCTTTTTGGGCGCGCTCTACGCCGGCGTGGTGCCGGTGGCCGTCAACACCTTGCTCACGGCCGAAGACTATGCCTTCATGCTGGCCAACAGCCGCTCTCAAGCCGTTTTGGTTTCTGGCGCTTTGCTGCCGACTTTGCAAGCCGCGTTGGCTTTGGGCGCTCATGAGGTGCAGCACCTGGTGGTGTCGCGCCCTGCCGGTGATATGCCAGAAGGCGCCGTCCACATGGCCGACTGGGCCTCGCTCCAACTCGGCCTGCCCGCCCCCACCTTGGCCGACGAACCGGCTTTTTGGCTTTACTCGTCCGGCTCGACCGGCCAGCCCAAAGGGACCGTGCACACCCAAGGTAATTTGTACTGGACGGCCGAGCTATATGGCAAAGGCGTACTCGCGCTGCACGAGAGCGATGTGGTGTTTTCAGCCGCCAAACTCTTCTTCGCTTATGGCCTGGGTAACGCCATGACCTTCCCGCTGGCCGTGGGCGCCACGGTGGTGCTGATGGCCGAGCGCCCCACACCGCAAGCCAGCTTCAAACGCTTGGTCGAGCTCCAACCCACCGTGTTTTACGGCGCGCCCACCGGTTACGGCGGCATGCTGGCCAGCCCGGACTTACCAGCCAAATCCCAGGTGGCGCTGCGCCTGTGTTCGTCGGCTGGCGAAGCGCTGCCGCGTGACATTGGCGAGCGCTGGACAGCCCACTTTGGCTGCGAAATCATTGACGGCATCGGCTCCACTGAAATGCTGCACGTGTTCTTGTCCAACCGCCCCGGCGACGTGCGCTACGGCACCACTGGCAAAGCCGTACCCGGCTACGCGGTGCAACTGCGCGGTGAAGACGGCCAGGTGCTGAGTGGCCACAACGAGATTGGCGATCTGTACATCCAAGGCCCGAGCAGTGCCTTGATGTACTGGAACAACCGGGACAAAACCCGTGACACCTTTCAAGGCGTGTGGACCAAAAGCGGTGACAAATACAGCTGCGACCCCGACGGTTACTACACCTACGCCGGACGCAACGACGACATGCTCAAAGTCAGCGGCATCTATGTTTCGCCATTTGAAGTCGAAGCCACCTTGGTGCAACACCCCGCCATTTTGGAAGCCGCGGTGATTGGTAAAAATGACACTGACGGCTTGGTCAAAACCAAAGCCTTTGTAGTGCTCAAAGCCGGGCAAAGCTTGACTGAAGAAGAAGTCAAAGCCTTTGTCAAAGCGCATTTGGCGCCCTACAAATACCCCCGCTTCATTGAGTTTGTGGCCGAGCTGCCCAAAACGGCGACCGGTAAGATCCAGCGCTTTCGGCTGCGCGATCAAGAAAACGGCTGAGCCGTGCCGACGTGATGCGCAAGGCTTAAGCGATGCGCAGCGTTTAAGCCAGGCGCAACAATGCGGCCGCCTCACGGGCGGCCACGCGGCCTTCGTCGGTGGGGATGACCCAAATCTCTACGATGCTGCCCACGGCATGGATGGACCAGATGTCATCGCCGCAGGCCTGCAAATTGCGCACCGGGTCGATCTGCACGCCCATCCATTGCAGCGCCTGGCACACCTGCAAGCGCAGTTGCGCATCGTGCTCGCCAATGCCACCGCTGAAGGCCAGCACATCCAGGCCTTGCAGACAGGCCACCAAGGCGCCACTCTCGCGCACCACGCGATGCGTGAACAGGTCAATCGCCCATTGCGCCTGCATTGAGGGGTCGGCGCGCAGCTTGCGCATGTCGGCCGAGATGCCCGAGACGCCGAGCAAGCCCGATTGTTTGTAGAGCAGATTTTGCAAGCGGTCGTGGCTCCAGCCTTGCTCCATAAGGTACAACAGCACGCCAGCATCCAGCGAGCCGCTGCGGGTGCCCATGATCAAACCGTCGAGCGCCGAAAAGCCCATGGTGGTGGCGCAACTGTGCCCGCCTCGCGCGGCGCACAAGCTGGCGCCATTGCCCAGGTGCGCCATCAGCACTCTGTGCTCGGCACGAGGTGTGCGCTCTTGCAGCACGCCCATGATGTACTGGTACGACAGACCATGAAAACCGTAGCGCCGCACGCCTTGCTGCGTGAGTGCTTGAGGCAAGGCGAATTGCCGCTCCTCTTGCGGCACGGTGTTGTGAAACGCCGTGTCAAAGCAAGCCATCTGCGGAAGATCAGGAAAGGCTTGCTGAAAGGCCTCAATGCCGGCCAGGTTGTGCGGCTGATGGAGCGGTGCCAAAGAGTTGAGTTGGGCCAGGTCGTGCAATACCTCGGACGTGACGCGCACGCTGCGGGTGTAACGCTCACCGCCATGCACCACGCGGTGGGCAATGGCTTGAATGGCCGGCAGATGGGGAAGGCGCGCGAGCAGGCTGCGCAATTCTTGCAGCGCGCGCTCGAAAGCATCGCCCTCACCCTTGGGCAAGGACTGCTTCATCAAAGCGCCCTGCGCACGCCAAGCAATTTCAGGCGTGCCTTGCGGCTCCAAGCCTTGAATGCTGCCCGTCAGCACACTGGGCTGAACCAGCCCTTCTTGCAAAGGATGCAAGGAGAACTTCAACGAGGAGGAACCGGCGTTAACAGCAAGAATGGCCATGGCAAAAACTCAGAAGAGACTCAAAGAAAACTCAGAGAGGTGCAGCCGCCAGACGCCTGGCGTGGTGCGCCGCCAGCAACGCCAGCAAGGCCGAGGCCACGCGGGTGTTGGCGCTGTCGGCGCGACTGGTCAAGGCAATCGGCACCCGGGCACCGAGCACCAAACCAGCACCGGTAGCGCCCGCCAAATATTCCAACTGTTTGGCCAGGATGTTGCCAGATTCCAAGTCAGGTACGGCCAAGATGTCGGCATCACCCGCGACTTGGGAGACGATGTGCTTGATCTGCGCCGCGTGCGTGGAAATCGCATTGTCAAACGCTAAGGGGCCATCCAACAGCCCGCCCTGAATCTGGCCCCGATCGGCCATCTTGCACAAGGCCGCTGCGTCCAGTGTGGACGGCATGTCCGGGTTGACCGTTTCCACCGCCGCCAAGATAGCCACCTTCGGAAGCTCAATGTTCAAGATGTGCGCCAAGTCAATGGCATTTTGCACAATGTCGACCTTGTCCATCAGGCTGGGCCGGATGTTCAAGGCCGCATCGGTGACCATCAAGGGCTTGGGGTACATCGGTACATCAAAGCGAAATACATGCGACATGCGCCGGCCGGTGCGCAAGCTGGGCTGGGCCAACACTGCATGCAGCAACTCGTCGGTGTGCAAGCTGCCCTTCATGAGGATCTCCACCTGCCCTTTGGCCGCCATGTCGGCGGCCACGTCAGCGGCGGCATGGCTGTGCGGCACAGCGACCCGCTCCACGCCGCTCAGGTCCAAGCCGGCGTCTAAGGCGACTTTGTCGATCTTGGCGGTGGGGCCAATCAGCACCGGAATGATCAAGCCATAACGCGCAGCGTCCAGTGCGCCACTCAAAGACTCGGCGTCACAAGGGTGGACCACGGCGCAGCGTACCGCCTCCATGCCTTCTGCTCGGGCCAGCAAGGCCTTGAATCGGGCTTCGGGGTCGAACAGCTGGATATGCGGCACCGTCGAGCGCGGACGGCGTACCTTTTGTGTCGGCGCCAGCACACGGGCCGAGCCATACAGCACACGTTCGGCGTGCTGGTTGATGACTTCGCAGTCCAGATCCACCTTCTTTTTGGCGTCGTCCAAAACAGTGATGGTCACGGTGACGGTCAAGGTATCGCCAATGCGCACGGGGCGTGAAAAGTGCAAATCTTGCTGCAGGTAAATGGTGCCAGGACCAGGGAACTGCGTGCCCAGCAAAGCCGAGATCAAGGCGCCGCCCCACATGCCGTGGGCAATCACGCCATGGAACAAGGTGTCGTGGGCATACACAGGGTCCAGGTGCGCGGGGTTGGTGTCGCCAGAAACGGCCGCAAAGGCCTGGATGTCGGCCAGTGTCAAGGTGCGAATCAGTTGGGCAGTTTGCCCCACGCTGAGTTCGTCGTAGGTCAGGTTTTCTATCAGGTCGGTTTCAGTCACTTGAAGCATCTCTTGAGGTGGGGGTCAGGCTACCGCGTGGCAACCGGCATCGACATACAGCGTCTGACCGGTCATGCCCGAAGAAGCATCTGAGCACAAAAATGCACACAGTTGTGCGATTTCATCCAAGGTCACCAGGCGGCTCAGAGGGGCTTTGTGCATGGCGTTTTGCATCAAATCGTCAAACGCCTCAATGCCAGAGGCGGCGCGCGTCAAAATCGGCCCCGGCGAGACCGCATGCACACGGATGTTGCGCGCCCCCAACTCCAGGGCCATGTAGCGCACCAGCGATTCGAGCGCGGCCTTGACCGGCCCCATCAGTCCATAGTGCGGTACAGCTTCGTCGGCGCCCAGGTAACTCATGGTCAGCATGCTGCCGCCTTGCGTCATGTGTGGCGCGCACAACTTGGCCAAGATAGCAAACGAGTGGCAAGACACTTCCATGGCGCGGGCAAAACCCAGGCTAGAGCTGTCAATCACCTGGCCGTGCAGGTCTTCCAGCGGCGCCCAGGCAATCGAGTGAATGACGAAATCCAGCGCGCCCATTTGGGCCACGGCTTGAGCCACCACTTGTTCCAGACTGCCGGCTTCTTCGACATTGCAAGCGACCAAGGGAATGCCCAGAGGCTGGGTCAAGGGTTCGACAAAGCGCAGCGATTTTTCATTCAAGCAAGTCGTGAGCAACTGCGCGCCCATGGCATGCGCCAGACGCGTGCAGCCCCAGGCAATACTGTGCTCATTGGCCAAGCCCAGAATCAATCCTTTTTTGCCCGCCAAGCTGGTCAGTAAATGGCTCGGCATCGGGTCAGTCTTTCGTGAAGAGTGCGTTGATGAACAGGCCGTCAGCTCCGGGCTTGAAGCCCTCGATGGCCAGGTGCTCTTCAGCATCGATCAGGATTTGTTTGAGGGTTTCCACGCCGACTTGTTCTGCAGCAGACTTTTCCATACCGTAACGCAGCACCAAAAGGCCGCGCAACTCGATCCAGTACCGCTTGTGATGGGGATCGGCGAAGTAGGTCGCTTGGGGAGATTTGAGAATGTCGTGGATATGTTCTTCATGGTCCAGCGGCACGCCCAGGCTGATGGCCAGACGCGCAATGCGCGCATTCAGGGCTTCAAATGAAGCCTCCATGCGGTGCAAAGGGCCTTGGGGTAATTCTTGGATGGAGAGGGCATCAATCCGCATAACGAACTTTCACGTAATCGCCAGGCGCATCGCACAGCGCATTTTTGGCAGGAATGGGGCGGGCTTTGACAAGAGGACCGGAGTGTTTGACCAGCCAGTCTTGCATGGGCACCCACCAGGAGCCTTCATGCAGTGACGCCTTTTTGACCCAGGCTTCGGGCTCGATCCAGGTGTAACCCGGGCTGACATGGTGCATTTGGTAACTGCGCTTGGCGTGACCGGGCTCAGACACGATGCCCGCGTTGTGGCCACCTGCAGCCAAAATAAAGGTGGTGTCGGTGTCGGTGGTCAAATGAATTTTGTAGACCGAGCGCCAGGGCGAGACATGGTCGCGCACCGTGCCCACCACCAGCATGGGGGCCTTGATGTCCATCAGCGCCAGGCCTTCGCCTTCAAACTGGTAATGGCCTTTAGCCAGCGCATCGTGCAGGAACAAGCGGGTCAGGTATTCGTTGTGCATGCGCTCAGGCAAGCGGGTCAAATCGGCGTTCCAGCTCATCATGTCCATGCCGACCTCTTCTTCACCCAGCAAATAGCGGTGGGTGCTGCGCGACCAGATCAGGTCGCGCGCATTCAGAAACTGAAAAGCCCCGGCCATTTGCTTGCCTGACAGATAGCCTTTTTGCGCCATGTCTTCGCGCAAGGTTTTCAGTTGGTCATCGTCAATGAAAAGGCCCAATTCACCGGGTTCTGAAAAGTCCGTCTGCGCGGCCAGCAAGGTCACGCTGGCCAACGCGGGCATATCGGCGCCGGTGCGACGGCCCCGTTGGCTTGATTTGCGCCCCAGCACCGCCGCAACGATGGACAAGAACGTGCCGCCCAGGCAGTAGCCCATGGCGTGCAGTCGGGGTTCACTGGTTTGCTTTTTGACGGCGGCCATGGCCTCCATAACGCCCATGCGCAAGTAATCGTCCAGCCCCAAGTCGCGGTCTGAGGCATCGGGGTTGCGCCAAGAGATCATAAAGACCGTGTGGCCCTGGCCGACCAGGTAGCGCACCATGGAGTTGTGCGGTGACAAATCCAAAATGTAGTACTTCATGATGCACGAAGGCACGATCAGCACCGGCTCGGCATGCACTTTTTCGGTGGTCGGCGTGTACTGAATCAGCTCGACCAATCGGTTGCGAAACACGACTTTGCCGGGCGTGGTGGCCACATCCTGGCCCACCACGAAGGGCAAGGGCTGGTCCAGTTCTGCGGCATTTGCACCTTCTGCACCGCGCGCTTGGAGCATATCCGCCTTGTAGTGGCTCCAGCCTTTTTGCAAGCTCTCGCCCTGCGTCTCCATGGCTTTGCGCATCACTTCAGGATTGCTCAGCGGCCAGTTGGAGGGCGACAGGGCATCGAGCCATTGCCGCGTGAAAAAACTCACCATGTGCCGGTGATGGTCCGACATGCCTTCGACCTGGGTGCTGCGCATCCAATGGTCCGCCTGGGTTTTGTAGCTTTCTTTGAGGGCGTTGTAGGGCCAGTGCTGCCAGGAGGCATCGCGAAAGCGCGTGTCTGTTTCTTCGCCAGAGCTTTGCAGCTTGTGCTGCAGGTCGGCCATCGATTGCTGCGCATGGATCATTTGCTGACCAGGCGAGGAGCCCAGGTGCATGGCCCAGTCCATGTAGGCCAAGGTCATGGCGATGGGCGAGAGCCCCATATTGGATTTGGCCATCAGGCTGTGCAGCGTCTGGTCCAGTTGCTGGGCTGCTTCACGCATCGTGGCTTCGGGAGAAGCGGCACGGTCAAGGGAAGTCGATGTCATGTCAAAGTCCAAGAGAATGAAAAATAAAAGTCACTATTGCAGCACAGCGTGTCATGGCAATGACGATGTGGTTTGCGCCGCCGGTTGCACAGCGGTCAGCACGCGCCTGCAAAGCTCCGTCTGTGGCTCATGCGTTTGCTCATGCGTTTCAAGCTGGCTGGCCAGCAGCGCAGGGCCCGTGGCTTCACTCAGCATTTGCAACTGCGACACCAGCAGCCGCCATTGACGTGCCGCCATGTCAGGATTGACCTTGGGGTCTAAGATCACCACAGAAGTCGCATGCTGCTCTTCGCGCTGCTTGGCCTTGATGGCTTCTCGCGCTTCTTGCATGAGCCGTTTGATGTCATCCAATGACAAATGCAAACGCTCAGACTCTTCGGCGATCATGGCGCGCGCCTTAGTGTCCAGTTCACCCTTCTCAAACGCCAGCAGCAGCTTGTGCTTGAAGTCTTCGCGGTCAATGCGCAATTGATCAGTGAACGCCGAGGCCAGCAGACCCGCAGGGATCGCAAAAATACCGATGCCCACCAAGGCCAGCACCACCGTGAGGGCTCGGCCCATGGGCGTGATGGGCGAGATGTCGCCATAGCCCACCGAAGCCAGCGTGACCACCGCCCAGTAAATGGACTGCGGGATGTTTTCAAATTTGTCGGGCTGGGCATCGTGCTCGAACAAATAGCCCAGGCTTGCCGTTAGCACTACCAGCAGCAGCATGACAAACACCGATGCAAAGATCACCTGCCATTCACGCCGCACCACTTGAAACAAGGTCTTGGTGGCCGAGGTGTAGCGCGTGAGCTTGAGCAAACGCATCAACCGGAAGACCCGCAAGAAACGCAGGTCCAGTGCAAAGGGCAGGAAGTGCTCCAGCAAGAAAGGCAAGATCGCCAGCAGGTCGATGATGTTCGGCCCCGCTTTGAAATGCAACCAGCGTGGCCAAAACGATTTCTTGTAGGCCGGGTTTTCTGCTGCGGCGTACAAGCGCGCCAGATACTCCACCGTGAAGATGCTGAAGGCCAGCACATCGATCACAAAAAATTCAAACGACAACACCGCATGCACCGATGTCACCGACTCCATCACCACCGCGATGATCGACAAGAGCACCCAGAACATGATGAAGTTGTCCACATAGACATGCAGCTGGCCCGAGTGGCCCGTGGGCTCCAACAAGGCATGCAACTTGGCGCGCACACTGCGCCCCCGGTTCATCAGCTGAAAGTCTTTCCAAGCCGGCACCATGTAGCGCGACAGTTTGAGAATCCGCATCAAGCGCAGCAGCCGCAGGGCGCGCAGCATTTCCACATCCATGGCCACAAAACCAGAGAAATAAAACGGCGCAATGGCCAGCAAATCCACACAGGCATAAAAACTCACCGCATGACGCCAACGCGCAAAACGCTGCCCGGCGTATTCTGCCTCCCAAGGGGCCGTGGCCAGACGCAGGCCGTATTCCAGCGTGAACACGCCTATACAGGCTAGGTCAAAAATGTGAAACAGCAGCTCTCGTCCAGCGTAAATCGGCTCGATGTGCTCAGCAATGATGGCTGCCACACTGATGATGATCAGCCAGCCCACACCGTTCTCCACCTCGCGGTGAAAGCCTTTTTCAAATGTCGGGTCAAACAGCCATTGATGGACCAGCGGCAACAGGCCTGTTGCGCGCGGCTGCGAAGAGGTGGTGGTGTGTGGCAAAGGGCGTGGCTACGGAAACAATCAGTAGCTGAAATTCTCGAGCCCCGGCTCTATTTAAGGCTTGACTTAAGTCAATCAAAATCAGTTTTACTGCTGATTTTGTTGATATTATTAATTTTCAAAAACCGAAATGGGAACCTGAGAATTCATAAGTCCTCAGAATTGCCGGCCCTTCGCTCAACACCACGGGCAGTGCCAATGGGCTTGCCGTCGATCAGTGCGCAGCCGGTTGACGTTCCGCGATGGTGATTCGATGCAGCAAGCGCCTGTGGCCTTCGTAGCCACCGGTGGCGGCGTGTATCAGGCAGCGGTTGTCCCACATCAGCAGCGTGTCGGGCGACCAGCGGTGACTGTAGACAAATTCAGATCGCGTCTGGTGCTCGAACAGAAACATCATCATCTCTTGTGAGTCATTTTCCGACCACCCCTCGATACCCAGGGTATAGCCGGGGCTGACGTACAAAGCGGTACGGCCGGTCTCGGGATGCACACGGGCAATCGGCTGCAGTTGCGTTTTGAGCGCCGAGTCGTCAAAGCGGATCGCCATGGAGCGGCCCGCCTCGCGGTCTTTTTCGCCATAGGCGCCGTCACGGGCATAACCACGGCGCGCCGAATGGATGCCCTTGGCATCGTGTAAACGCGATTTCACGTCGTCGGGCAGCGCGTCCCAGGCGGCGTACTGGTTGGAGAACAAGGTGTTTCCGCCGTGCGGCGGAATGATGCTGCCCAGCAAGACGGTGGCAGCGGGTGGTGAAGCCATAAAGCTCCAGTCCGAATGCCATGCTTCGGCAAAAATGCGGGTGGTTTCATCGGCTTCACGCCGCACCTGCGCCACATGCGGATGCCCCGGCATGGCTTCGAAGTAAGGATCTTCGCCGTAGGGACCCATGCCATGCGCAAAGCGCTCCAGATCGGGAATGGACATGGCCTGGTTTGGCATCACCAGCAATTGGTGTTGCAACCAGGTGCTGCGCAACGCTGACAAGGTCAGGGCGTCCAAAGGCTGTGTCAAATCAATGTCGCGTACAACGACACCCAGGGGGGCATCGATTTGTTCAATGGAAAAAGAGGCAGCGGCAGAGTTCATGGTGGCAGACCTTGGAATGAAGTTGTGTCAATGATGGGCCAAATTTCAAATCAGTGGTTTTTGCATCCAGCGCCGCCAACGAATGGCCAAGCCCAGTAAGGCCAAAACGGAAAAGACGGCGCCCGCGTAAAAGGGGCTTGCCGCGCCATGTTGGTCCCACAACCAGCCCGCCAAACCGCTGGCCAGCAACATGGCCGCACCGCTTAATAGATTGAAGAAACCATAGGCGGTGCCTCGCAGGTCGGCAGGTGCGGTGTCTGCCACCATCGTCGCCAGGAGTCCTTGGGTCATGCCCATGTGAACGCCCCACAGGGCAACGCCAACGAGCAAGGTAGATGCCTGGTGAACACTGGCCAGCACCAGATCGGCAGCGATCAAAACGATCAAACCCAGCGCCAGCAACTTGGCGTGACTCATGCGGTCCGATAGCCAACCGAAAGGATAGGCGGACAGGGCATACACCAGGTTCATGGCCACCATCACCAAGGGCACCAGCGCCACTGGCACACCAGTTTGCTGAGCCCGCAACACCAAAAAGGCCTCGCTGAACCGAGCCAGTGTGAAGACGGCACCAATCCCCACCACCCACCAATACGGCGCCCCCAGACGGCGCAGGTTCTCGCGTGTGATGGGGTTGGTGCGTTGACCGTTGTGGTGCAGTTCAGGCTCTTGCACGCCAAGCCACAACAGTGCCACCGCCAGCAAGCCGGGGATGACCGCGACCCAAAAAACGGCGCGAAAGTCGTTGGCCCACAGCAGCATCAAGCCCACACCCAAAAGCGGCCCCACGAAAGCGCCCACCGTGTCCAGCGACTGGCGCAGGCCAAAGGCCGCACCACGGACCTCTGGCGGTGCAATGTCCGCAATCAAAGCGTCGCGCGGCGCACCGCGAATGCCTTTGCCCACGCGGTCAATCAGTCGCGCAGCGATGACCAGGCCCGCGCCTGAGGCGATGGCAAACAAGGGCTTGGTGAAAGTGCCTAGGGCATAGCCGAACAGCGCGAGGCCTTTGCGTTTACCCCAATAGTCGCTAAGGGCGCCAGAAAACACCTTGACGATCAGGGCCGTGGACTCGGCCAAACCTTCGATGATGCCCACGGTGAAAACGCTCACGCCCAAGGTGCCCACCAAAAACAGCGGCAAAAGGCTGTGGATCATCTCGGAAGAAATGTCCATCAGCATGCTCACAAAGCCCAGCACCCAGATACCAGGCGGAATGTGGGGGCGTGAAGGCTTTGGATCGGTCATGGCATCAGCATCTTAAAGCCTGCAACGCTGCGTGTTCAGCCCCGTCCAGTGCTGGCGGCAGCTGGTGTTTGGCTTGCACATAATGGTGGGTATAGACGTCTAAATAAGCCTGCAAAGTCTGTGCGGCATGGGTCTCAGCGGCCAGATCCAGGCACAGGGACGCGACCTCGCTGGTGCAAAAGTGATCGCCCCGGCGTGAGCGGCGCAGTTGGTAGCGCGAGACCTGCTCGGGGTTCAGACTGAGCACCGGCAAGGCGTTCAGGTAAGGGCTTTTGCGGAACATCTTGCGTGCTTCGGGCCAGGTGGCATCGAGCAAGATGAACAGCGGCCGTTTCGGGGTGCCCTGCTGCGTTTCCACGGTCTGCACCACACGTTCCGGGGCCACAAACTCACCCGGGAACACCACATAGGGCTGCCAATGCGGATCGGCCAGCAACGTGAGCAGGGCGGGATCGACTTCGGTGCGGGCCCAGCCGAAAGCAAAGGTGTCGGGCACCACATCGGCAATCAACCAACCGGTGTTGCTGGGTTTGAGCGGCTCGATATCGGCCATGAGCAAACACATGCCCGACTGCGTCGGTACGATGGGGCGAAAGCTGCAAATGCAGTGACTGGGCAGCAAGCGGCAACCGGCACAGCGCTCGCCTTTGATGCCGCCTCGCGCTAAAAAAGGTTTGGCACTGCGCGCCAGGCGAGCCGTCCGCAAGCGCGAGACCGCGTGGGGCTCAGGCGAATGGGCGGTGGTGCGCGGCGGCACAGGCATGACTAACATGAAAAAGTTCAGCCTGCATTCAAGCAGGCGGCATGGACATACGCAAGCGGCGAGCGGCGTCATCGGCGCGCGCGTCGTCAATCTCGCGCAGCACCGCGGTCATGTCCACATCGGCCTTGGATCGCTCAAAATGACCCGTGAGCTGTGTGTCGTTGCTGAGCAAACCGGCTTGGTACAGGCTCCAAATTTCAGGGCCGTAGTCGGTCTTCAGCAGCGCGGGGGCAAACTGGCCAAAGAAATCGCGCAGATTGCCCACATCGCGCAGCAGCATGCGTTGCGCGTGGTTGTTGCCTGCGGCGTCCACTGCTTGTGGCAGGTCAATGATGACGGGCTCGTCCAAGCCAGGCGCATCACCCAGACCGGGCGTGTGCGCCAGCAAGATATTGAACTCGGACAAATCGCCGTGCACCACGCCTGCGCACAACATGCGCACCACCTCGGCAATCAGCGTCGCGTGGTGTTGCAAGGCTTGCTCCGCGGTAAAGGCCACGTCGTTCAAACGCGGAGCGGCGTCACCATGGGCATCCGTCACCAACTCCATCAACAGCACGCCGTCAAAAAAGTTGTAGGGCTGGGGCACGCGCACACCGGCAGCGGCCAAGCGGTACAGCGCGTCCACCTCGGCGCTTTGCCAAGCGGCTTCTTGTTCTTGCCGGCCAAACTTGCTGCCTTTGGCCATGGCGCGGGCCGAGCGCGAGTTTTTGACTTTGCGGTTTTCGGTGTAGTCCACCGCTTGCCGAAAGCTGCGGTGCGTCGCCTCTTTGTAGATCTTGGCGCAGCGCGTTTCATCGCCGCAGCGCACCACAAACACCATGGCTTCTTTGCCGCTCATGAGCTGGCGCACCACGCTGTCGATCAAACCCTCTTCCACCAGGGTTTGCAGTCTCGGGGGGGCTTTCATGCTGGCCGCATCAGCGGCTCACCACAGACCAGCCGGCGTGCAGATTGGCTTTGTTGTTTTCGTATTCCCAAGCGGTGCCGCAGCGGTCGCAGCGGTACTGGGTGATGGTTGCTTGGCCTTGGCCGCGGTCAACTTTGCGATTGGCGCCTTGCACCAGTTCGGCATGACCTGGGGCACGGCGCCAGTTTTGCTGAATACCCGAGCAGGGCTCACACAGCTCGGGTTGGGGCTTGGCCGCTTTGGCCGCTGTAGCCGCTGTGGCTACGTCGGGGGCGGTGTGGGGATCTTGGGTCATGGAGATTCTTTGGAAGCTGTGCCGAGGATGGCAAAGGGAGGATTGTCGCCTCCCTTCGCTCACACCCTTTGAATCCCCTTATTTGGGCGCGCGATGCAAGGCGCAAATCTTGTGGCCATCCGGGTCACGCAGATATGCCAGATACAACTTACCCGCCGGGCCTTCACGCCAGCCGGGTGGGTCTTCACAGGTCACGCCGCCGTGTGCCACGCCCGCGGCATGAAAGGCATCCGCTTGTTCTGGCGAACTCATGGCAAAGCCAATGGTGCTGCCATTGCCCACGCCAGCCGGCTCACCGTTGATCGGCGTGGTGATGCCAAACGAGCCAGTGGGGCTTCGGTAAAAATAACGGCTGCCGTTGGCCATGCCGGGGCCCAAGCCCAAGGTGCCGAGCACGGCATCATAAAATTTCCGAGAAGCTTCGAGGTCTTTCACCCCGACCATGACGTGACTGAACATTGCGATTTCTCCTCTTTCACCCGAGATGGGTTGCATTTGAATTGCACCCATATTACTGGATCGTGAAGGCCGCCAGGCGATCCCGGTTTATGCTTGTGCAAAGCCCATAGACAGGGAGCATTATGAAAAAATACAATAAATCGTCCATCAAACCCATGACGCATTCCACGTCTGGCTCGGGCACGTTGCAGCTTGAAAAAGTGGGCGTGCGTGAGTTCGATTTCAAAGACCCGTACCACCTGGCTTTGACCATGAGTTGGCCGCAGTTCTTTGCGGGTTTGTTCATGTTGTATGCCGTGATCAACTCGTGCTTTGCCCTGCTGTATTACGCCGTTCCGGGCTCGGTGAGCAACATGCCTTCCGACTCATTTTGGGACGCGTTTTTTTTCAGCATTGAAACCTTGGCCACGGTGGGCTACGGCAATATGGCCCCCATCACGACCTACAGTCACACGGTATCGGCTATCGAGGTTTTTGTGGGCATGTTGCTCACCGCTACCATGACCGGTTTGGTGTTTGTGCGTTTTTCCAAGCCCAAAGCCAAACTGCTGTTTGCCCATCAAGCGGTGGTGGTTCGCCGCTCGGGGGTGCCGCGCTTGATGATTCGCATTGGCAACGGCCGCATGAATGCACTCAACGATGCGAACGTGCGGGTGACCACTTTCATCAACGAGACGGCGGCAGATGGGCAAAAAATGCGCAGCATGGTTGACTTGCCACTGACCCGCTCCGACATGCCATTTTTTCCATTGACCTGGACATTGACTCACGAGCTCACCGACGACAGCCCACTGGTCGATCTGCGCAACTTGGATCCGTCAGCCCTGCACGCTCTTGGCACGCGTTTGCTGGTCAGCATCACCGCACACGACCCGGCCTTGGGCGCTCAGGTGTATGCCAACCACGCTTATGGGCCTGAGCAAATTGCACTCGACATGCGGTACGCGGACGCCATTACCAGCACCAGTGAAAACCATTCGGTGGCTGATATGCGCAAGATCAGCGACATGGTTCCTGACGCCTAAGCCCTGACAGGGTCTGAGCGCATCGACCGGCCTGTTCAGCGCACAGGGTGAATCACCTTGGTGGTGGGCTGGAGCTCGTTTTCCACCCACCAATTGGCCCACAACCGGGGTGCGGAGTTAGTGGCCTCGTCGGACTCCACCGTCAGAAAATTGCGCGCACCAATCACCCGCCGCATAGACGCGGGGAACTCGTACATCGCGGCGGTGATGCCACGGTCCACCGACTCCACACGCGTGCAGGCGTTCTCCAAGAAAAACCGCACCATGGCCGCGGGCGGCGGGTGCACCACACCGCTGCTGGTGAGCTGGGTAATGCTTTGGGTGTTCGTGTCGGTAGTGTTGCGCCGCGACTCCAGTACCCCCAAGGCCGCCACATGCACATCGCCGCTGAGCACCGTCACACGGCACCCCTTGTCTTGGCTGAATTGAAATAAACGATGAATCAGCCGCAGCCGCTCAGCCCGCAGGGGCAGGCTGGTCCAGTGGTCACGCAAATCGTCTTCCAGCTCTTGCTGACCCGGCAGCACGCCCAGCAATTTTTCCAGCAGCTCAAAGCTGGGGTGGACCACCGGAATGCTGCTCATGAGCAGCAAATGCGTCAGCCCCTCTTGCGCGTCAAGCCATTGATAGGCCGCTTTCCAACTGGTCTCGCTCAACACCTGGGCGCATTGCAAGTTACCGCCACTTTGGCGCTCTGGGCTGCGCTCGCTGCGCATGTCCAGCGCCAGCAAACCAGTACTGCCCACGCGGTAGCCCGCTGTGAAAGCGCCCTGCGCCGGCAAAGTGCAAGGTGGTGGCGCGCCCACCAGGCTGTGGCGCTGGAACAAGGCAAAGAATGTACGTGCCACCTCAAATACGCCCTGGTACACCGGGCAATCATGGTCCGGCAGCGGGTACGAACCCCAGCCGTCAAAAATATCGTGGTCGTCCCACATCATCACACTGGGCAAGTTGGCCCAGACGGCTGCCACCTCGGGCTGTGACCATTGGCGCAAGTACAAGTTCTCAAAAAATGCCGTGATCTGCTGCTGCAGCGCGTTAGTCCACGGCGCCTCGCGGCGCTGGGCTCTGGGCAAGGCGCTCCAGGCCACCATGTCAGGGCAGGTCGAGTCTTGCCACAGCGTGTCGGAGTACACCTGGTCGCCGCCCATCAGCAACAGGTGATAAGGCCCGAACGAGCGCTCATTGATGCGCTCGCGCCCCGCATGCAAATTCATCAGCCGCTTCCACAAGGCGTTTTTATCGTCCACGCCCTTCATCAAGGACGGGCTGGAAAAGCCGTTGCATGAGCCGTACGCCATGCGCGGCGACTCACCGTCTGCAGGCACGTACAAGGTGTTGGTTTGGCCTTCCACGCTGTAGCACACGCGCTGCGCGTCGGCCGCTAGGGTCACGGCCAAGGTCCCACGCCAAACAAAGGCACCGCTTTGCAAATTGCAAAGCAGCGTAAAGGGGTCGGCCGCAGCCGCACTTTGCAGCGTGGGAGACGTGGCGGTATCGGTGACCACCAGCACGCTGACGCACCAGCACTGGTTTTGCACACCTAGAAATTGCAGCAAGGGGCCGAGTAGCGTGGACATGAGATGCCTTTCAAGATGGTTTATTTGAATACAAAAATAGTATTTATACGCCAAATCATTTCAACCGAATAGCCAATGAAAGCGGGTTTCAGAGCCACAGAGGCCCAAGCGCTGTGTTCTGAAGGCTCAGGATTGAAACCGCCTAAAATCGAACCCTTGCCGTGCTGGGTCCAGCACCTGTCCACTTCAACACCTTTGCACGGTGCCCCCCGCTTGATCACTTTTTTGTCACTTCCCTCCCTGTTCAAGCGCCTGTCGGCCCTCTGGTCTCACCCTGCTTACCACGCCAAGGACAGGATCAAAATGGCCGTCGGCGCTCTGCTCTGGCCTGGGGCCACGCGAACTTGGCTGGAATTCGTCGACGCCACCCCCTTCTTGCGTGACGCCATTGGCCAGCTGCCCAAGCTGATCACCAAAATTTACCGCCCCTACCTGAATCGCGATTACAGCTGTGCTGCGCGGGTCGAGGTTTTAAAAACACATTACCAACGCGTGCAGGACTTGGGCTTAAGCGCGTTGACTGCGCGGGCCTTGGTCGCGCCACAAACCCTGTACCAAGGCAGTACCAAAAGCGAGACGCCTTTTGATCTGCGCTTGAGCGCCACCCAGCAAGGTCACCGCGAAGGCGAGTTTTGCCTGAGCCTGATTTACCAAGACCATTCGCTGTTTGAGCTGAACTGCACCCTGGCCCTGCAAGGCGGCAAGGCGTGCTTGCTGGTCGGCCGCTTGCAAGGCACCTCACAACCAGAGGCGCAGCAACTGGTGCGCCAAGCCACCAGCGACTTGCACGCCTGCCGCCCGGCCAATTTGATGCTGCACGCTGCGCGCAATCTGGCGGCCATTTGGCAATGCGAGGCGCTGCTGCTCATTTCCAATCGCCAACGCATCGCGCTCAATCTGTGGCGGCGTTTTCACATCACGGCCAATTACGACAAAACCTGGCTTGAGGCTGGTGCCAGCTTGCGTGCTGACGGCTGGTACACGCTGGAGCCCTTGGCCGAGAAAGAAATTGACCTGGCTGAGATCGCCTCCAAAAAACGCGCTGAGGCCAAACGCCGCCAAGCTTTGCTGAACGGTGTTTACGCCGGCCTGCTGGCTCACCTGAATCCCACTGCCCAAACCCCATGAACACCGACAACCCCCTTGCCGCCTGGTTGGCGCGCGAAGAAGAACTTTACGCCCTGCTCAAAGCCGGCCCAGGCCCGGGCGTGGCCACGGCGGCGCAGATTCAAGGCAAGACAGGCTTAGAAGTCATGCAAGCCCTGATGCACGGGCAAGCGCCGTTTGCGCCCATCGCGCAGACGCTGAATTTTTTATTGGTTGAAGTGAGTCCTGGCGTGGCCGTGTTTCAAGGCACGCCCAGTCCAGCGCATTTGAACCCGCTGGGTACTGTGCACGGCGGCTGGTTCGCCACCTTGCTCGACTCGGCCCTGGGCTGCGCGGTGCACACCATGATGCCGCCCGGGCGCGGCTACACCACGGCCGAACTGAGCGTGAAACTGGTCAAAGCCCTCACCCCCAAAGTGCAGCGCGTGCGCGCCATTGGCACTGTGGTGCATTGCGGCCGCCAATTGGCCACGGCCGAAGCCCGACTGGTCGGCCCCGATGGCACGCTGTACGCGCACGCCAGCACCGCCTGCCTGGTATTTGACATGCCCTCCCCCAAAGCTTGAGAAAGAAAACCATGCGACTTTTACACACCATGCTGCGCGTCGGCGACCTGCAACGCGCCATCGATTTCTACACCCACGTGCTGGGCATGACGCTGCAACGCCGTTCTGAAAACCCAGAGTACAAATACTCGCTGGCCTTTGTCGGCTATGGCAAAAATCCGGAGCATGCCGAGATTGAGCTGACCCACAACTGGGGCGTCGAAAGCTACGACATGGGCAGCGCCTACGGCCACATCGCTTTGGGTGTGCCCGATGTGTATGCCGCTTGCGAAAAAATCAAAGCCAGCGGCGGCAACGTGACGCGCGAGCCCGGCCCGGTCAAAGGCGGCACCACCGTGATCGCCTTTGTCACCGACCCCGACGGCTACAAGATCGAATTGATCCAGCGCGCCGAATACGCCGAAGGCGCGGGCCTGCGCTGATTCAGCGCGGCAACTGTGTCGCGGCGCGGGCCAGCGCTTCAATCCGCGCCCAGTCGCCTTGCGCCAGCGCGTCGGCCGGCACCAGCCAGGAACCGCCCACGCAAGCCACATTGGGCAAGGCCAGCAGCTCGTTGGCGTTGCTCTGCGTCACGCCGCCGGTGGGGCAAAACTTCACATCAAAGAACGGACCGCTCCAGGCTTTGAGCATGGCGGGGCCGCCGGCTTGCATGGCAGGGAAGAACTTGAGCTCGGTGTAACCGTCTTCTTGCGCCATCATGATTTCGCTGCCGGTGGCCACACCGGGTAACAGCGACAACCCCTGGTCGCGGCAAGCCTGACCCACCGCACGGGTGTAGCCCGGGCTGACCGCGAAACGGGCACCGGCCTTGGCAGCAGCCGCAGCGTCCGCTGTGCTGCGCACCGTGCCGGCGCCGACCACGGCGCCAGGTACTTCTTTGGCAATCGCTTCCATGCAGGCCAGCGCCTGCGGCGTGCGCAAGGTCACCTCCAACATGCGAATGCCGCCCGCCACCAGCGCACGCGCCATGGGCACGGCGTGGGCCACATCATGCAAAACGATCACGGGGATCACGGGCGCGTCCAGCATCACTTGCAGGGCGGTCAATGGACCATTTAAATTTACAGCCATGTACAGGCTCCTTCTTCAGCTTTGAGCGCGTTGCGGCGCAGGTTGGCAAACAGTTCACGACCCATGCCCACACCATTGGCGGCGCGCAGTTCGTCTGGCATAGGGACCACAGGGCGAGCGGCCCAGTCGGCCTCGCTCATCAAAACTTGCAAGGTGCCGGCCACGCCGTCCATGCGAATCAAATCTCCGTCTTGCACCTTGGCGAGCGGCCCACCGGCAGCGGCTTCGGGCGAGACGTGGATGGCTGCAGGCACTTTGCCTGAGGCGCCGCTCATGCGCCCATCGGTGACCAACGCCACCTTGAAGCCCTTGCCTTGCAGCACGGCCAGAGGCGGCGTGAGTTTGTGCAGCTCGGGCATGCCATTGGCTTGCGGGCCTTGCCAACGCACCACGCAAATCACATCACGGTCCAGCTCACCGGCCTGAAAAGCCACATGCAATTCGTCTTGCGAACTGAACACGCGGGCCGGCGCTTCGATGATGTGCAGTGCTTCTGGCACCGCAGAAATCTTGATCACGCTGCGACCCAAATTGCCTTGCAGCAATTTCAAGCCGCCCGTGGCGCTGAACGGGTTGGATGCAGGGCGCACCACGGTTTCGTTTTGGCTGGCACCAGCATCGTTCCAGACGAGCTGACCATTCTGAGCAGAGGGGATGCGTGTGAATTCACGCAGGCCGCCGGGGCGCACGGTGAGCACGTCTTCGTGCATCAGCCCGGCGTCAAGCAACTCGCGAATCACATAGCCCGGGCCACCTGCGGCCTGGAACTGGTTCACATCGGCGCTACCGTTGGGGTAGACACGGGTCAACAGTGGCACCACATCCGACAGGGCCGAGAAGTCGTCCCAGTCGATCACGATACCTGCGGCACGCGCCACGGCCACCCAATGAATCAAGTGGTTGGTCGAACCGCCGGTGGCCAGCAAGGCCACCATGGCGTTGATGATGCAGCGCTCGTCGACCAACAAACCGATCGGCGTGAAATTTTTGGCCTTGACCAGGTCCAGCACCGTTCGCACGGCTTCACGGGTCAAGTCTTGGCGCACGCCTTCGCCGGGGTTGACGAAGGCCGTGCCCGGCACATGCAAGCCCATGGCTTCAAGCAGCATTTGGTTACTGTTGGCGGTGCCGTAAAAGGTGCAGGTGCCTTCGCCATGGTAGGCCTTGGATTCGGCTTCGAGCAGTTCGGGGCGACCGACCAAACCCAACGCGGCTTGCTCACGCACCTTGGATTTTTCATTGTTGGACAGACCGCTGGTCATGGGTCCTGCGGGCACAAATACCGTGGGCAAATGGCCGAATTGCAAGGCGCCGATTAACAGGCCCGGCACGATCTTGTCGCACACGCCCAGCATCAAAGCCGCGTCAAACACGTCATGGCTCAGCGACACGGCCGTGGCCATGGCGATCACGTCGCGGCTGAACAAGCTCAACTCCATGCCGGGCGTGCCCTGGGTCACGCCGTCACACATGGCCGGCACGCCGCCCGCCACCTGGGCTGTAGCGCCCAGCTTGCGGGCTTCGTCTTTGATCAGATCGGGGTAATGCTGCATCGGCGCGTGGGCAGAGAGCACGTCGTTATAGGCGTTGACGATGCCGATGTTGGGCGCACGCGGCGCCACCACTTTGATTTTGTCCAGCGCTGTGGCGCGGCCTTTGTCGGCCTCGGGCATGGCGGCAAAGGCGTGGGCCACGTTGGCACAACCCAGGCGCTGGGCACCAGGATCTTGGCTGGCGGCGGCATCGACCTGCTGCAAATAAGCTCGGCGCGTGGCGCGGCTGCGCTCGGTGATGCTGGCCGTGACCTCGGCCACGAGAGGATGAACTTGCATGTCGGTGAGCTCCAGAAGACGCTGGGCATTGCACCGCCCAGTTGGTAACTTTGTTACATGCCCAATGGTAACCGGCAACAGCCTCATCTGGGGGCCTTCAAGTTACAGACTGGTTACCAATCACGGCCTCCCCTGCGGGTGATCAACCTGGCATCAGACTGCACTTGAATTTATCCGTCGGATAAAAGGGCTTTGAAAGCCAAATAAACGCATCTACAATAAATCACATGGGCGACAGACTGATTTGGGACGAAACCAAACGCCAAAGCAACTTACGCAAGCACGGTTTGGACTTTGCAGATGCGGCTGAGGTACTTGAATCCCGTTACCGATTGGACATTGACGCCGTGCGCGGCGGTGAAATTCGGGTGCTGTCCATTTCAGATGCATTGGGTTTTTTGGCAGTTCTGACGGTGGTACACACCGAGCGCGAAGGTGCAACGCGCGTCATTAGCTTTCGCCATGCAAGCAACGAAGAACGTGAGGTATCGATGCCTGGCTCCAATATGAATGAACTCACTCGCGCCCAAGTGCGGGCTGCCGTGCGTGCGCTGCCAAAGAGCAGTGGCTATGTGTGGGATGGCGGTGATGAGGATGATCGTCCGCTGAATGGCGAAGAGCTACAAGCGGGGTTGACTGCGGCACTCAAGAAACGGGGCCGGCCCGCAGGCAGCGGCATCAAGGAACAGGTGGCCATTCGCTTTGACCGCGATGTGCTCAGTGCATTTCGCAGCTCAGGCCCTGGCTGGCAAACACGTATGAATGAGGCATTGCGTGATTGGTTGCGCTCACATCCTTCAGTGTGATTGGAGGTTGTGCAATTGGGTACCAGTAGGGTTGCGTCGGCGGGTCCAAACGGGCATTTGGCCCAACAGCCCCTTGCTTCACAATCCCCCCATGCCCGCCCCCACCCTTGAAGCCCTCCAAGCCCAGCATCCTGCTGACCAGGATTTATGGGTCTTTGGCTACGCCTCTTTGATTTGGCGACAGGAGTTTGCGCACACCGAGCAGCACCTGACGCGGGTGCAGGGCTGGCACCGGGCTTTGAAAATGTGGAGCCATATCAACAGGGGAACACCCGAGTGCCCTGGCTTGGTGTTTGCGCTGTTACCCGGCGGCAGTTGCCAGGGCGTGGTGTTTCGCATTTCGGCGGCGCAGGCGCAGCAAGCATTGGCGCAGTTGTGGCAACGTGAGATGCCGCGCCCGGTCTACACGCCCCGCTGGCTGCCCTGCCCTACTCCCGGGGGAATCGTTCAAGCGCTGGCTTTCACCCTGCCGCGCAGCAGCCCCAGCTTTACCGGCAACCTGTCCCACGCGCAGTACCGCGCCATTTTTGCGCAAGCCAGCGGTCGGTTTGGCACCACGTTGGATTACGCGCGCCAGACCTATGACAGCTTGCTAGCCCTGGGCATTGAAGACCGCGCCCTGGCCGCCCTGCTGGCCCAGGCTGTCTGAAGTAGTCCGGTGTGCGCACCGGCTTGCCTATACTCACCCCATGAACATCGCCGACCTGCGCAAGAGCTACGAAAAAGCCGAGCTCAACGAAAACGCCTCACACGCCGACCCCTTGAAGCAATTTGAGCAATGGCTGCAAGAGGCCATCGCCTCCGAAGTGCCTGAACCCAATGCCATGACGCTGGCCACGGTGGCCAGCAATCTGCGCCCCAGCACCCGAGTGGTGTTGATCAAGGGCTATGACGAGCGCGGCATTGTTTGGTACACCAACTACGACAGTCAAAAAGGCCAAGAATTAGCAGGCAACCCGTTTGCCGCGTTGCAGTTTCATTGGGTCGAGCTGGAGCGCGTGGTGCGCATTGAAGGCCGGATCGAAAAAGTCAGCGACGAAGAAAGTGATGCGTACTTCCACAGTCGGCCACTCGACTCCCGCATTGGCGCATGGGCCTCACCGCAAAGCCAAGTCATTGCCGGGCGCAGCGTCCTGGTGACCAACGCGGCCAAATACGCGGCTAAATTCATGCTGCAGCCACCGCGCCCACCGCATTGGGGCGGCTACCGCTTGTTGCCCGACGAGTGGCAGTTTTGGCAAGGCCGCAAAAGCCGCTTGCATGACCGTTTGCGTTACACGCAGAGCGGCGATCAGTGGCTGCGCGAGCGGCTCGCACCTTAAGGTCATTAAGCCGGAAGCAGCGGCAACAAAGCCATGACCAGCGACACGCTGATCAGGGCCATGGCGGTGGACAGCGCGACCGAGGCGGTGACCACCTCTTCTTCTTTTTGGTAACGCTGAGAAAACAAGAACACATTGGCGCCCACCGGCAAGGCGGCGGCCACCACCATCACCGACAAGTGCAAACCGCGCATGCCCAGCATCCAGCCCGCGCCAGCCATCAAGATCGGGTGCACCAGTGTTTTGACGATTGAAATTTTCAGGGCACTGGCAAAGCGCTGGCCTACACGTGCATGCGACAGCGTGATGCCCACCAACAGCAAGGCCACCGGGCCAAATGCACTGCCCATCAGCATCAACGGCTTGTCAATCACCGGATGCAAACCCCAACCGGTTTGCGCATAAATCAAACCAGCCAAAATAGGCAGAGGCACTGGATGCAATACCGCATTGCGCATCGCCAAGCCCACGGTGCGAGCCATGTGCCGGGGAGCGCCGCCGGCTTGCACTTGCTCATGCGCCATTTGCACCTCCAGCACCACCGTCGCAAAGGTGAGCACGATCAAGGCGTGCAGTGAAATCAACGTGAAGAGCAGCACTTGCCCTTCGGGTCCGTAGGCCAGCCCCACCAAGGGCACGCCAATCATCAAGGTATTGCTGAAAATACTGGCCAGCGCCAACACCGAGGCACGGGAGTCACGGCCGTAGATCACGAGCATGACCAAAAACAAGGCCACAGCCAAAGCGAAATACGCCAAAACCGGCTGCAGCGACAGTCGCTCCAAATGCACGCTGCTCATGGTGCGAAACAACAGCGCCTGCGACAAGAGCAAGAACACCAGGTGAGTCAGATCCCGCACCGACTCGCGCCGAACCAAGCCGGCCTTACCTGCCGCGAAGCCCGTCAAAATCAACAAGATCACGGGCAGCATGGCGGAAATAACAGGATGATCAAGATTCATCGCCCGATTATCCCGGCCTGCCATCGCCCTAAGTCACCGGAAACCACGTAGAGCGGCCAAATCGATTCGCTTCAAACTGACTCAAAAGCTGGCTTGCACGCCCAACTTCAACGCGCGCCCTGGCAATGGCGATTTGCCAAAAGCTGTGCTCGTCAATATCGAGGTGGCGCTGTAAGCCAGACTGTCGGTCAGGTTGTCGATCCGCGCAAACCAAGTGAGCGCGGTGGCGTCCAGCTTTTGGCGGTAGGCCACGCTGGCATTCACCCAGGTGTAAGCGCCCGTGGCCACGCTGCCTGCAGGCACCTGGTTTTGAGCCGCATGCCAGTCCATGCCCAGCTTGGCGTGCCAAGGCCCTTGTGCATAGGCCAGGGTGCTTCCCATACGCAGCGGAGCGATGCGCGGCAAGGGCTCGCCTGTAGTCTCGTTGGTGGTACGTACGGTGTCGGCGCGCAGTTCCAGATCCAGCGTGGATGTGCGTTGCCATAAGCGCATCAAGCCACTGACCTCCAGACCTTGGAAGCGCGCTTTCACTCCTTGGTAGTTTTGCACGGGCACGCCACCCTGCACTTGCGCAGAACCCATCAAACCAATGAAGTTGGCAAACTGACTGGCAAAGGCGGTCACGCTCAAGCGCTCAGCGCCGCGCTTCCAGTCCAGGCCTAGATCGACGCTGGTGGATTTTTCCAGCCCCAAGGCGCTGTTGCCGACTTCCCAGGCATGGGTGGCCAAGTGCGGGCCGTTGGCAAACAGCTCGTAGTCTTTGGGCGCGCGCTGGGTCAAGGCGGCATTACCCGTCAGATTCCATGTGGGAGACAGTTTGAACAGGCCGCCTGCCGCCACGCTGAACGGCGTGAACTGGCGGGTGCCGACCTGAAAACGGGCCAGCGCCGGATTGCCCAATGACTCGACCCGCACCGACTCTAAGCGCGCTCCGGCATTCACCTGTCCCCAAGCGGTGGGCAACTCTTCGTGCACAAAAATGGCTTGGCTGTTCGAACGACTGAAGGGCGCAAACGCCTCGTCACCCACCGCCGAAAAGCGGCCCGACTCAGCTTGCACACCCACCACGCCGCGCCAGCCGCCCAAACTTTGCAGGGGGCGATGCCGCACTTCAAATCGCAGCTCTTGGCCGCTGTTGGCAAACACGGTGCCGGGGTTGCCGGTGTCAAATTCGGTGTGCTGGTAATCTGTGTGGCTGAGCCGCGCTTTGGCGCTCTCCCACAGACCGGGCAGGTTGCGCACCTGGCCTTCCAAGGCATAGCGCGTCGTCTTCATGCCGATCGTCACCCGGTCTTCGGCCACGGTGCCGTAGTCACTTTGGTAGGTGTTGACCGAAGCGCCTAAGTAGCCAGAGTCCCAGAACGTACTGGCACCGAAGGCACCGCCGCGCGACTGGCTGGCCGAATTGCAAATGCGCTTTGCATAATGGGTTTCGCCTGTTTTGTCGCAAGCCAAACGCACCGGCACGGTCACATCGCTGGTGTGGCGATCAAAGCCGTCCACATGCAGGCCCCAGCGCTCGTTGCCAGCCTCCACCAAGCCTGCCACGCTGCGCTCATCATTGCCAGTGCCCAGTTGCGCCTGGACTTTGCCCAGCACACCACTCATGGCTTCGCGTGGGATGCGGTTGTCAATCACGTTCACCACGCCCCCCACCGCGCTGCCGCCGTATTGCAGGGCCGCTGGGCCGCGCAGCACCTCGATGCGCTCGGTGGACAACACATCGAGTGGCACTGCGTGGTCGTAGCTCAGCGCGGAGGCGTCCAAGCTGGAAGCGCTGTTGTTGAGCACGCGAATGCGGTCCCCATCCAGTCCGCGAATGATGGGACGACTGGCGTTGGGGCCGAAGTAGGTGCTGGAGACGCCAGGCAATTGGTTCAGCGTTTCGCCCAAAGTGCTTTGCCCGCGCTCCAACAATTGCAGCCCCGACAGGCTGCTGGCCGGCGTGACCCGCGCTTCAGAGCCCAAGGGGTTGCCGGTGATGACGACTTCAGAAACCGTCGCCGTTTGCGCATTGACGGTTGCACCGCACAGCAACAGAATGACGGAAAACGCGATGGGGGTGAGTCGTGACCAAGCCTGAGAAATGAGTGGCATTGAAAAACCTTTGAAATGAATGACGCGCGCCACCGAGAGTGGAACTCATCGGCGACGGCAGAAAAACTTCAAAGGAATGCGGGTGGGCCTCGGGCTTGAAAGAAGGCGACTGGACGGGATGCGCAAGGTGAGCGGAAAGGGCTTTGCCACAACAAGGTGGGCACATCCAACACCGCCACATCCAATTGAGGCAGTGCCCCATCCGAGGTGCTGCTGTGGTCCAGCAGTTGGCAGACTTGCGAGCCCTCGGCGTGGGAGCCGAACAAACGGTCAAACTCAGAACGCTCAGCGGGCGCCAAAGCGTCCTGTACGTTAGCGGCCTGCGCGGCCTTGACGGCCACGCCGTGCCCGGGGTGCACCACGTGGTGCATGCGCGACAACAGCGGCGACAGCGCCAACGAAAAGGCCAGCACCCACCACGCAGCGCGCACACGCCTACCCCACACCATCAGGGGGGCAGCCAACACAGCGCGGGTATTCGGGCTCATCAGTCCTTGGCCAACCGTGCAAAGGTTTTGCGGAACTTAGCCACCTTGGGCGCCGCCACGGCCAGGCAATAGCCTTGGCCCGGGTTGCGCTCAAAAAAGTCTTGGTGGTACTCCTCGGCCGCGCTGTAGTTGGCCAAGGGTACGACCTCGGTCACGATGGCATCGCCGTCAAAAGCATCTGTGGAGGTCAACTCGGCTATCAACGCCTGGGCCACCGCAGCTTGCTCAGGTGTGGAAAAGTAAATGCCGCTGCGGTACTGCGTGCCGCGGTCGTTGCCCTGGCGATTCAAAGTGGTCGAGTCGTGGATGACGAAAAAGATTTCGAGCAATTCACGGGTGCTGACCTGCGCAGGGTCGTACTGCAGTTTGACCACTTCGTTGTGGCCGGTGCGCCCGCTGCACACCTCTTCGTAAGTAGGCTGCACGGTTTGGCCATTGCAGTAGCCGGACTCCACGTCCAGCACGCCTTTGACGCGCACATACACCGCCTCGGTACACCAAAAGCAACCACCACCTAAAACTATCGTTTCGATCATTGAGCGTCTTTCAAGCTGGGCCTAAAGCGCCATTATCGGGGTCCAACGTGACAGCTTGCACCGCGTGGGTGAATGCGGTGAGCGCCTGCTGATCCCGGTCGCTGCGCCACAGGCAATGCGTGTCGTAGGTGGCGTGCAAATCGTCAATCGGAACAAAGCATGCGCCGGCCAGCGCCGATTGCTGCAAAGCCGCCGGCACCAAGGCAACGCCCAGGCCTTGCGACACCAAGGAGACCACGCTAAGCCAATGCTGCAGCTCATGCCGCACCTCGGGCGCCCAGCCCGCCGTGGCACACAGCTGCACAATGCGCTCATGGTAATCGGGCGAGACCGCGCGGGACACCAGCACCAAGGCCTCCCCTGCCAATTGCGACAAAGCCAAACTGCGCTGCCCCGACAAGGCATGGCCCTGCGGCAAGCAGGCCACAAAAGGCTGGCGCGCAACCAACAGCTGCGAGAACCCGGCCGGCACCCGAGTGGTGTGGACAAAGCCCACGTCCAGCCGGTCGCCCACCAACTCAGGTAACTGCTGGCTGGAGCTGAGTTCGCGCAGCACCAAGCGCAGGCGCGGATGGGCCAACTGAAAACGCGCCAGAATTTGCGGCAATCCGCAGTACAGCATGCTGCCGGCAAAGCCGATTTGCAGCGTGCCTGCTTGGCCCTGTGCCACGTCGCGAGCGTCTTGGGCAGCCTGCACCGCCTGCGCCAACAGGGCCCGAGCGGCCGGCACAAAGGCCTGCCCTGCCTCGGTCAGTTGCACGCCGCGGCTGTTACGGTTGAACAATTGGGCGCCGATCGAGGCTTCGAGTTGCTGAATGTTCAAGCTCAGCGGCGGCTGCGAAATGGACAGGCGCTGCGCCGCCCGACCAAAGTGCAGTTCTTCGGCCAACATCAGGAAGTAACGCAGGTGACGGAATTCCATGGATTTAAAATTTATATTGCTGCATCGATAATCAATATTAGACAACTATTCATGCAGCGCCAACAATGGCGCCCATTGAATGACCGTATTCCCCTCTCTTCCCCCCATTTCCCCAGGAGCCCCAATGAAACCGAACTTCCAATGGAATGACGCCATGTTGCTGAACGAGCAACTCGGTGACGACGAGCGCGCCATCGTCGAAGCCGCCCACACTTTTTGCCAAGAGCGCCTGCAGACCCGCGTGCTGATGGCCGCGCGCCACGAAAAGTTTGACCGCGAGATCATGACCGAAGCCGGCGCCATGGGCTTTTTGGGCTCCACCATTGAAGGTTACGGCTGCGCCGGCCTGAGCTACGTGGCCTATGGCCTGATCGCCCGCGAGGTCGAGCGCGTAGACAGCGGCTACCGCAGTGCCATCAGCGTGCAAAGCTCCCTGGTGATGCACCCCATCAACGAATACGGCAACGAGGCGCAGCGCCAAAAATACCTGCCTAAACTGGCCACCGGCGAATGGGTGGGCTGTTTTGGCTTGACCGAACCTAACCACGGCTCTGACCCGGCCAGCATGCTGACCCGCGCCAAGCCGGTCGATGGGGGCTTCATCCTCAATGGCGCCAAGATGTGGATCACCAACGCGCCGATCGCCGACGTGTTTGTGGTCTGGGCCAAACTCGAAAACTCCGACGGCTCGGTGGGCGGCCAAGAAGCCATTCACGGCTTTGTTTTGGAAAAAGGCATGAAGGGCCTCACAGCACCGAAAATCGAAGGCAAGATGAGTTTGCGCGCCAGCATCACCGGCGAAATCGTGATGGACGAGGTGTTTGTGCCTGCCGAAAACCTTCTGCCCAACGTCAACGGCCTCAAAGGCCCGTTCGGCTGCCTGAACAAAGCCCGCTACGGTATCGCTTGGGGCGCTTTGGGCGCGGCCGAAGACTGCTGGTTCCGCGCCCGCCAGTACACCATGGACCGCGTGCAATTTGGCCGCCCACTGGCGCAAAACCAGCTGATTCAAAAGAAGCTGGCCGACATGCAAACCGAGATCACTTTGGGCCTGCAAGGCTGCCTGCGCGTGGGCCGCTTGATGGACGAAGGCAAAGCGGTGCCCGAGATGATCAGCATGATCAAGCGCAACAGCTGCGGCAAAGCGCTGGATGTGGCCCGCATGGCGCGCGACATGCATGGTGGCAACGGCATTCACGATGAATACCACGTGATTCGCCACATGATCAACTTGGAAACCGTGAACACCTACGAAGGCACGCACGATGTGCACGCCCTGATTTTGGGCCGCGCGCAAACTGGCTTGCAGGCGTTTTACTGATTCTTGCAAACGCGGCCGCCCCGCGCGGCCGACGTTGTATCAATGCGCGTGATGCAGACTCATGAGCCCTTCATGGCCTGCATGCTGGACAAGCCACGCGGCACACAGGCTGAGCATGCTGCGACGGGCTCGACTTGGCGTGAGAACTGGTCCATTTCCTTGAGAAAATCGGCCGTCGTTTTCTCTGGCTTGTGTGACAACCACAACGAGATGAATCCAGCGACGATGGGCGCGGCGTAACTGGTGCCCACACCACGGTAAGTGTGGCTTGGGCGATCTTGGCCAATGAAATTAGGCTCGTAACTGGCCACTTTGAGCTTGTTCACCGACCATTGCTCGTTGCCCGACAAAGCCGGCCCACCCCCTGGCGCATACACCACGGTGCGCGGATCCAAGGCCGAATAGGCGGCGATGCGGTTTTGCGCATCCAACGCCCCTACCGAAATCACGCCCTTGCAATTAGAGGGTTCTTGCAATGGTTTTTGAAAATTATTGCCTGCGGCCGCCACCACAAAGATGTTTTTGTCTATGACTCGTTGCAGCAAGCGTTGCATATCATCACCACAGGTCGCGAAACCACCCGACAAGCTGAGATTGATGATCCGTGCGGGGTGAGGGTTATCCGGCACGTCTTGGACAGGAAAGCCTGCGGCCCAGGCAATGGCGTCCAACAAATCTTGACGTGAGGTGGCGCAGGCCCCAAACAAACGAACCGGCACAATTTGGCTTGTGGGGTTCACGCCCAAAACACCGTCCAGCCCGTTGCCTGCGATCAGGCTGGCCACCTCGGTGCCGTGGGTGCGAAATGAGTTGGAAAGGAGTCGTTCGCCGCACTTGGCGTCGCGCTCATCTGGGCTGAAGTTACTGGAACGGCTCTTGCGCAGGTTGGTGCGCGCTGAAATCATGTCGTAACCGGGCAGCAACTGCCCTTCCAAGCTGGGGTGGCTGGCGATCACGCCACTGTCAATCACCGCCACCACAATGCGGTGCGGTCCAGGATGATTACCGGCTGTATTGATGGCGGAGGGGGCAGACTGTGCGCCGTCGACGCGGCCCAAATGCCAAGGTATTTCTTGCGCGCAAGTCAGACCACTCCAAAGCACCAAAGCACAAGCCAAGCTGAACAAAAATGGAGCCCTCTTGAAAGAATCGGTGAAATGAGCGGTCATCGCGTAAGCCTCTGAGTCGGTGCTTGAATCCCGCCTGCAGAATTGGCAGGCGGAAAATTCAATCAGTGGCGCCGAGGTTATGCGTTCAGCCGTGTAATTTCAAAGTTCACCAAACTCCACAAATGAAATCTGCAACATTATCTATGTCATTGATTTATATAGATTTATTTTGGCCGGAAAATTCTATATGCATACGTTTTATTACACCAAGGGGTGGGCACACAGGAAATCAATGCCTACAGCACGAAACTTTCAGTAGACGACGCAATGAAACATTACAATTAGTCAGGTTATGACAGACGTAAAGTGCGTTTTCGAACAGACCCCTCGGCCCTTTGAGGGGCGCGCACCGAACCAGAGTCCCCCGTTACACGGCCCGCAGTCAACTTGAAATGCCATGTCCCGCACCATCCTGATCGTCGATGACGACAAAATAAGCCTGCGATTGCTGAAGTCCTATCTGGAAAAGCACCAGTACGATGTACGTTCGACCAGTGACGGCAGTAGTTTTTTGGCCGAGTTTGAGCTGTACAAAGGCGATCTGAGCATGGTCATCCTGGATGTGATGCTGCCGGATACCGATGGTTTCACCCTGTGCCAAACCGTGCGCCAGCAATCCCAAGTGCCGATCATCATGCTGACCGCCAGCTCTGACGACACCGACCGCATCGTCGGGCTGGAGCTGGGCGCTGATGACTACATGGCCAAACCCTACAACCCGCGTGAACTGTTAGCCCGCATCAAGGCAGTGCACCGGCGCATGAACTTCAGTGGCCCGAACGACAAGGCGCGCTACTTGCGCTTTTCAGGCTTCACCATGGATCTGGTTGAGCGCATGCTGACCGATGTCGAAGGAACGCAAGTGCTCTTGACCAGCATGGACTTCAATTTGCTTCGATTTTTTGCGGAGCACGCGGGCGAAACTTTGGACCGCAGCCAATTGATGGAACAAACCCGGGGCCGCGATCTTGGCCCCTTGGACCGTTCGCTGGACGTGCAAGTCAGCCGCCTGCGCCAGCGCTTGAACGACGACGGTAAACAACCCGCGCTCATCAAAACCGTGCGCGGCAGCGGCTATGTTTTTTCAACCGACGTGACCCGACTGGACGATGCCCCGAATGGGGCAACTTGACTTCGCTCTGAGGGCCGATTGTTGACGCCGACTGACCCCCGGGTCAATATTCAAGCGGCGCAGACACGGCTGGCACCATCCGGTTTTTTCGTGACTTGCCGCCGCAGTACCGACCCATTTTGAGCGAGCAATTACGCACCATGGGCGGCACGCGGTTTTTTGTAAATGTGAACAAAGCCAAAATCTCCCTCAAGCCGGTGCAAGACAACGACTTGGTGGATTCCGTGGTCAAGGCGGTGCGCGGGACCTTGAGTCTGTCCAATCATGAGCAAGGGGGTCTGATGGTGACGATCACCTTCGATCTGTATCACCCTAGGTGAGTCGAATCACAACAGCACCGGCGCATCGGGCATGGCATCCGACCGCACAGGCCGGTCGGCATTCAAGCTCGCGGGAAAATGCCGCGCCATGACTTCCGATACAGCGTCCACCGCCTGCAGCAGTCCTGCTTCAAAATCACCTTGGGCAAAGGCTTGCTGCATCGGCGCAATCACCAACGACCAGCCGTCTGGCGCCACCAAGGCATTCACACCCCGATCGGCCACGACGTGAATCGCGCGTTCGGCAAGCAGCACATAAATCAACACGCCGTTGTTGCGATCGGTGTCCCAGACCCTGAGCTTGGCAAACAGCATCAAAGCCCGTTGCGCAATCAACTGCGGTAAGGGCGTGCCTTGCCGAACAAAGCGCCACAAATAACTGCGCGGCAAATGGGTTTCGACGCAGACTCGAACTTGGCCGGTGTGCTGGCGCTCTCCCTGTGCCACATGCGCCTCGATCCTTGCCAAGCTGGCTTGCGGCAAAACGCGGGCACTGCCGCGCACATCCGCCAGGGCATGACGCCACCACAAGGGCAAGGCCAGCAGCCAAGCGCTGAAGGCAGAGGAATGGGAAGACTGTGAGGGCATTGTGTTTTCCTTCACCATTTGCCGCTGGCGCCGCCGCCACCGAAATCACCACCGCCGCCGGAGCTAAAACCACCGCCGCCACCTCCCCAGCCACCACCGCCGCGCCCTCGGCCTAGACCTGAGTTCAGACTGGGAGAAGCCAAGCCGCCGAGCAAACCCCAAACCACGGCAGCCACGCCCACGCCCAGCGCTAGCATCAAGCTGGCGGTGAGTACATAGGCCAAGCCAGCCCCAGCCAAGCCGGCAATCACCGCGCCCGGGCCACGCCCGAACAAACGCCGCAGCATCTGGCTGACCGCCAACAGGCCAAATAGTAAAAACGACCAGTTATGGTCCCAGGAGAAACCACTTTGCGCTGAAGGCTGCTCCGGTGCGGGCAGGTGCTCGCCCGTGATGCGCTGACCCAACGCGTCAATGGCTTGCTTCACACCCCCCGCGTAATCGCCACGCTTGAAGGCAGGCATCATGTAGCCCTCGATGATCTGTTTGGCGGCCAAATCAGGGATGGCACCCTCCAAGGATTTCGCCACCTCGATGCGCATACGCCGGTCTTGCACAGCCACCACGATCAACAGGCCGTCGCCCACGTCTTTGCGGCCAATCTTCCACACATTGGCCACACGGTTGGCATAAGAAAAAATATCTTCAGGCGCGGTGCTGGGCAGCATCCACACCACCACCTGCGTGCCGCTGCGCTGCTCCAGCCCAGCGAGTTGCTGCTCAATGCTCGCCGCATCCCCTGCCGACAGGGTGCCGCTGCTGTCCATGAGGTGCCCCGTCAAGGCGGGGACCGGCAGCGGCTCTTGCGCCTGCACTTGTGACTGCACCAACCCCAAGGTCAGCAACAGGCAAAGGCCTGTCAGCAGGCGACGCCAGACAGAATGCAAAAGCAAAGCCATGGCTTACTTCTTGTTGAAGTCCACGGTGGGCGGTAGCGAAATTTGCGCTTCGTTCGCCACAGTGAAGCCCTCTTTGGCCTTGTAGCCCATGACCATGGCCGTCAGATTGCTGGGCAAACTGCGCACCAAGATGTTGTAGGCCTGCACGGCTTTGATGTAGCGGTTGCGCGCCACGGTGATGCGGTTTTCGGTGCCTTCAAGTTGCACGCGCAAATCACTGAAAGCTTGGTTCGCCTTCAAGCTGGGGTACTGTTCAGACACCACCATCAAGCGGCTGAGCGCAGAACCCAATTGGCCTTGAACTTCTTGAAACTTCTTGAACGCTTCTGGGTTGTTCAAGGTCTCGGGCGTCACCTGCATGGCGGTGGCCTTGGCGCGGGCCTCGATCACCTGGGTCAAGGTGTCTTGCTCAAAAGAAGCCTCGCCCTTGACGGTGGCCACCAAGTTGGGCACCAAATCGGCTCGGCGCTGGTACTGGTTGAGCACCTCGCTCCAGGCTCCACGGGTCTCTTCATCGAGCTTTTGAAAGTCGTTGTAGCCGCAGCCACTCAAGGCAGTCACCACCAGCAAGGCCATCATCCAACGCGACAATATCTGAGACATAAAGCATCCTTTCAATACAAGGCTGCAAGCGTACACCCTTCACAAGAAAGTCAAGCGAACAAACCGCACACAACAGGGGCATCAGCCAGGCAGATCTCTACAATCCCACGCATGTCTTGCCACTCTGCCCCACGCCCTCCCCGTTTTTTCAGTGTTCGCACCTGCTTGCCGCTTGTCCTTATCTCGGCGGCACTGGCCTCCCCGGCCTGGGGCCAAACCGAATTCCAGCAATGTCTGTCTGGCTTGCGCAGTCCAGCCAAAGCGGCGGGCGTGAAAGAAGACAGCTTTGCCCGCTTCACCCAAGGCTTGAATCCCGACATGGGCATCTTGGAAAAGATGAACAACCAGCCTGAATTCCGCATGCCGATTTGGGACTACCTGGCCGCCTTGGTGGACGACGAGCGGGTCGCCGAAGGCCAGGCACAACTGGCCAAGTACCGAGAGCTGCTGGACAAAGTTGCAGCCCAATATGGCGTGGACCCGGCCACGGTGGTCGCGGTATGGGGCGTGGAAAGCAACTTTGGCCAAACCTTTGGCAAATACCCATTGACCCAAGCGCTGGGCACCCTGTCTTGCTTTGGCAACCGGCAAACTTATTTCCGCGGCGAGTTCTATGCCACGCTGCGCATCTTGCAAGCCGGGCACATCGCGCCCGAGCGGCTGGTCGGTTCTTGGGCCGGTGCGTTTGGCCACACCCAGTTCATGCCCACCACCTTTGAGCGCCTGGCCCAAGACTTTGATGGGGACGGCCGCCGCGACCTGATGGACAGCGTGCCGGACGCGCTGGCCTCCACCGCCTATTTTTTAAGCAAAGCCGGCTGGAACCCAGCACAGGTCTGGGGCTTTGAAGTCAAGCTGCCGCCTGGCACCGATGTGTCTGGCGAAGGCCGCAAAACCAAACGAGCGTTGAGCGAGTGGGCCGCGCGCGGTCTGACGCAGGTGGACGGCAGCGCCCTGCCCTTGAATGGCAACCCGGCAGGGCTAATGACCCCCGCCGGAGCTAAAGGCCCCGCGTTTTTGGTGTTCCGCAACTTCGATTCTATTTACAGCTACAACGCAGCAGAAAGCTATGGCCTGGCGATTGCCCATTTGTCCGACCGGCTGCGCGGTGCGAAGCCGTTTGCCACGCCATGGCCCACCGACGACGCCGGTCTGTCGCGCGCGCAGCGGCGGGAAATTCAAACTCTGCTGAGTGGCCGCGGCCACGACATTGGAGAGATTGACGGCATGATGGGTGAGAAAAGCCGCATCGCCATCAAGGCCGAACAGACCCGCTTAGGCCATGAGGTCAACGGCCGCGCTGGACAAAAACTGCTGCGTGCTTTGCGCTGAATTTCCTTGGGTTGGACTAACGCTGAAGGTCTCACTTGACACCAGCTTGTCCCGGGGGTCAGATTGACGAGGCGGTGGCGATGATTTACATTAATAACCAGTCAGTCATTAAAACCCCACGTGTCCGAGCCGCAACCCCACAAAAGAGAACGCCGCAAACAAGACCGCCCCGGTGAGTTACTGGAGGCGGCTTTGGATTTGTTTGTGGAAAAAGGCTTTGCGGCCACACGCTCTGAAGAAGTCGCCATCCGCGCCGGAGTGTCCAAAGGCACTTTGTTCTTGTACTTTCCGAGCAAAGAAGAGCTGTTCAAAGCAGTGGTGATGGAAAACGTGGCACGCCCAGTGGCCGAAGGCATTACCGAAGCCGAAAACTTTGCGGGCAACAGCGGCGAACTGCTCACTTGGATGATGCTCGAATGGTGGCGCCGCTATGGCGCGACAAAAGCCTCTGGCATTTCCAAGCTCATGATGAGCGAGGCTGGTAATTTTCCAGAATTGGCCGAATTCTTTCGCAACAAGGTGATTCAGCCGGCTCATTCGTTGGTGCGCTTTGTCTTGCAACGCGGCATCGACCGCGGTGAGTTTCGCGCCATTGATGTTGATAACGCCATTTACTCGGTCATGGCCCCCTTGATCTTTTTGGTCATGGAAAAGCACGCTACTGGCGCTTGCAGCCATGACAAATTGCCGATCACCGCCGAAAAATTCATCACCCAACACGCCGATCTGTTGGTGCGTGGCATGGCTATAGGACATTGAACCCATGAAACTTTCTCTGCGCCACGCGCTGATGGCAACTGTTATTTTGGCTGCCGCTTTCGGCACCTATCAATGGGTCGCGCAACGCAAAGCGGCGGCGCAAGCCACCAGTGCTGCGGCCGAGGCCGCCAAAGTGGTAGCGCAAACGTTGGAGCTGGCGCCCTCCGACATCGTGGTTGCCCAGACCTTGACCCTGAGTCAAGGTCTGCCCGTGTCCGGCACGCTGAAAGCGGTGAACTCGGCCATGGTCAAAGCACGCGTGGTCGGTGAGTTGATGGACTTCACGCTGCGTGAAGGCGATCGGGTCAAGCAAGGACAAGTGGTTGCACGCATTGATCCGACCGAATACCTGGCCCGCCAGCGCCAAGCACAAAGACAGGTCGATGCAGCCACAGCGCAAGTCGAAGTGGCGCAAAAGCAATTTGACAACAACCAAGCCCTGGTCGATCAAGGCTTTATTTCCAAAACGGCTTTGGACACCTCGCTGTCCAACTTGAATGGCGCCAAGGCCAGCCACCTGGCGGCTGTGGCTGCGCTCGACGTGGCGCGAAAGTCGGTTGACGACACCGTCCTCAAGGCCCCGTTGTCAGGTCAGATTGCACAACGCTTGGCTCAGCCCGGCGAGCGCGTGGCATTGGATGCCCGAATTGTGGAGATCGTGGATCTGAACCAACTGGAAATCGAAGCCGCCATTCCATCCTCCGACGCAGCGGCTGTGCGCATCGGCCAAAGCGCCAGCTTGACCATGGAAGGCAACCAGGGCGTCGTCCAAGCACGCGTGCTGCGCATCAACCCCAGCGTCCAAGCGGGCAGTCGCAGCGTGATGATTTATTTGGGCGTGAAAAATCAACCCGAATCCCGCCAATCCGAACTGCGTCAAGGTCTGTTTGTACAAGGGCAACTGGCCACCACCGAGATTTCGGCATTGGCCGTGCCCGTGACCAGCGTGCGTACCGACAAACCCCAACCCTATGTGCAGTGGATCGACAACGGCCAAGTGAGCCACATGACCGTCACCCTCGGTGCGCGCGGACAAGTGGGTGAACAAAATAGGGTGGCCGTGACCGGTGTGGGCGCCACGCTCACTGAAGGCGCGCAAATCCTGGGAGCCAGCTCAGGCGCAGTGCGCGAAGGCACGCGGGTGAAATTCACCGCCGTGAAACCTTAAAGCGCGCCATGTGGTTCACCAAAGTCAGTCTGAAAAATCCGGTCTTCGCGACCATGGTCATGCTCGCCATCGTGGTGTTGGGCTTGTTCTCGTTGCAGCGCCTGAAGGTCGATCAGTTTCCGAACATCGATTTCCCGGTGGTGGTGGTCTTGACCGAATACCCCGGCGCCAGCCCTGAAATTGTCGAAAGCGAAGTCACCAAGAAAATCGAAGAAGGCGTCAACTCCATCGCCGGCATCAGCGCACTTACCTCGCGTACCTACGAGGGTCAGTCAGTGGTGGTGCTGGAGTTTGACTTGAACACCAACAGCCGCAAAGCCGCAGAGGATGTTCGCGAAAAAGTGGCCGCCGTCAAATCCTTGCTCAGAACCGAAGTGAAAGAGCCGCGTGTGCTGCGCTTTGATCCGGCCAGTCGCGCCGTGTGGTCGCTGGCGGTCATCCCGCAGGCGACGCCCCAAGGCAAAGCACCCACGCCGGTCGAGTTGACCAACTGGTCAGAGCAGGTGCTTAAGAAAAAACTGGAAAACGTGCGCGGCGTTGGCTCGGTCACCGTGGTGGGCGGCAGCCGGCGTGAACTCAATCTTTACCTCAAGCCCGATGCCATGGAGGCTTTTGGCGTCTCGGTCGACCAGGTGGTCAATGCAGTGCGCAACGAAAACCAAGACGTGCCGGTGGGTACGCTCAAATCAGCGGCGCAAGAGCGCGTCGTGCAGGTGCAGTCGCGCATGCTCAGGCCCGAAGATTTTGGCAATATCATCGTTGCCAAAAAATCG
>CANGDZ010000012.1 GCA_947452785.1 Comamonadaceae bacterium | reverse complement strand
TGCTCGGCCAATTGCGACAAACGCAAAGTCTCGACCTGCACCTCGTGGGCGCGTGATTGCGAGTCTGTGGCTTCGCGCCGGGCCGTGATCAAACGTGCGCTGGCATCGGCATAGCTGGCCTCTGCGCGGGCCAAGCCCGTGCGGCTTTCGTCGCTGATCAGGACTTGGGCTTTGAGTTGCTTTTCAAAATTCTCAATGTCTTGCGCGCGGGCCAGCAAACCGGCTTGCTCGGAGTCTTGCGCATAAAAACTGACGCTGTGCAGCGTGATGGCATGACCGCTTTGCACAAACAACACTTCGCCCGCTTGCAACTGGTCGCGCCAAGCCAAGGCGTCTTCCAAGCTGGGCGCGGTGTAGCAACCCTGTAGCCAAGCCCTCAACAAAGCCGACAAACCGGCATCGTTCAAGCGCAGCAAATCGGCCAGGGGCTGACAACCGGTGGGCAAACCCGCACGGTGATGGATCACACCCGCAGCAGGTGGGCTGAAGAAAGACAGCTTGGCCGGTGGGGCATCACTGGCAAAAGCGCGCACCATGTCCAGGCGCGAGACTTCGAGTGCCGACAAACGCTCACGTAGCGCCGACTCCAAAGCGTTTTCCCAACCCGGCTCCACATGGATGCGGCTCCACAAACCTTGCAGCCCATCCAAACCATGTTTGGTAAGCCAAGGCTTGAGCTTGCCGTCCGTTTTCACCTTTTCTTGCAAGGCCTTGAGGGCTTCGACCTTGGCGGCCAAATCGGCCAGCCGTGCCGACTCCGTGTTCACCGCTTGCTGGCGGCTGCGTCGCTCATCGTCCAGTTGCGGCACCTGCTCTTGCAACTCATGCAAACGCCCACTGGCCTCGCTGGCGGCTTCTTCGGCTTGTGCCAATTGTTCACGCAAACTCAACAGGCGCTGTTCATCTGGTGCGGCCAGTGCATTGCGGTCTACCGTCAATCGTTCGCGGCGTTGGTTCAACTGTCGCGATTGTTCTTCGGTGTTGCGTTGGTCTGCGGCCAAGACCTGAATTTGCTGCTGAACCTGGCCCACACTGGCGCGCTGTTCATTGGCTTTGGCTTGGGCTAGACGCACCGCCTCTTCCAAATCAGGCAAGGTCTGTGCTTGGTCTTCAACCTGAGCGGCCAGCGTCAGGGACTGATCTTCGGCCATCACCGCTTGCTCGGCCAGGCTCTCAATCTCTATTTGCGCATCGGCCATACGGGTGGCCCACTGCGCTGCTTGTTCTTTGAGCTGAACCAGGCGCTGCTCAGCGCGCTGGCGGCCTTCGACCACGAAACGGATCTCTGCCTCCAAGCGCCCTACTTCGGCGCTGGCTTCGTACAAAGCGCCCTGCGCTTGGTTGACCTGGTCACCCGCTGCGTAATGGGCTTGACGGATGCTTTCCAGATCCGCTTCCACATGGCGCAAATCGGCAATGCGCGACTCCAAGTCGTTGGTGGCTTTTTCAACGTCCGCCTTCAAACTGCCCTGGCCTGCTTCAGCCTCACTGCGCTTGATGAACCACAACTGGTGCTGCTTGAGCGTGCTGTCGGCCTTGAGGGTGTTGAATCGCTGCGCCACCTCGGCTTGCTTTTCCAATTTGTCCAAATTAGCATTGAGCTCACGCAAGATGTCGTCCACTCGGGTCAAATTCTCGCGCGTGTCTGACAAACGGTTTTCGGTCTCGCGGCGCCGCTCTTTGTATTTGGATACGCCAGCGGCTTCTTCCAAAAACAAGCGCAACTCTTCGGGGCGTGATTCGATGATGCGGCTGATGGTGCCCTGGCCAATGATGGCGTAGGCGCGCGGGCCCAGGCCCGTGCCCAAGAACACGTCTTGCACATCGCGGCGGCGCACCGGTTGGTTGTTGATGTAGTAGCTGGAGTTGCCGTCACGCGTCAGTACGCGCTTGACGGCGATCTCGGCAAACTGGCCCCACTGACCACCGGCGCGGTGGTCTGCGTTGTCAAACACCAATTCCACACTGGCACGGCTGGCGGGTTTGCGGGTATTTGTGCCGTTAAAGATAACGTCTTGCATGGACTCGCCACGCAATTCAGAGGCTCGGGACTCGCCCAGTACCCAGCGCACCGCGTCCATGATGTTGGACTTTCCGCAGCCGTTCGGCCCCACCACGCCCACCAGTTGACCCGGCAAGACGAAGTTGGTCGGCTCGGCAAAAGATTTAAAACCCGCAAGTTTGATGGAGTTGAGGCGCACGGCAGTCCGAAAACACTTATTAAGTTCGTAATTCGCGCAGCGCGGGGCGCTGGAGTGCGAAAAAAAGACTCTGCACACCCTAGGCGAGCAGAACTCCAATATTAACCCACCCTCTCGCCTTTTCGCCCAGTTCAGCCCAAGGTGGATGTGGCAGTCCAATCCCCGATAATCGCAGAATGAATCCCCTTCTTGCGACCCTGCAACCCTACCCTTTTGAACGCTTGCGCCAACTGTTTGCGGACGTGACGCCCAATCCCGCGCTGCGACCGATCAGCCTTGGCATTGGCGAGCCCAAACACGCCACGCCTGAATTCATCAAGCAAGCCATGGTCAAGGCCTTGGACACGGGCTTGGCAGGTTACCCCGGCACCGCGGGCGAAGCGCCTTTTCGTCAGTCCTGCGCACAATGGGTAGAGCGCCGATACAGCGTCAAATTGAACCCTTCAACGCAAATTTTGCCGGTCAACGGCACGCGTGAGGCTTTGTTTGCCTTGGCCCAAACCGTGATCGACTCGACGCAACCGGGTGCCACGGTGCTGAGTCCCAACCCTTTCTACCAAATCTACGAAGGCGCAGCCTTGCTGGGCGGCGCGCATCCATACTACGTAGCCAGCGTGGCCGAGCGCAATTTTGCTGTGGACTGGGACAGCGTGCCCGCCGAGGTGTGGGCGCGAACGCAGCTGATTTTTGTCTGCTCCCCCGGCAACCCCACGGGCGCGGTGATGCCGCTTCAGGAGTGGCGCAAGCTGTTTAAGCTCAGCGACCAATACGGCTTCGTCATCGCCTCAGACGAATGCTACAGCGAGATCTATTTCCGCGACGAACCCCCTTTGGGTGGTTTGCAAGCGGCGCAGCAACTGGGCCGCGGTGACTTTAAGCGTTTGATTGCTTTGACCAGCCTGAGTAAACGCAGCAATGTGCCGGGCCTGCGCAGCGGCTTTGTGGCAGGTGACGCAAACATAATCAAGCAGTTTTTGCTGTACCGCACCTACCACGGCAGCGCAATGAGTCCGGTGGTGCAAGCGGCCAGCATCGCCGCGTGGGGCGATGAAACCCATGTGGTGGAGAACCGCAATTTGTATCGTACCAAGTTCGCCCAGGTCACACCGGTACTGGCCGAGGTGATGGATGTGAAACTGCCCGACGCGGCTTTTTACCTGTGGGCGCAAGTACCCTCTGCCTGGAACGGACAAGACGATGTGTTTGCCCGGGAGCTGCTGCAAGCAACCGGCGTGACAGTATTGCCAGGCAGCTACCTGGCCCGTGCCGTGAACGGCCACAACCCAGGGCAAGGCCGCATTCGCATGGCACTGGTGGCCGAAACAGCCGAATGTTTGGAAGCGGCTCAGCGCATTGCTGACTTTTGCCGCCAAGGCCGAGCCTAATCTTTCAGGAAACCGAGATGTCCCAAACATTGCGACTTGCAGAACAACTGATCGCCCGACCCTCAGTCACCCCCGATGACGCGGGCTGTATGGACTTGATCATGGCGCAGCTCAAGCCTTTGGGCTTTGTCTGCGAAGAAATCCACAGCGGTCCTGAGAGCTTTCGAGTGCGCAACCTGTGGGCACACCGCCCAGGCAGCTCGGGCAAGACCCTGGCCTTTGCCGGTCACACCGACGTGGTGCCAACCGGACCACTGGATCAATGGGCCAGCGACCCATTTACACCCACGCACCGGGACGGTAAATTATTTGCCCGCGGCACCAGCGACATGAAAACCTCGATCGCGGCCATGGTCGTGGCGACGCAAGAGTTTGTCGCCGCCTACCCCAAGCCCGCGCTGGGCCTGGCTTTCTTGCTGACCAGTGACGAAGAAGGTCCTGCCGTGGACGGAACGGTGATAGTTTGTGAATTGCTGAAACAGCGCGGCCAGACGCCAGATTTTTGCATCGTGGGCGAGCCCACCTCGGTCGAGCGCACCGGTGATATGATCAAAAACGGACGTCGGGGCACCATGAGCGGCAAGCTCACGGTCAAGGGCATTCAAGGGCATATTGCATATCCGCACTTGGCAAAGAACCCCATCCATACAGCCACCCCCGCTTTAGCCGAATTGGTCGGCATGCAGTGGGATCAAGGCAATGCTTTTTTTCAACCGACCAGTTGGCAAATCAGCAACATCCACGGCGGCACCGGGGCCAGCAACGTGATTCCAGGCCAGGTGGTGATCGACTTCAACTTCCGCTTTTGCACCGAGTCCTCGCCTGAAGACTTGCAGCAGCGACTGACCGATGTATTGCTCAAGCATGGGCTGGATTTCGATCTGCAGTGGACCCTTGGCGGGCGGCCTTTTCTCACCACGCCGGGCACCTTGGTTGACGTGGTGCAGCAAGCCATTCGCAAGCAAACAGGCATCGAAACGCAACTGTCGACCACCGGCGGCACCAGTGATGGGCGCTTTATCGCGCAAATTTGCCCCCAGGTAATCGAGCTGGGTCCGCCCAACTCCACCATCCACAAAATCAACGAACATGTGACGCTGGCCGACATCGAGCCGCTCAAAGACATCTACCGCGAAGTGTTGCATCTGCTGGACCACAGCTTGCAAGCCAGAACCTGACTGAATCCAATACATGCAACTGACTGAATTGATTGCCGCTTCGGCCGCACAACTGAACGCGGCCTCCCTGTGTTTTGGCCATGGGACGAGCAACGCTGAAGACGAAGCCGCCTGGCTGGCGTTGTGGAAGCTGGGTTTGCCTTTGGACACCGACCCGGCAGCAGTCACCCAAGATCTGACGGGCGATCAAGTGAGCGCCGTGCAAGCGTTAATGCAAGAGCGCATTCACACCCGCAAACCCGCCGCTTACCTGACGCAGGAAGCCTGGCTGCAAGGCGTACCGTTTTATATTGACGAGCGCAGCATCGTGCCGCGCAGCTTCATTGCCGAATTGCTGGCCGAAGGCGGCATAGACTACTGGCTGGATGAACACACCCAACGTGTGCTCGATCTGTGCACCGGCAACGGCAGCCTGGCCGTGCTTGCCGCCATGACCTACCCCGACGTGACGGTGATCGGAGCTGACTTGTCCGCCGATGCGCTGGCTGTGGCACGCATTAACGTGGACCGACACCATTTGGCCAATCGAATCAGCCTGGTGCAAAGCGATGGCCTCAGTAGCGTGCTTGGCCTGTTCGACCTCATCCTGTGCAACCCGCCTTATGTCTGCGCCGCCAGCATGCAGGCCCTGCCTGCCGAATTCCTTGCCGAGCCGACCCTGGCGCTGGCCGGTGGCGAAGACGGTATGGACTTTATTCGGCAACTCTTTCAAGACGCTCCGGCGCACCTGAATGAGCGCGGCGTGATGGTGCTGGAGATCGGCAACGAACGCGAGCATTTTGAAAATGCCTTTCCCAAGCTGGAGGCCATTTGGCTCGAAACCAGCGCCGGTGAGGACCAAGTACTGCTGGTGACCCGTCACACACTGCTCACCCAGCAAGCCATTTAAAGGGCATGATTCGCCCACCAACCTATCGCAAACCCTAGGCAAGCTAAAATCAAGCCTTGTTGAGCCATGGCGTCTTGCGAAGCGCCAGGCAATTTTTAGCAGCCAGAGCCTTGCTCTCGCTCCCCTTTTCACAGAACACCCCCAACCGAATGCGGAATCATGGCCTGGTTTTATCCAGCCCCTGACTGCCGCCAGACCACATGATCACCCTGAAGAACGTTACGCTGCGCCGCAGCGCCAAAGTGCTGCTCAACAGCGCCACCGTCACCCTGAATCCCGGAGAAAAAGTCGGCTTGGTCGGCCGCAACGGTGCGGGCAAATCCACTTTGTTTGCGCTGTTCAACGGCACTTTGCACGAAGACGGCGGCGATTTCTCCATGCCCAAAGCCTGGCGCATGGGGCAGGTGGCGCAGAACATGCCCGAAACCGACGAGCCCGCCTCTACCTTTGTGCTGGAAGGCGACACCCGCTTGGCCGAGTTGCGACAACGCCTGGTTGAGGCCGAAGCCAGCGGCGACGGTATGGAGATGGCGCATGTGTACACCGACCTGGCCGACGCCGGCGACCACGACGCCATGCCCCGCGCGGAAGCGCTGATCTTGGGTCTGGGCTTTAGCGTTGAGCAATTGAACAACCCTGTGAACAGTTTCTCGGGCGGCTGGCGCATGCGCTTGCAGCTGGCCCGTGCGTTGATGTGCCCGTCCGATATTTTGCTACTCGATGAACCCACCAACCACTTGGACTTGGACGCCTTGGTCTGGCTCGAGGCCTGGCTCAAACGCTACACCGGCACAATGATAGTGATCAGCCACGATCGCGAATTTTTGGACGCCATCACCGACGTCACGCTGCACATCGACCAGGCCAAACTGACACGCTACGGCGGCAACTACAGTTCTTTTGAAATCCTGCGCGCCCAGCAAATGGAGCTGCATCAAGCCTCCTTCAGCAAGCAGCAAGACAAAATTGCTCACTTGCAAAAGTTCATTACCCGCTTCAAAGCGCAGGCCAGCAAGGCCAAGCAAGCGCAAAGCCGGGTCAAGGCCTTGGAACGCATGGAAAAAGTCGCGCCCCTGTTGGCCGATGCCGAATTCACCTTCGGCTTCAAAGAGCCCCACAGTTTGCCTAACCCGATGCTGGCCATCAGCGAAGCCAGCTTTGGCTACATCGTCGACGACCAACCCACGGCTATCTTGCAAGGCATCAGCAAATCGGTTTTGGCGGGCCAGCGCATTGGTATTTTGGGTGCTAACGGGCAAGGTAAATCCACCTTGGTGAAAACCATTGCCCGCACCATGCCTCTGCTCGGCGGCACAATGACCGAAGGCAAGGGCCTAAACATTGGCTACTTTGCCCAGCAAGAGTTGGACGTGCTGCGCCCACAAGACAACCCGCTGGAGCACATGATCCGCCTAGCCAAGGAGATGGGCCCGAACAGCAGTGAACCCAGCCGCGAACAAGATTTACGCAGCTACCTGGGGTCGTTTAACTTCACCGGCGACATGGTCAAACAAGCCGTGGGAACCATGAGCGGCGGCGAAAAAGCCCGCTTGGTACTGGCCATGATCGTGTGGCAACGCCCCAACCTGCTGCTGCTGGACGAGCCCACCAACCACTTGGACTTGGCCACCCGCGAAGCACTGGCCATGGCCCTGAACGAGTTTGAAGGCACTGTGATGTTGGTCAGCCATGACCGATCCTTGCTGCGTGCCGTGTGTGATGAATTCTGGATGGTCGGGCGCGGCAAAGTCGAGCCGTTTGACGGCGATCTGGACGACTACCAGCGCTACCTGCTCGAAGAATCCAAGCGCCTGCGCGAAGAAGCCAAAATGGCAGTATCTAAGCTTACTCAGCAACCAACCCAGTCGGTCGTTCTGTCAAAAGCAGCCCCGGTCAAGGCAACCACCGCAGCAGCGCCCGTGGCGCCTAAGGCACCCTCGCCTGTGGCGGCAGAACCCCAGGTGTTTCGCAGCCCCGAGCAACGCAAACAAGACGCACAACGTCGCATTGAACTGGCTGCTCAGACTCGGCCGTTTAAAAAGTCCCTGGAACAAACCGAGCAGCGCATGGCTCAATTGCAAAAACAGAAAGCTGATTTAGAAAACAAATTGGCCACCCCCATGGGTGCCGACGAAATCGTGAAAGCAAGCAAAGAACTGGGATCGACCAACGCCGAATTGGAAACGTTGGAGTCCAAGTGGCTTGAACTGTCTGAGCAGATTCAGCAGATTGAAAATGACAGTGCAACGGCTTAATTGACCGTGGGTCTAATAGCTGATTCACGCAGTCAATTTGCGCAGCTTGCTAATTTGCCATTCGGTGAATTTGAGGCGGACAGCGAGTACATCTGCTGAAGGCACAACGTCTAAGACGTTGTGCCTTGATTATCCGTAGGCGAAAAAAAACACCTGGCACTTTCGTACCAGGTGTTTTAAGTTTTCTTTTGGTGGGACCAGCGGGGGTCGAACCCACGACAAACGGATTAAAAGTCCGCTGCTCTACCAACTGAGCTATGGTCCCATCAAGCTTCACATCTTCTACCGCTTTTGACTGTAAATTATGTTTCGCTAAGCCTCAAATTATAACGTTGTTTTTTGCTTTTACAAAAACGTCTGAAAGAAAATTCAAAATAGCAGAGACTGCGCACAAGCCAAAGGTGGCGGTCACCGTCACCACCGAACCGTAACCGTGGCAGTTCAGGCTGCCATCACCTTCGATAGCGCAAGATGCATCAGGGGGTGCAACCGCTTCGCGGCTGAAGACGCACAGCACGCCCATCTTTTTGCCTTCTCGCGGCGCAGCATGAAACTTGCGCAGGCTATAGCGCAACTGGGCCAGTAAAGGGTCATGGGTGACTTGCGACAAGTCGTCCACATCCACCTTGTGCGCAAAGCGTTTGCCCCCTGCTGCGCCCACGCTGACAAAGCCCACTTTGTGCGTCTGAGCCCAATGGGCCATGGCAACCTTGGCTTTGACTTGGTCGCACGCATCAATCACGGCATCTGGCAATGGGCTAGGGCCCAAGAGTGCGGGCCAGTTGTCGGGCTCCACAAATTCTTCAATGCATTGAACTACACAGGCCGGGTTGATCAAAGCAATACGCTCTTGCATAGCCAACACTTTGGCTTGGCCCACCGTGGTGCTCAAGGCCTGGATTTGCCGGTTGATGTTCGAGTCGGCCACATGGTCCAAGTCAATCAGGGTGATGCGACCTACTCCGCTACGGGCCAAGGCTTCGGCGCACCAAGAACCCACGCCCCCCAGGCCAACCACCACCACATGCGCGCGGCGAATAGCATCGGCAGCGCTGACGCCATACAGGCGATCCAGACCACCAAAGCTGCGCGTGGCATCAAAGTCCATCATGCTTGTCGGTCCGACTGGTACATTTGCACAATCAAGGTCAGCCAGGCCCCCAGACCAATGGCGAGCAAGGTCAGTCCACTCATCCAACTGAGGGTGGACAAGCCGCTCAAGCCTTGGCCAATGGTGCAGCCCATGGCGGTCACGCCGCCCACGCCCATCAAAGCGCCGCCCATCACGTGCCGAACCAAATCGGCGCGATTGACAAAACCTTCCCAGCGAAACGAGCCCGTCCAAATGGCATGGACAGAGCCCCCCGTCATCACACCGAACACCGAGACCATTCCCACGGTCAGGTGTTTGCTGCCGTCGCTGAAATACATGAAGGCGTCCAACACCATGCCGACAGGCGAGGTGAAGCTGAACGACTCCATGCGGCCACTGGCCGTGGCCACAAAGAATTCTTCCAAGGTTTCGGGGTGCTCCAGACCATGGCCAAGCACGCCGGTAATCAACCACAGGGCCACGACCGCCATGCCCACCGCTGCCCCACCCCACAGCAGGTGTCGGTAGGCCAAGGATCGGCCTTGCAGCGACCATAGCAACAAAGCCCCTCCGATACACAGTGCAGCCGCCGCACTGGCTTGAGGCACAGCCCAACCGGTTTGCAAGGCCAACCAACTGCCCACAAAGGCCTGTGCAGGGGCCTGGAGATACATCGTTTCAAGAACGTTCACACGCCACACGGCCAGCAAGCCTTTCAAGGTGGCTATGCCAAACAGCCCCATGACCAACAAGACCACCAAGGATTTGAGATTGCCCGCACCTAAGCGAACCAGCGATTTGCTGGTGCAGCCTGAAGCCAGTACCATGCCTGCGCCGAAAAAGGCGCCGCCGACCAGGGACGATAGCCACAGCAACTTGTCTGAGCCATAGATACTTTGCCGAGGGTCGATCCATCCTGCCCAGTGCATGGCAGCAAAACCCAGCATGGCCACCGCAGCAGCCAAGCCCCATTGTTTGAGGCGGGTGGTGTCATGCATCAGCACCAAATCGCTGATGGCGCCCATGGTGCAAAAGTGCGTGGCGTGAAGCACCGCCCCCAGCGCCATGGACAAGGCCAAGGTGCACAGCAGCACTGTGAGGGTGGTCGTAGCCAGCTGCACGGCGTCCATCAGCACCTTACTTCAAACGCGCCAAACGCTCTTTGGCGGCTTGTGCTGCCTCTGAATCGGGGTAAGTTTTGACGAGATCTTCCATGGTCTTGCGCGCAAGCTTGGTGTCTTTGAGTTCAATTTGGCAGTTGGCTATGGCCAGCGTAGCCTCTGATGCCCGCACGTGTTTGGGTACCATGCTCAACATGCGCTTGAAGTTGGTCACGGCCCCTGTGTAGTCTTTGTTGGCATATTGCGCATTGCCCAGCCAAAACAACACCGAAGGCAAGTAGGCAGAATTGGGGTAGCGCAGCATAAAGCCGTTCAAACTGTTTTGTGCGGCCGCAAAATCACCTTTACGAAACACACCCATGGCGGCTTCATAATCGCGCTTTTCTGCGGGTTCGACCGTGATGTCCGCACCATCCAAGGTCACCTTCAAAGGCTCAAATTTGCGCAAGCGATCATCCAGACCGAGTTGCACGTCTTTTTGCCGTTGCTGCAGCTCAGACAATTCGCGAAGCAGTTGCTCATTGGCGCCGCGCAAACGGGCTTGATCCGCCTTGAGCAGGTCAATCTGCCCCTGCAGGTCCAGCAGTGAACTGCGCAACTTAAAGATCTCTTCGCCTTGGGCTTTGTTTTGCGCGCTGCCTGAACCGCTGAACTGCTCCATCTTCTGACGCAAATCCAAAATGGCACGCCGGGCTTCGTCGTCTTCAAACAAAGCCGCATGCGCCACCGATTGGGACAGCCAAAGTGCGGCTATGGCCGTAAAGCGCCAAAAATTGGAATGACTCATACGCGGGCTCAGTATTTGATTTCAACGCGGCGGTTTTTTGCTAACGCGGCTTCATCGCTGCCCGCATCCAAGGGTTTTTCCTTGCCAAAGCTCACGGCCTCCACCTGGGCGTCACTCACACCCAGCAAGGTCATGGCTTGGCGCACCGATTCGGCACGCTTTTGACCCAAGGCCAAGTTGTACTCACGACCACCGCGTTCATCGGTGTGGCCTTCGAGCATGGCCTTGCGTTGTTTGTTGGCTTGCAGGAACTTGGCATTGTTTTCAATGACGGCGCGGGCCTCAGGTTTCAAGGTGAAACTGTCGTAATCAAAAAACACAATATTGATGCCCGCAGGGCCCACACCAACGGCAGCGCCCTTGTCAGTCAACACGCCGGAGACATTGTTTTGTCCCACATTACTGCCCATGCCGATCCCATTGGCGTTGGCACCACCGTTGACTGCAGTCGCCGATTTGTCCTCCACGGGGACATCATTGAGCTTCACGCCCGAAGAACAAGCGGCCAAAGCGGCGGTTAACACCAACATCGAAAAAGTACGGATCAACATAACTCACTCCTGAAACAAAAAACAAAAAACATTCAACACCACCCACAAGGGGTGGCTTACTGGCGGAAGGGGCCCCAGTCGGGCTCTCGGATATCGCCGCCCTGTCCTGCTAGGCGGGCCTTGATTTTCCCATCTAAAGTGGTGGTCATCAAAGCTTCGCGCCCCTGAATTTGAGTGGCATAGACCAACAGCTTGCTGTTGGGGGCAAAACTGGGTTTTTCATCGGCACTGGTATCGGTAATGGCATTGGACTGGCCGGTGGACAAATCCATCACCTGGAGTTTGAACTGGCCGCCGGTGCGCGTCACATAGGCCATCCAGCGGCCATCAGGACTCAGACTGGGCGAGATGTTGTACGTGCCATTGAACGTGACCCGCTCCACCGCGCCGCCTGCCGCGGGCATGCGGTAAATCTGCGGCGAGCCGCCACGGTCGCTGACGAAATACAGCTTGCTGCCGTTGGACGCGAAGGTGGGCTCGGTGTCGATGCCATTGGACTGGGCCAAGCGGCGCGGCGAGCCGCCTTGAACGTCGATTTGAAACAGCTGCGAGCCGCCGTCCCGGCTCAAGGTGGCGACCAGGCTTTTGCCATCGGGCGCCCAAGTTGGCGCACTGTTGGAGCCGCGGAAATTGGCGGTCACCTGGCGTTTGCCAGAGGCAAGTTCATGCACATAAATTACCGGCTTACGCGACTCAAAAGACACATAGGCCAAATGGCTGCCGGTGGGGGACCAGGAAGGCGAAATGATGGGCTCTGGACTGGCCAGCGCCGCCTGCGCACCTTCACCGTCCGAATCGGCCACCCAAAGGGTGTAGCGCGTGCCGGACTTGGTCACGTAAGCGATACGGGTGGCAAACACCCCTTTTTCGCCAGTCAGCTTTTCGTACAACTGGTCGGCCAAGCGGTGAGCGGCCAGGCGCAAATCAGTGGCCACCACGGCTTCTTTGAATTCACCGCGCAATTGCCCACCCACCACATCCCACAAGCGGGCTCGCACGTCATAACGACCATCGGCCAGTCGGGTCACGCTGCCGGCCACCAGCGCGTCGGCATTGCGTTGCCGCCATTGAGGCAGATCGGGGCGTGACGTCTCGTCCAGACTCTCGCCTTTGGCCTCTACGGCGCGAAACTGACCACTGCGCTCCAAATCAGCAATCACAATTGCCGAAATTTTTTGCAAAGAGCCATCTTCTCCTTTGAACGGCACCACGGCCACGGGCACTTGCGTCAGGCCCACACCGGTGACTTCGACCCTGAACTGCGCTTGTGCGGGGCTTTGCAAGCCCATCCAAAAAATGAATAAGGCGCTTGCGAAGCGGTAAGCCACCGCGAATGGGTGCCTTGTAACAGGAGCAAGGGTGATGCGAAGAACAGAGTTCATGCCGGCGAGTCAAAATTAAAGAGAATTTACAAGCCCTGATCGTACACGCTCGAAAGGTGGTTTCTAGAGCTAAAACCCCTGTAAAGCTGGGCGGATCAGTTCTGAATAGCCCTGAGGGAGGATTGGCGCTGAAAAAGTCGGGAACCGGTTGCGTAAAATCAGACGAAATGACAGATACCACCGCCAGCGCAGAAACCAGTCCCGCCCCCAACGTGTTTCAACGCATCAAACGCTTATTGCCGTATTTTGGCCAGCAGCGCTGGAGTTGGGTGACTGGCATTTTGGCCACGGTGGTGGCGGCTGTGACCGAGCCCTTGATTCCGGCCCTGTTTCAACCCCTGCTGGACAAAGGCTTCAGCAAGGGGGCCCTGCCGCTGTGGTCGGTGCCGGTGGCGGTGATGGGTATTTTTGCCATTCGTGGGGCCGCGCATTTTGTTTCCCAATACAGCCTGACACGCATTGCCAATGACGGTATGCAACTGCTGCGCAGCGCCATGTTTGAGCGTTTAATGCGGGCCGATCTGGCGGTGTTCTCTAAAGAATCGGCCAGCGCGCTGTCCAACACCATCGTCTACGAAGTGCAAAGCGGTGCGGGCCAATTGGTCTCGGCCATGATCGGCCTGTCGCGCGACGGTTTTTCTTTGCTGGCGTTGGTGGGGTACTTGTTGTTCCTCAACTGGAAGTTGACCCTGGTGGTGTTCTTGGTCACACCCGGCGTGGCCTGGATCATGAAGGTCTTGTCCAAACGCCTGTATCGTCTGACCCGGGAAGGTCAAAACGCCACCGACGACTTGGCCTATGTGGTTGAAGAAAATGTACTGGCTTTTAAAATGGTTAGGCTGCATGGCGCGCAGCAAAGCCAAATTAATCGCTTCGAAAAACTCAGCGACCGCCTGCGCGGCCTGGCCATTCGCTCGACCATTGCCTCGGCCTCCATGTCACCCTTGACGCAATTGCTGGCGGCTGTGGCGCTGTCTTTGGTGTTGATGATTGCCTTGCTGCAAAGCCAGAATGGTGGGCAAGGCGCCACTGTCGGTGGTTTCGTGGCCTTCATTACCGCCATGCTGATGCTGATTGCCCCAATCAAACGCCTGGCCGATGTGGCCAACCCCATCACACGAGGCCTGGCTGCTTTGGAGCGTGGCTTGCAATTAATGGAAAACGTTTCGTCTGAAACGCAAGGCGCCTATGCGCCCAATTCCTCAGATGGTCACGCCTCAGGCGTCATCGAGTGGATCAACACCAGCGTGCAATTTCACCCCGACGCAGCGCCAGCGGTGAATGGTATTTCTCTGACCATACAGCCCGGCGAATCCGTGGCTTTTGTGGGCTCATCGGGCTCTGGCAAAACCACCTTGGCCAATTTGCTGCCCCGCTTTGTGTTGCCCAGCAAAGGCCAGGTCTTGATCGATGGCCACAATGTGACCGAATGGCAGTTAACCGCGCTGCGTGAACAAATGGCCATGGTCAGTCAAGACGTGGTGATGCTCAATGACACCGTGGCGGCCAACGTCGCATTGGGTCAAGCCGTGAACGAAGCTCAAGTGAACGCCTGTCTGGAAGCGGCCAACCTGTCGGAGTACATTGCCCGCTTGCCGCAGGGCATGCACACCCTGCTCGGCCACAACGCAACGCAACTGTCGGGCGGCCAACGCCAGCGTTTGGCGATTGCACGCGCGCTGTACAAAAATGCGCCCATTTTGATTTTGGACGAAGCCACTTCGGCCTTGGACAATGAGTCTGAGCGCTTAGTGCAAGAAGCGCTGCAACGCTTGATGAAGGGGCGCACCACCTTGATCATTGCGCACCGCCTCTCGACCATCGAGCATGCCGATCGGGTGGTGGTCATGGCAAACGGACGCATCGTCGAACAAGGCAGCCACCAGGCCCTGCTGGCCCTGGGCGGTGTCTACGCGCGCCTGCACCACAAAGGCGATAGCGCCTTTGTTTAACGCCTTCTGTGGTTGACGTGCTTGAATATACGTTTGCGTTTGCGACCTTAAAGCAAGACGACGTCGTATTCTTCAGGCCCCATGGCCGACTCGCTTTGCAACGAGATCGGCTTGGCGATGAAGTCAGACAAAGCCGCCAAATGCTGACTTTCCTCATCCAGCAGCAACTCGATCACGGCAGGCCGCGCAATTACGCGAAATTCGCGCGGATTGAACTGTTTGGCTTCACGCAATATCTCGCGCAAGATGTCGTACACCACGGTGCGTGTGGTTTTGACAATGCCTTTGCCCTGGCACGCCGGACAAGGCTCGCACAGCATGTGCGCCAAGGATTCGCGCGTGCGTTTGCGTGTCATTTCCAGCAGACCCAGCTGCGAAAAGCCCCCAGCCATGGTCTTGACCCGGTCCCGCGCCAGCTGCTTTTTAAACTCCGACAACACTGCTTCTTGGTGCTCCGCGCGCGTCATGTCGATGAAGTCGACAATCACAATGCCGCCCAAATTGCGCAGACGCAGTTGTCGGGCAATGGCTTGAGCGGCTTCTAAATTGGTTTTGAAAATCGTGTCGTCAAAATTTCGCGCGCCCACATAGCCGCCGGTGTTCACGTCCACCGTGGTCAAGGCCTCGGTTTGGTCGACGATCAAGTAGCCGCCTGATTTCAGCTCAACCCGGCGCCCCAAGGCCTTGGCAATTTCCTCATCGATGGCATACAAATCAAAGATGGGCCGCTCACCCTTGTAAAGCTGAAGACGCTCGGACGCTGCTGGCATGAACTCTTGGCTGAACGCCATCAGTTTTTGGAACTGCTCGCGTGAGTCAATGCGTATCGATTGCGTCGCCTCACCCACCAAATCGCGCAACACCCGCTCCAGCAGCGTCAGATCTTGGTGCAGCATGGACTGCGCCGGCAGACGCAGCGAGGCGTCCTTGATGCGCGCCCAGGTCTTGCGCAAATAACCAATGTCGTCGCCCAGCTCTTGGTCGCTGGAGTCTTCGGCGTTGGTGCGCAAAATAAAGCCGCCGCCGGCATGGCCCACCAAGGCCTTTAAACGCTCACGCAACTGATCGCGTTGCTCGGAGGGAATTTTCTGCGACACCCCAATGTGGTCGTCTTGCGGCAGAAACACCAAATGCCGACCGGCAATGCTGATTTGCGTCGACATCCGGGCCCCTTTGGTTCCGATGGGGTCTTTGATAACCTGCACCATCAAGGCCTGGCCTTCAAAGATTTGACGCTCAATCGGTACCAAGGGCTGCGTGCTGCGCGCCGCTTGCGGCGGCTCGCCCTCAGGGTGGCGCTGCCACACATCGGCCACATGCAAGAAAGCCGCGCGCTCCAAGCCAATGTCGATGAACGCCGATTGCATGCCCGGCAACACGCGTGCCACCTTGCCCAAATACACATTGCCCACCAGGCCGCGCTCCAAGTTGCGCTCCACATGCAACTCTTGCACCGCGCCGTGCTCAACCACCGCCACACGGGTTTCTTGAGGCGACCAATTGATCAAAATGTCTTGTTGCATAGCACTTTCAGGGTGTAAGTCAGTCAACAGGCCACGCCCACTTGACGCAGCAGCAGCGCAGTTTCATGCACAGGCAAACCCATGATGCCTGAATAACTGCCGTGAATGCTGGCAATGTGCGCGGCCGCCCTGCCCTGCACGCCGTAAGCACCGGCCTTGCCCATGGGCTCGCCGCTGTCCACATAAGCTTTGATTTGGGCGCGGTTCATCTGGCAAAAAGTCACACGCGACACCGACACCGCAGCTAGACGCTTGCGCCCGGACTGCACCGCCACAGCCGTCAACACCCGGTGTGTATGGCCCGACAAGGCTTTCAGCATGCGTATGGCGTCTTGCGCATCAAAGGGCTTGCCCAAAATTTCACGGCCCAAAGCCACCGTGGTGTCGGAGCACAACACCGGGGCGGCTTGCAGCCCTCGCGCTTTCATGCGGGTCACAGCGGCATCGAGCTTGAGCCCGGTGACGCGTTGCACGTAATGCAGGGGAGTCTCGCCCCGATGCACCACTTCCAGCGCTTCAGCGTCCTCTTCGTCAGAGGGCAAGAGCAAGGTGTGAGCGACCCCGATTTGATCCAACAATTGGCTACGCCTTGGACTTTGGGAGGCCAGGTAAATGAAGGGGGTCATGTCATCGCGTCCGAAAAAGAGCCTGAAATAAAACGAAAAGGGATTATTCCCGGTGGTAAGGGTGATTGGCGTTGATCGACCAGGCGCGGTACAGCTGCTCAATCAACAGCACGCGCGCCATGGCATGGGGCAGCGTCATGTCCGACAAGCGAATCCGCTCATGGGCCGCTTGGCGAAACGCAGGATCCAGGCCATCGGGGCCACCAATGACCAAGGCCACGTCGTCACTTTCCAACTGCCAGTTTTGCAAACGGCTGGCCAGGGCTTTGGTGGTGAGGTTGGTGCCGCGTTCATCCAGGGCCACGATGCGGCAACCTTTGGGAATAGCGTCTTCGATCCGTTGACGCTCTGCGGCGAACAAGGTTTCCAGGGTTTTGGAGCCACGCGGCTCGGTTTTCACCGCTTTGAGCTCCACCTTGAGCTCAAAAGGAAACCGCTTGGCATAGTCATCCCAAGCGGTTTGCGCCCAATCGGGTATGCGCTGGCCGACCGCCACGATCAGCAGCTTCATACCTGAACTCAGGCTTTACGGGCTGCAGCCTTTTTGGCCGGCGCACGCTTGAGAGCGGGCTTGACGGCCGATTTAGCGGGGGTGCGCTTTGGAGCTTTGGCCGGGTCGTTGACCTTGACCAACTTCATGGGCGCCTTGGCCGCGGGTTGAGCCACGGATTTTGCAGCTGTCTTGGTCGCAGTTTTGACCACCGGCTTGGCGGCTGCTTTCACCGCGGTTTTCACTGAGGGCTTGGCGATGCTTTTGGCTGACAGCTTTTTTGCAGCTGGCGTTTTGGCTGCAGTTTTCTTGGCCGCAGGCTTACCGGCCACTGGCACAGCCGCTTTCTTGGTACGACCTGGCATTTGCGCCTTGACAGGTTCGGAGTCGACACGGCGCGGGGCCTTGCCCGCGTGGTTGACCTTGGATTCTTTGTGGGCGCTATTTTTGCCGTCGGCATCAAGCGGCTTGGGCGCACCCAGCTTCAGGCGCACAGGCTTTTCGCCCCAAAGTTCTTCTAAGTTGTAGTAAGAACGAATGGTCGGCTGCATCACATGCACCACAGCGCTGCCACAATCCACGATGATCCATTCGCCGTTGTCTTCACCTTCCATGCGCGGCTTGGGAAAGCCGGCATCGCGCACTTTGTCGCGCACACTGGCAGCCAGGGCTTTGGTTTGGCGATTCGAGGTGCCCGAAGCCACCACCACGCGTTCAAACAAAGCAGATAAGTGTTCGGTATCGAAGACCTGAATGTCTTGGGCTTTCACGTCTTCCAGCGCATCCACAATGGCGCGTTGGAGTTTGGTGACGTCTTTTTTGGCAGAGGTATCGTTCATCAGGCAGTCAGGTAAAGGTGGTTGTCTTGAATATAGCGTGCAACAGTCTTACTGACCAGTGCATTCAGGGGGTGGCCCGACGCGACGCGGTTGCGTATGTCGGTGGCGCTGTGCGGCATCAGGGGAAGCACGATCTTTCGAAAGTCCCCTTGGACAACAGGATCCACATCCTGTGAATAAACTTGACCTTGCGCCTTAGAAATCTCGGGAGCATCACGCTCAGCGACACAAATTATAGCCAACTGTGTGATTTCACCGATTTCATGCCATTGAGACAAGGATTTGGCCTGGTCCGCCCCCATCAATAAAAACAATTGCGCGCCGGGGTATTCGCGTGTCAATTCTCGCAAAGTGTCGACAGTGTAGGTCGGACCGGCACGGCAAATTTCCCGCTCGTCCACCTGCGCTTGGGGCACATGTTGAAAAGCCAGTTGGGTCATAGCCAAGCGATGCTCGGCCGCAGTAAGGTCACGGTCTTTGTGCCAAGCTTGCCCTGTGGGGAAGATGCGCAAGGCATCCAGTTGCAGCTGCTCGACCGCGGCCTGCGCCAACTCCGTATGCGCCAGGTGCGGCGGATCAAAAGCGCCGCCATACACCCCCAGGCGTTTAACGACCGAAGGCGGGGCGAAACTCACACCCAGTCCTTGGGCACTAAAAAGTGACTCAGCAATTGAGCCTCAGGCGATCCAGTTGCATCACGGTGGTTGTAGGACCAACTCACCAGGGGCGGCATGGACAACAAAATGGACTCGGTGCGCCCGCCCGATTGCAAGCCAAAATGCGTGCCCCGATCCCACACCAAATTGAACTCCACATAACGCCCACGGCGATACAACTGAAAATCACGCTCGCGCGCGCCATAAGCCATGTCTTTGCGCGCTTGCACAATCGGCAGATAAGCCGGCAATAAAGCATCGCCCACGCTTTGCAGCATGGCCAAGCTTTGGGACATACCCAGCTCCGCAAAATCGTCGAAGAAAATGCCGCCCACACCGCGCTGCTCTTGGCGGTGTTTATTGCAAAAATAAGTGTCGCACCAGGCTTTGAACCTTGGATGCAGATCGGCGCCAAAAGGCGCCAAAGCGTCTTTGCAGGTTTGGTGAAAATGCACCGCGTCCTCGTCAAAGCCGTAATAGGGTGTCAAGTCCATGCCACCGCCAAACCAAGCCACGGGCGGCGCGCCCTCGGGCTTAGACACAATCATGCGTACATTCATGTGCACCGTGGGTACATAGGGGTTTCGCGGATGAAACACCAAGGACACGCCCATAGCCTCAAAGGGCGCACCGGCCAACTCCGGGCGATGCGCTGTGGCTGAGGGTGGCAGCTTGGGGCCACTCACATGCGAGAAGCCACAACCCGCGCGCTCAAACACCGGCCCGCCTTCCATGATCATGGTGATGCCCTGGCCCTGCAGTGGCTCATGCGCTTCTTTGTGCCAGGCATCCACCACAAAGGGCGTGGCGTCGATGGCGTTCAAACCACTGGTGATGCGTTGTTGCAAGCCCACGAGGTAGCTGCGCACCGAGGCAATATCGAAGGTTTCGCTCATGTCAGGCGCTTTGCTTGATGGCCCGAAAGCCAATGTCACTGCGGTACTGCATGCCATCGAAATGGATGCCTTGGGTGACCTCGTAGGCTTTTTGCTGCGCCTGGCGCACCGAGTCGGCAAGCACTGTCACGCACAGCACGCGGCCACCGCTGGTGACGGTCTGGCCTGCCTCATTGGCCGTGCCGGCATGGAACACCATGGCCTCGCTGTGGTCCGCAGGTAAACCGGTAATAACATCGCCTTTACGCGGATGCATGGGGTAGCCAGCAGCGGCCAAGACCACGCCCATCGCGACGCGGCGATCCCACTCCAGCTCAACCTGGTCCAAACCGCCGGAGGTAGCGGCGAGCATGACATCGACCAGATCCGTTTTCAAACGCATCATGATGGGCTGGGTCTCAGGGTCGCCCATGCGGCAGTTGAATTCCAGGGTTTTAAGTTGACCTTGGGGGTCGATCATCAAACCGGCGTACAAAAATCCGGTGTACTGAATGCCGTCTTTTTCCATGCCGCGAATGGTCGGCAAAATGACTTCGCGCATGGCGCGGGCATGGACCTCGGCAGTCACCACCGGTGCGGGCGAGTAAGCGCCCATGCCGCCGGTGTTGGGGCCTTGGTCGCCGTCTTGCAAGCGCTTGTGGTCTTGGCTGGTGGCCAGAGCCACCACGTTCTTGCCATCGCACAGCACGATGAAGCTGGCTTCTTCGCCGTGCAAAAATTCTTCAATCACCACCCGGGCACCGCCGGCGTTGTGCGCCACGCCCAAGGTGTTGTCGAGCAGCATGAAGTCAATCGCCTCATGCGCTTCTTGCAAGCTCATGGCCACCACCACGCCTTTGCCTGCAGCCAGACCGTCTGCCTTGACCACAATCGGCGCGCCCTTCAGGTCCACATACGCATGGGCCAAAGTGGCATCGGTGAAGGTCTCAAACTCGGCCGTGGGAATGCGATGTCGCTGCATGAACGCCTTGGAAAACGCTTTGGAGCTTTCCAGTTGCGCTGCGGCTTGGGTGGGGCCAAAAATTCGCAAGCCATGGGCACGAAAGTCGTCCACAATGCCGGCCGCCAAAGGCGCCTCAGGCCCGACCACGGTCAGCTCGATGCGGTTGGCGATCACCCACTGGCGCAGGGCAGGGATGTCGGTGATCGGCACATTGACCAAATGTTTATCGCGCGCTGTGCCGCCGTTGCCCGGGGCCACATAGACCTGCTGAATCCGCTCGGACTGGGACAACTTCCACGCCAAAGCGTGTTCGCGGCCACCGCCGCCTACAACCAAAACTTTCATGACCATTGCCCTTATTCGGATATTTCAGCGTTGTGGAAGACGTTTTGCACGTCGTCCAAATCTTCCAGCACGTCCAGCAGTTTTTGCATGCGTGCGGCATCTTCTCCGGCCAACTCGATGGCGTTTTCTGCACGCATCGTGACCTCGGCCATGTCGGGCAGCAAGCCCGCAGCCTCCAAGGCCTGCTTGACCGCTTCAAATTCAGTGGGCAAGGTCAGCACCTCGATGGCACCGTCGTCATCAGTGATCACGTCCTCGGCACCAGCTTCTAAAGCCACTTCCATGACCTTGTCTTCGTTGGTGCCCGGGGCAAAAATCAGCTGGCCGCAGTTTTTAAACTGGAACGCCACCGAGCCTTCGGCGCCCAAATTGCCGCCGTATTTGCTGAAGGCGTGGCGCACTTCGGCCACGGTGCGCACCCGGTTGTCCGTCATGGTGTCCACCAAGACCGCCGCGCCGCCAATGCCGTAGCCTTCGTAGCGAATCTCTTCGTAGCTCACGCCTTCCAGGTTGCCGGTGGCTTTGTCGACGTTGCGTTTGATAGTGTCGGCCGGCATATTGGCCGCTTTGGCCTTTTCAATCGCCAGTCGCAACCTGGGATTAGCGGACACATCGCCACCGCCGGTGCGGGCTGCGACCATGATCTCGCGCACCACGCGGGTCCAGATGCGTTGGCGTTTTTCGTCCTGCCGACCCTTGCGGTGTTGAATATTTGCCCATTTACTGTGGCCTGCCATCGTCGCGTCCTTGATTCTTGATTTAATCTACTGACTGCGATTTTACTTTTACCGCAAAGGGAGCCTTCACAATGACCGATGCCATGCCCAATGACATGCCAATTGCCCGCAATGCCCAGACCGAATGCGCCTTGCTCGCCCGTCTGGCCAACCGCCACGGTCTGATCACCGGGGCCACCGGCACCGGCAAAACCGTCACCTTGCAAAAACTGGCTGAAAGCTTCTCCAATATCGGTGTGCCCGTCTTTATGGCCGATGTCAAAGGCGACTTGAGCGGCATCAGCCAAAGCGGTCACATTAACGAGAAGTTGGCAGCGGCATTGGCCAGTCGCGGCATTGAGCGGCCTACGCCAGTGGCCTGCCCCACCACTTTGTGGGACGTTTTTGGCGAACAAGGCCATCCGGTGCGCGCCACCATCAGCGACATGGGCCCGCTGCTGCTCAACCGCATGCTCAATTTGAACGATACCCAAGCTGGGGTCTTGAGTTTGGTGTTCAAAATTGCCGATGACAACGGCCTCTTGCTGCTGGACATGAAAGACCTGCGCAGCATGTTGTCCTATGTGGGTGAGAACGCGAAACAATTCACCACCGACTACGGCAACATCAGCGCGGCCAGTATTGGCGCCATTCAGCGCGGTTTGCTGCAAATTGAAGAGCAAGGCGGCGACCAGTTTTGCGGCGAGCCCATGCTCAACATCCAAGACTTCATGCAGACCGTGGACAACAAAGGCGTGATCAACGTCTTGGCGGCCGACAAACTGCTCAACTCGCCGCGCTTGTACGCCACCTTTTTGCTGTGGATGCTGTCGGAATTGTTTGAGCAACTGCCCGAAATTGGCGACCCCGACAAACCCAAACTGGTGTTTTTCTTTGACGAAGCCCACCTGCTGTTCAACGAAGCGCCCAAAGCACTGGTCGACCGCATCGAGTTGGTGGTGCGACTGGTGCGCTCCAAAGGCGTAGGGGTTTATTTCGTCACGCAAAACCCGCTGGATATTCCGGACAATGTGCTGGGCCAGTTGGGCAACCGGGTGCAGCATGCGCTGCGGGCCTTCACGCCGCGCGACCAAAAAGCCGTCAAGGCCACGGCGCAAACCATGCGGCCTAAAGCCGGGTTGGACATTGAGGCCGCCATCACCGAGTTGGCGGTGGGTGAGGCCTTGATCAGTTTCCTGGACGAAAAAGGCCGCCCCACAGAGACCGAGCGCGTATTTGTAATCCCACCGGGCAGCCAGATCGGCCCCATCACCTCGGAGCAGCGCAAAGCCTTGCGCGACGGCTCGTTGGTGGCCGGCGTTTATGAGCAATTATTGGACCGCGAATCGGCCTATGAGGTGCTTAAAGCCAAGGGCGCCAGCTTGGGCGCCGCAGCGGCCAACGCGGCGGGGATGCCGCCTTCGGCAAGCAACCCTGCCGGCGCCAGCGATGGGGGTCTGATGGGCAGTATGAGTAGCCTGCTGTTTGGCACCGAAGGCCCGCGCGGCGGTCACCGCGATGGCATTGCGCAACTGGTGGTCAAAAGCGCGGTGCGCACCGTGGGCTCGTCCATTGGCCGAGAGATCGTGCGCGGCGTGCTGGGCTCCTTGCTGGGCGGTGGCGGCAGGCGGCGCTAAGGCTATATCGAGTACCCACAAAAAAACCGCAACAGCGGTTTTTTTGCCCCCCCCTAAACCAGCCTCAGGCTTCGGCTGGCTCGGTGGGTTCCGACTTGACCGCGCGGCCCTCTTTCTTGGGCAGCGGCTGAATGTCGAGCAAGACTTCGTCCTTGTCGTCGATGTCCACATTCAAACGCCCGCCATCGATCAATCGACCAAACAGCAACTCGTCGGCCAAGGCTTTGCGAATCGTGTCCTGGATTAAGCGCTGCATAGGACGTGCGCCCATGAGAGGATCGAAACCCTTTTTCGCCAAGAACTTGCGCAGCTTGTCAGTGAAAGTGACGTCGACTTTTTTCTCGGTGAGCTGGGTTTCCAGTTGCAGCAAGAACTTGTCGACCACCCGCATGATGACGTTTTCGTCCAACGCCTTGAAGCTGACCATCGAGTCCAAGCGGTTGCGGAACTCGGGCGTGAACAGGCGTTTGATATCGCCCATTTCGTCGCCCGCTTGGCGCGGGTTAGTGAAGCCAATGGTGGCTTTGTTCATGGTCTCCGCGCCCGCGTTGGTGGTCATGATGATGATCACGTTGCGAAAGTCGGCTTTGCGCCCGTTGTTGTCGGTCAAGGTACCGTGGTCCATCACCTGCAACAAGACGTTGTAGATGTCGGGGTGGGCCTTTTCGATCTCGTCGAGGAGCAAGACGCAATGCGGCTTTTTGGTCACGGCTTCGGTCAGCAAACCGCCTTGGTCAAAGCCCACGTAGCCAGGCGGCGCTCCGATCAAACGGCTCACCGCATGGCGCTCCATGTACTCGGACATGTCAAAGCGAATCAGGTCAATGCCCAAGATGTAGGCCAACTGCTTGGCCGCTTCGGTTTTGCCCACGCCCGTGGGGCCTGAGAACAAGAACGAACCAATCGGTTTGTCGGTCTTGCCCAAGCCCGAGCGCGCCATCTTGACGGCAGAAGCCAAGACTTCAAGCGCCTTGTCTTGTCCAAAGACCACGCTCTTCAAGTCGCGCTCAATGGTTTGCAACTTGCTGCGGTCGTCGTTGGACACATTGGCCGGCGGAATGCGCGCGATCTTGGCCACAATGTCTTCGATCTCGGCCTTGCCAATGATCTTCTTGCGTTTGGACGCGACCATGATGCGCTGGGCTGCGCCGGCTTCGTCGATCACGTCAATCGCCTTGTCGGGCAAGTGACGGTCGTTGATGAACTTGGCCGACAACTCGGCCGCCGCCTGCAGCGCTGCTGCGGCGTATTTGACATTGTGGTGCTCTTCAAAACGGGACTTGAGGCCCTTCAAGATGTCCACCGTTTCAGACACGGTGGGCTCGACCACATCGATTTTCTGAAAGCGCCGTGCCAAAGCCGCATCTTTTTCGAAAATACCGCGGTACTCGGTGAAGGTGGTGGCGCCAATGCATTTGAGCTGGCCACTGGACAGCGCTGGCTTGAGCAGGTTAGATGCGTCCAAGGTGCCGCCAGAGGCCGCACCCGCACCGATCAGGGTGTGGATTTCGTCAATAAATAAGATGCCATTGGGCTTGTCTTTCAGCGCTTTGAGAACGCCTTTGAGGCGTTGTTCAAAATCACCCCGGTATTTGGTACCGGCCAGTAAAGCGCCCATGTCCAAGGAGTAAACATTGGCTTCGGCCAAAATTTCAGGCACTGTGCCTTGGGTGATGCGCCAAGCCAAACCCTCGGCAATCGCCGTCTTGCCCACACCGGCCTCGCCCACCAACAAGGGGTTGTTTTTACGGCGGCGGCACAAAATCTGAATCGTGCGCTCGACTTCGTACTCGCGCCCAATCAAGGGGTCGATCTTGCCGTCTTTGGCGGCCTGATTCAGGTTTTGGGTGTACTGCTCCAAAGGCGAGGCTTTTTCATTGCGCTCACCACCGCCCTGCTCTTCTGACTCAGAACTGGGCGAGGCTTCGGGCTTGGTCACTTCAGGCGGATCGCTTTTGCGAATGCCGTGCGCGATGAAATTGACCACATCCAAGCGGGTGATGCCCTGCTGGTGCAGGTAATACACGGCGTGGGAGTCTTTTTCGCCAAAAATGGCCACCAGTACATTCGCGCCGGTGACTTCTTTTTTGCCATTGCCTGTGGACTGCACATGCATGATGGCGCGCTGAATCACACGCTGAAACCCTAGCGTGGGTTGGGTGTCCACCTCTTCACTGCCCGCCACTTGGGGCGTGTTGTCTTTGATGAAACCGGCCAGCGCATGGCGCAGGTCGTCGATATTGGCCGAGCAAGCGCGCAACACTTCAGCCGCGCTGGGGTTGTCCAACAGGGCCAGGAGCAAATGCTCCACCGTGATGAACTCGTGGCGTTGTTGCCGTGCTTCGACAAAGGCCATGTGCAAGCTGACTTCCAGTTCTTGGGCAATCATGTGATTTCCTTAAGCCTTGTAAATAATGAATAGGGAGTACGTGGGGACAGACAAGGTTTATTCAACAGGTTCACTGACACATTGCAAGGGATGGCCCGCTTGTCGGGCCGCATCCAGCACCTGGTCCACCTTGGTGGCGGCCACATCTTTGGAATAAACGCCGCACACCGCTTTACCGTCCAGATGGATTTTGAGCATGATTTGGGTGGCCGATTCGCGGTCCTTGCTGAAAAACTCCTGAATCACCAGCACCACAAACTCCATGGGGGTGAAGTCGTCGTTCAGCATCAGGACTTGGTGCATCTGCGGGGGTTTGATCTTTTCGGTGATCCGGTCAAGAACCAGCGAATCACCGCCGTCAGCAGTGCGCGTCGGTTGTGGCGGGAGCGCGGGGGAAACAGGTTTTCGGGTTGCCATGATTTTCATTCTATCGAGCCAGAAGGGCTTCTGAGAGCGCGTCGCAATAAGACCTTGTGAAAATTGCATGAAAACAGCAAAAAATTGGATATTCGAGTCGAAACTGAGCATGAATGGGAAAAGTGCGAATTGACAATTTCACTGGACTCAGATCACACTGAACCTATAAAAATGCCGGAGACATATATGGCAACTGGAAAAGTTAAGTGGTTCAATGACGCCAAAGGTTTCGGTTTCATTGAACCTGAGGGTGGTGGCGCGGACGTTTTCGCCCACTTTTCGGCCATCACCATGGAGGGGTATAAAAGCCTGAAAGAAGGCGCACGGGTGTCCTTTGACATCACCAATGGCCCCAAGGGCCTGACGGCGGCGAACATTCGGAACGAAGAATTGGCTGCAGACACCCAGGCGAACCCGGCGGCCACCGATCACATCTGATCGATCATCACCTGGCCAAACCCAGAGCAGCTGACCTGGGTGGCGCCGTCCATCAGACGGGCAAAGTCATAGGTCACGCGTTTACTGGCCACCGCCTTTTCCATCGACTGCAAAATAAGGTCAGCGGCCTGGATCCAGCCCATGTGGCGAAGCATCATCTCTGCCGACAGAATCAGTGAACCCGGGTTGACATAGTCTTTCCCGGCGTATTTGGGCGAGGTGCCGTGCGTGGCTTCAAAGCAGGCGATCGAATCAGAGAGATTGGCTCCCGGGGCAATGCCAATGCCGCCCACTTGCGCGGCCAAAGCATCAGAAAGGTAGTCGCCGTTGAGGTTCAAGGTGGCGACCACGGCGTAATCGGCAGGTCGCAGCAGGATTTGTTGCAAAAAGGCATCAGCGATCACGTCCTTGATCACAATCGGTTTGCCCGTCTTCGGGTGGGTGATTTGGCACCAGGGGCCATCGTCGATCAATTGGGCGCCAAACTCTTTTTGCGCTAAAGCGTAGGCCCAGTCTCGAAACGCCCCCTCAGTGAACTTCATGATGTTGCCCTTGTGCACCACCGTCACGCTGGGCTTGTTGTGGTCAATGGCGTACTGAATCGCCTTGCGCACCAAGCGCTCGGTGCCTTCACGCGACACGGGCTTGACGCCGATCCCCGAGGTGTTGGGGAAACGGATGGTTTTCTGCCCCAGCTCGTGGGTCAAAAAGTGGATCAGCTTCTTGGCATTGTCGCTTTCGGCCTCGAACTCGATGCCGGCATAAATATCTTCCGAGTTTTCACGAAAGATCACCATATTGGTTTTTTCAGGCTCCTTCAAAGGCGATGGCACGCCCTGAAAGTAACGAATGGGGCGCAGGCAAACGTACAAGTCCAGTTCTTGACGCAAACTCACGTTCAACGACCGGATGCCGCCTCCCACCGGCGTGGTCAACGGCCCTTTGATGGAGACCACGTAGTCGCGCAAAGCAGCCAAGGTTTCAAGAGGCAGACCCACATCCTGACCATAGATCTGGTGCGCTTTTTCACCGGCATAGACCTCCATCCACTGAATTTGACGCTCACCGCCATAGGCTTTGGCCACAGCGGCGTCCACCACCCGAATCATCACCGGGGTCACGTCGCGACCGGTTCCATCGCCCTCAATGAAGGGAATGATGGGCTGCATCGGCACGTTCAAGGACATGTCGGCATTGACCGTGATGGAGTGACCTTGCGCCGGTACGTGAACGTGTGAGGACATGGGTAAAGCTTAAGGAGTGAGGCTGGTGGTCAGTTTACACTTCAAGTCTGTCTACCCCTGAGTCGGATCCATCATGTTTTCACTGGCTTCCAAGATGCGCATGGCATCCCTCCTTGCTGGGCTTGTGCTGGCCAGCGTGCCCCTGCTCAGCCAAGCCCAAGGCGAACCGCAGTCCCGTTTAGCGCGCATTAAATTGGGCGCGGGCATGCATTTGATCGATACGCAATTGGCCCAAACGCCCGAGCAGCGGCAAATTGGACTGATGTGGCGCAAAGACTTGCCGCAAAACGAAGGCATGTTGTTTGTGTTCGAGCAACCCTCGGTGCAGTGTTTTTGGATGCGCAACACATTGACCGCGTTGACCGCGGCTTTTCTCGAGGACGACGGCACCATCGTGAATCTGGAAGACATGAAGCCGCAATCAGACGACTCCCACTGCTCCACTAAACCGGTGCGTTTTGTGTTGGAAATGAACCAAGGTTGGTTCAAAAAAAGGGGCATGCAAGCCGGATTCAAATTGACGGGCCCTGCTTTCAAACCTTGAAAATGACTTCAAGCGCTGACTAGTCTGCGCTCACACTGCGCCGATCAAACACCCCACACCACATCGGCCTTGGCAGCCACACTGCGGCGCAGCATCTCGAGCATCGGTTGCGCGCGGCGTTTGAGGCTGACGGTCTCAGTGGTCGCTGCGCCGCTATCGTCCGCACCCTCGGAGATCCGTTCGGCCAGAAGGTCAGCTATCCGTGCTTCGTCTTGCGCAATCGACGCCTCTAGGGCTGCGATGGCTTGGGGCTGGTGTTCAACCGTGAAGATGCCTTTGGGCGCCCCGTCCGAACCCATAAGCCTGAGCAAGCGCTGGGCGTCAGGCCCGAGCATGATCAGATCGCTGGTTGCTTTGGATTTGAATTTGTACAACATGGAGCGCCCAAGAAAAGAAGTGAAATCAAGCGCACAGGATACGCCCGATTTCACCTCTTCCAAGACTCAAAATGCCTGTGTTTGGCCTTCGGTCATCGGCACGACCTGACTTTTGCTGCCCTTCATGGCTTCCACAAACTCACCCAAGGTCCCTTTGGTCAGGGGGTTGGAGTTGTAATGGATGGGCATCACCATCTTGGCAGGAATCCAATTCTTCATGGCGTAGGCCGCATCTTCGGGGTCCATGGTGAAGTTTCCGCCAATCGGGATCAGTACCAGATCGGGCTTGTAGCGGTCAAAAATAAACTTCATGTCGCCAAACAGACCGGTATCGCCCATGTGCCAAATTTTGAAGCCGTTTTCCATTTCGATGATGTATCCCACGGCTTCACCGGCAGGATGCGACTCGGGTTTGCCCGAGGCTGGGTTGTTAAACACAATCAAAGAGGAATGCTCGGCCTGCACGGCAGTGACCTTGATGCCGGGTAGCGGTTTGACACTGCCCGTTTTATTGAAGCGGTGGCCCAAATTGGCCGGCAACAAGCCCAAGGTGATCAATGGAGTCACCATGTCGGCGGGGCCGTACAGCACGGTATTGTTAAGCTTGGCCAAGGCGGGGGCATCGCCCAAGTGGTCGACGTGACCGTGGGTCACCAAGAGCAGGTCCACCTTGCCCAGGGCCGAAAAATCGGACTTGAAGGCTGCGGGCGTTTTGGGTCCCCCAGTGAGCCAAGGGTCGATGATGATGGTTTTTCCGCCCGGGCTTTGAATGCGAAATCCGGCTTGACCCAGCCACAAGAGCTCGGTTTTACCGGTGGCTGCAGCAGGTTTGTCAGCTTGTGCTTGCGCCGTGGTGGCCATGCCACCCATGAAGGATAAAGCAGTCACGACCAGCGCGCTACTCAGCGAATTTTTCAAAAATTGGAATTTCATGAAGGGTTCCCTGGATGCAAAGCACCCCGATTGGCGCCTTGTCAGGCAGATGCTATGCGGCATGAGAAATAATGGCATCCGGGTTTGTCAGTACCCTTTGTCTCCCGGGTGGCTTGAGCCGCAGGCAAAGCCTGCGAAACTGTGGCCACCCTCAAGTGGAAACATCATGCCCTGTTCAATGCAACGCCGCCAGTCTGTCAGCACTTCATTTCTCCGTCGCCCATTTTGGGCTGCCGTCGGTCTGATCCTTTGTTCCACTTTTTCTATCGCGCAATCCATGACGTCCATCGCTCAACAATTTGCCCCCTCCGGCACGCTGCGTGCCTCGATCAATCTGGGCAACCCCATCCTCGCCCAAAAAGACCCGACCAGCGGCCAGGCCATGGGTGTCTCGGTGGACTTGGCCTCTGAATTAGCGCGCCGCCTGGGCGTGGGCTTGGCCTTGGTCACGTTTGACGCCGCAGGCAAATCGGTCGACGCGGTGACGAACGAGCAAGCGGACGTGGGCTTTTTTGCGGTGGATCCGGTGCGCGGCCAAGGCATTGCCTTTACTGCGCCTTATGTGTTGATTGAGGGCAGCTACCTGGTGCGCCAAGACTCCCCGCTACAGCGCAACGAAGAAGTGGACCGCCCGGGCGTGCGGTTGGCTGTGGGCAAAGGCAGCGCTTACGACCTGTACCTGACGCGTGAGATCAAGCAAGCCCAGTTGCACCGCGCACCCACCTCCCCCACCACCGTCGATTACTTTCTGAGTGAGCAACTGGATGTGGCCGCAGGCGTCAAGCAACAACTGCAAATGGACGCGGCACGCCTGCCTAACTTGCGTTTGCTGCCAGGGCGCTTCATGGTCATCGAGCAGGCCATGGGACTGCCCAAAGGCCGCAGTCCTGAAGCGCAAGCTTATTTGCGCCAGTTTGTCGAAGACATGAAGGCTTCAGGCTTTGTAGCCGAGGCTTTGAAAAAACACAAGATCGAGGGCGCCTCCATCGCGCCCGCGGCCTTGTTGCGTTGACGCTTTAGCCGTAGGCCAATCCCGAAGCCACACCGCCAAACAAGTCGCCGGTGACCAATTCGGCCTCAGGAAAAGCCTCGCGCAAAGCCTGCTGAAAGGGCTGCAAGGCCGATGACCCACCAGTAAGATAAAGGGCATCGATCTGCGCGCTCTGCAAGCCCGCCTCGTGTACGCAAGATTGCGCACAAGCCACCACCTGTGCCAGCAGGGCGTGCAAATGCTCGGCCAGCGCACTGCCCGACATCTCGGCTGCCAACCCGGTTTCGACCAGGCTCAAATCCAGTGCTTGGTGCGCAGCGCCGTTCGAGCAGGCGATCTTGGCCTGCTCGACACTGTGCGCCAGCCCATGACCGAGTTGCTCACGCAGCACCTTCATCAAGCGATCATGCAGTTGAGACTGGCTGTAGTTGACGCGCAAGGCCTGAGCATCGCGAATCGCTTTGGGACTTTGCTGCCAGTGAATCAAATGCCAGGTGCTCAGGTCAATGAAGGGGCGGCTTGGCACCTCGCGCCCATCGGGTCCGGTGTGTTTGTAGCCCAGCAAGGGCATCAATTGCGCCAAGCTCAGCTGTTTGTCGTAATCGGTGCCGCCAATGTGCACACCGGTAGTGGCCTGGATATCGGACTGGCGATGTGCTTGCGCCATGCGCTCAGGCCCCAGCCGCACCACGGTGAAGTCCGAGGTACCTCCGCCCACGTCGACCACCAACACCATGCGCTCTTCCTGCAAACGGCGTTCGTAATCCAAGGCGGCTGCAATCGGCTCCAATTGAAAGGAGATGTCCTCAAAGCCCAACTTCTCAGCCACTTCCAAAAGCATGCGCTGCGCCAAGGCGTCGCGCTCAGGGTCATCATCGACAAAATGTACCGGGCGACCCAAGACCAAACGCCGCGGCAAACCGCCCAACTGGATACGGGCGCGCCCCACCAACTCGGCCAAGAACAGGCCAATGATGTCTTGAAAACTCACCAATTGGTGGTTCACGCTGGTGCGTTCCATCAGCAAAGGACTGCCCAGCAGACTTTTGAGGGAGCGCATCAAACGACCGTCGTGCCCAGCCAAATACATCGCCAGCGCCTCACGACCAAAATGGGTTTTGTGGGTCTCGGCATCAAAAAACAAAGCGGTGGGCAGGGTCGTGGCGTCACCCTCCAGCGCAATCAAGCGCGCCGAATCTGAACCCTGCGCCCAAGACACAGCGGAGTTGGAGGTACCGAAGTCGATGCCCAAGGTTCCGGGCAGCGAAGAAAAAGAGGTGGCGAAAAGCGAGGCAGGCATAAATAAGGAGTGCATCTGTCGACCGCGAATCCACAGGAGACGCCAAGCGGACAGAAGGCGGCGATTGTGGCACAGCCCATACTGGGGCCTGAACTGAAGGGACAAGGCTGCTTGATATACTGAAATCAGCGCCTACCAAGCCGCCAGCCCTTGTTCGGCTGGCATTGTGCGTGCGGCGACGGCCTTTAAAGGCAACGTCCTTTTCCCGCTGAAATTATGATTGAAAGCTTTTGCATGTTGGCCAGCCATCAGTTCACGCACGTCCACGCCCCCACCACTTTGCCAACCTCCATGCTGGCCAAATGGGCCTTCATCGGCCTCATGAGCAGCATGCTGTGCGCCTGCCCTTCTGGCAAGCCGCCTGCCGCTGGGGTTGCCCCCGGAGCAGGTGCCGCCCCGCCCCCCGAGGTGAGCGTAGTGACCACCGCGTTTGCCAAGATTGGCTTGACCACGGAGCTGCCAGGCCGCACCGAAGCCTTTCGGGTCGCGCAGGTTCGCGCGCGGGTGGCCGGCATTTTGCTGAAAAACCAATTCATGGAAGGCAGCGACGTGAAAGCGGATCAGCCGCTGTTCCAGATCGACGCCGCCCCCTATAAAGCCCTGCTCAGCAGCGCCCAGGCCAACTTGGCCAAGGCCAGCGCCAATCTGGCCCAAGCCCAGGCGCAAGCTGAACGCAACAAACCCCTGATGGAGGCCAACGCCATCAGCCAGCAAGAGTATGTGAGCGCCGTGGCGGCCTTCAAACAAGCCCAGGCCGATGTGGCCGTGGCCCAGGCCAATATTGAAACAGCGCAGTTGAATGTGAATTACGCGGCAGTACGCTCGCCCATTGCCGGCCGCATTGGTCGCGCCTTGGTCACCGAAGGCGCTTTGGTCGGCCAAGGTGAGGCTACACCCCTGGCCTTGGTGCAGCAAATCGATCCGATGTATGTGAACTTCACCCAGTCGGCGAGCGAAGTCTTGCGCCTACGCAGCGACATGGCCAGTGGCAAATTGCAAAACGCGCAAGCCGCTCAAGCCACCCAGGTTCGCTTGCTGATGGACGACGGCAGTGCCTATCCGCACACCGGCCAATTGTTGTTCTCTGATTTGACCGTCGATGCGGGCACAGGCCAAGTCACGCTGCGCGCCAAATTCCCCAACCCCAAGGGACTGTTGTTGCCAGGCATGTTTGTGCGCATTCAAAGCCAACAAGCCACAGCGGCGCAAGCGGTGTTGCTTCCCCAGCAGGCGGTCTTGCGTACGGGTGAAAGCGACAGCGTCAAGGTCGTGATCAACGATGGCAAGGTCGAAACCCGCAAAGTCAAACTCAGTGGCCAGCAAGACGGTCAATGGATCGTGCTGGAAGGATTGAAGGAAGGTGAACAGGTGGTGGTGGAAGGTTTCCAAAAAATGAAGGGTGATGCGCCCGTCAAACCCGTAAGCTGGAAACCCACACTCACCCCACCTGCAGCGAACCCAGCGGCCAAATCCTCCGTTGCAACACCCGCGCCGGCGCGTCCTTGAGGTCACCACATGGCTCGCTTCTTCATTGACCGCCCCATCTTCGCGTGGGTGATTGCCCTATTTGTACTGGCCCTGGGCGCCGTATCCATCACGCAACTGCCCGTGGCGCAATACCCGGCTGTGGCACCCCCATCCATCATTGTGTCGGCCGCCTACCCCGGCGCTTCAGCCCAGACCTTTGAAAACAGCGTTTTGTCCGTGATCGAGCGAGAGATGAACGGCTCGCCCGGCTTGCTGTACATGGAATCGGTGGCGCAAGCCGACGGCACGGGCTCGATCACCCTCAGTTTTGAGCCAGGCACCAGTCCGGACTTGGCACAGGTCGACGTGCAAAACCGCTTGAGCCGAGCCGCACCGCGTCTGCCCCAAGCCGTCACGCAACAAGGCGTGCGAGTGGACAAAGCGCGCTCAAACTTTTTGCTGTTCACCATTTTGTCGTCCAGCAATCCTGACTTTGACCCGGTGGCCTTGGGCGATTACGCCTCGCGCAACATCCTGCCCGAAATCCAGCGCGTGCCCGGCGTCGGCCAAGCCCAGTTGTTTGGCACCGAACGCGCCATGCGGGTGTGGATCGATCCGGCCAAGCTGGACGGCTACCGCCTCTCGGCCACCGATGTGTCCGCCGCCATCGCTTCGCAAAACGCACAGGTGGCTTCCGGCACGATTGGCGACTTGCCCAACCTGCCCGGTCAGTCCATTTTTGCCACCGTGGTGGTCAAAGGGCAGCTGAGTACCACCCAGGAGTTTGGCAACATTGTCTTGCGCGCTAACGCAGACGGCTCGGCGGTGCGACTCAAAGACGTGGCCCGCATCGAGTTGGGCGCACAAAGTTACAGCCCGCAAACCCGTCTGGACGGCAATCCGTCGAGCGGCATTGGCGTACAGCTCTCACCCACAGGCAACGCCTTGGCCACAGCCAAAGCGATTCGCAAACGACTGGACGAACTGTCCAAATACTTCCCACCGGGCGTGCAAGCCACGATCCCTTACGACAGCTCCAAATTTGTAGAAATTTCGATCAAACAGGTGGTAGAAACCTTGCTGGAGGCTGTGTTCCTGGTGTTTCTGGTGATGTTCTTGTTCTTGCAAAACATCCGCTACACCATCATCCCCACGCTGGTGGTGCCGATCACCTTGATGGGCACCTTTGCCTGTCTGTACGCGCTGGGCTACTCAATCAATGTGCTGACCATGTTTGCCATGGTGCTTGTGATTGGCATTGTGGTGGACGATGCGATTGTGGTGGTGGAGAACGTTGAACGCATCATGAACGACGAAGGCCTGCCGCCCTTGACCGCCACGCGCAAAGCCATGGGCCAGATCTCGGGCGCCATTGTTGGCGTGACCGTGGTGCTGGTGTCGGTGTTTGTGCCTTTGGCTTTTTTCAAAGGCTCAATCGGCAACATCTACCGCCAATTTTCTGCGGTGATGGTGATCTCGATTCTGATCTCGGCCTTTATGGCGCTGTCGTTCACTCCGGCGCTGTGCGCTACTTTGCTCAAACCGGTGCAAGCCGGCCACGCCCATGCCAAGACGGGATTTTTTGGTTGGTTCAACCGCGGTTTTACCCGCACCACGCAGACTTACGAAGGCTGGGTGGCACGCTTGATTCGCCGCGCAGGCCGCATGCTGGTGGTCTACTTGGCCATCATTGCCGCCGTGGTGGTGTTGTTCAATCGCCTGCCCACCTCCTTTTTGCCGAACGAAGACCAGGGCAACATACTGGTCAATGTACAACTGCCGCCGGGCGCCACGGTGAACCGCACCAAGCAGGTCATGGACCAAGTAGAGACCTATATGCTCAAGCAATCGGAGGTGCAAAGCATGGTCAGCGTGCTGGGCTTTAGCTTTGCCGGAACAGGTCAAAACGCCGCCCTTGGTTTCATCACCCTGAAAGACTGGGATCAACGCGATGCCTTGACCCACTCGGCACAGGCCTTGGCCGGGCGCGCCTTTGGCGGACTGATGGGCATCAAAGACGCCTTCATCTTCCCGGTCAGCCCACCGCCGATTCCGGAGTTGGGTCGTGCCAATGGCTTTGCCTTCCGCTTGCAAGACCGCGGCGGTCTGGGCCACGACGCTCTCTTGGCTGCGCGCAACGAAATGCTGGGCATGGCCGGCAAAAGCCCTTTGCTCAAAGCCGTTCGCCCTGACGGTTTGGAAGACGCGTCGCAATTGCAATTGCAAATTGACCGCGACAAAGCCAGCGCCCTGGGGGTGAACTTCAGCGCAATCAACACCGCTTTGTCCACCGCTCTGGGCTCCGCCTATGTCAACGACTTTCCAAACGCCGGTCGCTTGCAGCGCGTCGTGGTGCAAGCCGATGCGACCACCCGGATGCAAGCCGAAGACCTGCTCAGGTTGAACGCGCTCAATGCCCAAGGTCAGCCAGTGCCCTTTGCATCCTTTGCCTCGACGCAGTGGATCACCGGCGCGATGCAGACCGTGCGCTACAACGGCTACCCCACCATGCGCATAGCGGGTGAACCAGCGCCAGGCCAAAGCACGGGCGCGGCGATTGCCGAAATGGAACGCCTGGCCGGCCAGTTGCCACCGGGCTTTGCGTTTGAATGGACAGGACAGTCCTACGAAGAAAAGCTCTCGGGCTCGACCGCGGTGATTTTGTTTGCCTTTTCCTTGCTGGCGGTGTTCCTGTGTTTGGCAGCTTTGTATGAAAGCTGGTCCATCCCGTTTGCGGTGATTTTGGTCGTGCCGCTGGGCGTTCTGGGCGTGACCTTGGCCACCACTTGGCGTGGTCTGGAGAATGATATTTACTTCAAAGTCGGCTTGATCACCATCATCGGCTTGTCAGCGAAAAACGCGGTGTTGATCATCGAGTTTGCCAAAGACCTGCACGCGCAGGGCAAAGACCTGGTCAGCGCCGTACTCGAAGCGGTGCACCTGCGCTTTCGCCCAATTTTGATGACTTCGCTGGCTTTCATCTTGGGTGTCTTGCCGTTGGTCATTGCCAGCGGTGCCGGTTCGGCCAGTCAGCGCGCGATCGGCACTGGGGTGATGGGCGGCATGATTTCAGCCACCACTTTGTCGGTATTTTTTGTGCCGGTGTTCTTTGTCGTGGTGCGGCGGATTTTCAAAGGCAGTGAACGCCAACGAAAAATTTATGCGCATGAACCGAATGTGGATATGCCCAATACCGCCAAGGATGGTCAGCCATGAACCGCCCTGAACCTCACTCCACCGTCAACGCCTTGCGCCAGAAGCTGCTTGGCAAGAATGTTAACCACTGCCTCAGCGGCCTTGGCCTGATCAGCCTGCTGGGCCTGTCCAGCTTGACCGGATGTAGCAGCCTGACTCCCAGCTACACCCGGCCCGAGCTGCCTGTGGCGGCGCAATTTGGCGGTGCTGCACCAGCGGCTTTGCCGGTTTCAGGCAACGATGCACTCGAATCGGCTCTCTCGCTGAAGAACACGCCGTTTGCCACAGACCCGGTGCTCAAGCCGCTGCTGGAGATGGCGATCGCCAACAACCGCGACTTGCGTGTAGCGGTCTTGAACATCGAATTGGCCCAAGCCCAACTCGGCGTGCGCCAGGCGGACCTGCTGCCCAGCGTCAACGTCGGTCTTGGCGGATCACGCCAAACCACCGCATCGGGTGGCCTGACGAGCAGCTACACCACCGGTTTGTCACTGACAGCCGTGCCCGCCTATGAGGTGGATCTGTTCTCGCGCCTGCGCAACCTGACGGATGCTGCGCGATCCCAGTACTTGGCGAGCGAAGAAGCCCGCAAGACCGTGCACATCGGCTTGCTGGCTTCGGTGGCCTCTACCTTGCTGGCTTGGCAAAGCGATGCGGCCTTGCTGGCGCTCACCGACAAAACCCTGGCCACGCGCGAAGCCACGCTCAAACTCTTGCAACTGCGTTTTGACCAAGGCGCCAGCTCTTTGCTGGACCTGCGCGCGGCGCAAAGCCTGATGGCGTCTGCGCGAATCGCCCGCGCACAACTGCAGCGCCAACAGTCGCTGGACGAAAACACCCTGACCTTGTTGGTCGGCCAGCCCTTGCCTGCCAGCCTCTTGAAAACGGGCTCGGGCTCTGACTCGCTCCAAGGCTGGCAGCCCCTGCGCTGGGCCGAACTGCCTGTGGGCTTGCCGTCACAAGTGCTGTTGGGCCGCCCTGATGTGGCCCAAGCGGAATACCAATTGCAGTCGGCCAACGCCAACATTGGCGCGGCGCGCGCGGCATTTTTCCCCAAAATCACCCTGACCAGCACGCTGGGGCGTGCCAGCAACGACCTGACTCAGTTGTTTCAAAATGGCCCTATGGCTTGGAGCTTTGGCGCACAAATTTTGCAACCCATTTTTGATGCAGGACGCAACGAGAGCAATTTGAAAATAGCGCAAGCGAACCGGTCCATCGCCCAAGCGCAATATGAAAAAACGGTCCAAACCGCATTTCGTGAAGTGTCTGACGGCTTGGCGGGCCGCGCCACCTTGAAAGCCCAATGGGATGCCCAGGCCGCGCAAACCCAGGCCGAACAAGACCGCAGCCGCTTGGCGCAACTGCGTTACACCCAAGGTGCCAGCAGCTACCTCGATGCACTGGACGCCGAACGCGCCTTGTTTACAGCGCAGCAGGCTTTGATCCAGGTTCAAACCCAGTACGCACAAAACACGGTTAGCCTTTACCGTGCCCTGGGCGGGGGTTGGGCGCCTTGAGGGTGACGTTCAGACGCTGAGCTTGAATGTGCTGGCACTCGCGCGTAGCCAATAGCGCTGGAATACATCGGGCGCATCCATCACTTCTGTCAGCAAGGCACCCGGAACCAGCGTGGGCATGAGTTCTGACAGCGGATGAGTTTCAAATTCACTGATGCGCCGCTCAATGTGGTGAAGTTGGAGTTCAGAGGGCGCGTGCAGACCGGCGGACTGCATCAGCTCCTGCAACGACTCCAGCGTGAGATGGTGAAAGCTTTTGACGCGCTCGGCCTTGCTGGGCACCACCAAGGCCATTTGGCGCTGCGGATCTTGCGTGGTCACGCCGGTGGGGCAATTGCCGGAGTGGCAGGTTTGCGCCTGAATACAACCCAACGCAAACATAAAGCCGCGCGCGCTGTTACACCAATCGGCCCCCAGAGCCAGGGTGCGGGCCACATCAAAACCGCTGATGATTTTGCCGCTGGCCCCCAAGCGAATGCGGTCGCGCAAGCCTACGCCGACCAAGGTGTTGTGCACCAAGCGCAGGCCTTCCAGCATGGGCATGCCCATGTGGTCTGAAAATTCCAGCGGCGCCGCGCCCGTGCCGCCTTCGGCGCCGTCGACCACAATAAAGTCCGGGCTGGTGCCCGTCTCCAACATGGCTTTGACCATGGCAAACCACTCCCAGGGGTGGCCAATGCACAGCTTAAACCCCACTGGCTTGCCGCCGCTCAGCTGGCGCAGTTTGCGAATAAAGGCCATCAACTCCAGCGGCGTCGAAAAGCTGCTGTGGGCTGCGGGAGACACGCAGTCTTCGCCCACTTTGACGCCACGCGCTTCAGCAATTTCTTCCGTCACCTTGGGTCCGGGCAGCACGCCGCCGTGACCCGGCTTAGCGCCTTGACTGAGTTTGATTTCAATCATTTTGACCTGCGGGTCGGTGGCATTGATGACGAACTTTTCTTCGCTAAAATGGCCATCATCGGTGCGGCAGCCAAAGTAGCCCGAACCGATTTCCCAAATCAAGTCGCCGCCGTGGGCGCGGTGGTGGCGGGAGATGGACCCTTCGCCCGTGTCGTGCGCAAAGCCGCCCATTTTGGCGCCCAGGTTCAGCGACATGATGGCGTTGGCACTCAAAGCACCAAAGCTCATGGCCGAGACGTTGAACAGGCTGATGTCATAGGGCTGGGCGCCGTCGTAACCGCCCACGCGCACCCGAAAATCATGGCTGGCAATGTGCGAAGGGGCGACCGAATGGTTGATCCACTCGTAGCCCGGCGCACGCACATCCAGCAGGGTGCCAAACGGTCGCTTGTCGGACGCACCCTTGGCGCGGGCATAGACCAGTGAACGCTGAGCGCGCGAAAAAGGCACGGCTTCGGCGTCGCTTTCCAAAAAGTACTGCCGAATTTCAGGGCGAATGAATTCAAGCAAAAAACGCAAATGACCGATGATGGGGTAATTGCGCAAAATGGCATGGTGCTTTTGCTGCACATCATGCAGGCCCACCACAATCAAGCCGCCAAAGACCCAAACGGCCAAGCCCCAATGGCCAGACGCCATAAAGCTGAAAGAGGAAATGATGAATCCAAGAATCACCACCACGAAGGCCGAGTAGCGGACCGGAAAGATGGAATTTATAAAATTCATTATTTGCCTCTTATTTTTGATGGTTTGAATATTACTGACTTGCCGGCAAAATAGCAAAGAACCCCTCCGACTATGCCACGCCCTACCCGTCTTTCCTTTATCCAACATAGGCCCTCACCCACCGGCCGGCGCGTGCGCATGGTTTGGGGCATTTGCGTCCTGACGGCAGTGGCCGTGCTGACTGGTTGTGGCACGCCGTCACACCGCAGCACATCCACCCAAGAGAGCCGGCCCTCGCGCCTGAACGCCGAAGATGCCAAAGGTGTGACCGTGTACGCCATCGGCCTGGTGGGTACACCCTACCGCTGGGGCGGCAATACGCCGGAGTCGGGCTTTGACTGCAGCGGCCTGATCGCGCATGTGTACCAAAAAGGCGCGCACTTGCAGTCGCCGCGTACTGTGGCGGATCTCAAGTCTTGGGGTTCGCCGCTGAACGCTGACGACCTGCGCACAGGCGATTTGGTGGTCTTCAGCAAAGGCGGAGAAGCCACCCACGCAGGCATCTATGTGGGTGAGGGACGTTTTGTGCATGCGCCATCCACAGGCGGGCGGGTGCGGCTGGACCGCATCAATACACCCTATTGGTCGAACTACCAAGTGGCATTCAGTCGACCGTGATTCACCTGTTTGAGTAGCAACAGGGGAACAAATTTCAACCCATCAATTCAAAAAAACAAGGATAGGCTCCGCAGCTATTGATTTGCGTGGACATAATTCACCGCCCCTTAAAAACCGGTGCACGCTTGTCTTTGTAGCTGCTCAAGGCCTCGCGGAAATCCTCAGTCCCCACGCACAGGTCTTGTTCAAGGTTGGCAGCGGCAAACGCGTCATCGTAGCTATCATCCATGGCGGTCCAAATTTGAGCCTTCATTGCGGCCAAAGCGCGTGGCGCGCTATGGGCGGCAATCGCCTGTGCGTAGGTTTGCACGTGCGGCAGCAATTGCGCGTCGTCCAGCACGGCATTCACAAGACCCAGTCTTTCAGCCTCAACTCCATCAAAGCGGCGAGCGGTGTAGAGTAAATCTGCGGCGCGGGCCGTTCCAATCAAACGAGGCAGCAACCACCCGATGCCTTTTTCGGCTGGCACGCCGATGCGGGCGAAGGTGGCGTTAAACAGTGCCGACTTGCTTGCAAAACGAATATCACAGTGCAGTGCCAGGATAAAACCCCAGCCAAATGCTGCTCCATTCACCGCAGCAATGGTGGGTTTGCGTGAAGTAATCAAGCCGTTCCAACCGCCGCTGAAAAATCGCTTCAGATTCGGACCCACATCATCCCCCCATTGCCTAGGCCCAGGGACATGGGGTTGCCGTTGTGAATTGCCAGATTGACCCGTGCCGATGACCGCCAAATCCAAACCAGCAGAAAAACCCCGGCCTGCACCGGTAATCACAATCACCCGAACGGCAGGATCGAAGGCTGCTTGATCGACATACTCAAAAAACTCTCCCAACATATCAGGCGTGAGTGCGTTGAGTTTGTCTGGTCGGTTGAAGGTCAGCGTGGCGACGCCGGCTTCCACCGAATAGATCATTTGTGTAGTAGACGGCGACATGGTTTTATCTCCTTCAGTGATTTGCGTCGTGGCTTCTACGCGGTTTTATTTGACAGACTCGCCAGCACACAGCGTGCAGCGGCCAAGTCCCAACCCGCCCAGCCACAGCTTTTGAAAAAAACAGGGCCTCCCGAATGCCGCGTATCGTTCGGGCTATGCGTCCATAGGACAGATTGCAGAACCACGTCTGCCAGGGTGGGCAAAGCGTTCACCGCTACAGAGGCTTGCAAAAGATCACCCGCTTCATGATCCGCGTCACGGGTATCCACAACCAGCGTGCCAGTGCGGGCCAGCTGTTGGCAGACTTCGGCGCTCCACTCCACCATGCGCGGGTTGAACGCGCCGACTGCAGCCACAAAGGCGTTGGCATGAGGGTGCGCGGTCAACACCACCGCCTGCGCCGGTGTGGCGCTGACCACCAAAGAGAAATTGGCCAAAGCCGCATTCGGCTCGTCCACACCGTAGGCCCGCATGCCGAGCGACTGTGCGTGCTGCACCAAGGCCTGTGCACTGCTCGGACTGCGCGAGGCGATACCGACTTCTTGCACGCCCAAGCCTTCGCGAAAGGCCTCCAGATGCGCCCTGCCCTGCACGCCAGCCCCCACAATGAGTAACGGCCCAGGGGTCGACTCGTTTCGGCATGGCGCCAGTTTTTGCGCAGCGAGCAAAGACACCGCCGCTGTTCGGCGCGCGGTGACGGTGGGGCCGTCGAGCAAGCACAGGCGCTGGCCTGTGCCGACATCGAACACCACGATGTCGCCCTGAATAGTGGGCAAGCCGCGTGCCGGGTTTCTGGGGATGAAGCTGATCAACTTGGTGATCGCCACCCGGCTGTCGGCGGCTGGCATGACAAACAAGCTGCCGCCGCCGTGCAGCGACTGCACAATGCGCGGAGGCACCTGCACTGTGGAGTCCTTGAGCAGCGCTTCGATTTCGCAGGCCAGCAGCGCATAGGGCAAGGCCGCGGCGGTTTGCTCGGGGCTGAAAATCTCAGTGCTCATGACAGCGTTGCCTGCAACAACGGGCTCAGGCCTTGCCGATCTCGATTTGTATTTGATTGAGCTTGGCTTGCGCCTTGACCAGCGACGGCACCAACTCGGTACCAAAGCCCAAAGCAGAGGCCATGCTCAAACTCTGGTGCACGCTGCTGCCCATGAGTGAAGGCGCTTGCACAGCTTCAGTCAAGTGCACGTAATAGCGCAGGTCTTTGGCGGCATTGTTCAACTCAAACTTGAGCCCGGTGTAGTCGCCGTCCAATGTTTTACTCATGGCCTGGAACAGCCCTGAGTTGGCGCCACCTGCAGAGACCACGTTGACCAATTGGCGCAAATCCACACCCGCCTTGGTGCCCACCGCAAAGGCTTCGGCGGTGGCGGTGCAAATGGCCTGCGCAATAAAGTTGTTCAACAGTTTGATGACGTGGCCCGCGCCCATGGGCCCAGCGTGAAAGATGTTTTCGCAGTACGCCTGCAACACCGGCTTGATTTGCGCGAACACCTCGGGGGAGGCACCCACCATGGTGTTGAGCTTGCCGGCCTCGGCTTCCACGGGCGTGCGGGTCAGAGGCGCGTCGACGTAAATCATGCCTTTTTCAGCGCACAGTGCGGACAAGCGGCGGGTGGATTCGGGCTCGCTGGTGGAGGTATCAATCAAGACCAAGCCCGCGCGGGCTTTAGACAAAATGCCGTTCGGGCCTGCCACCACCGCCTCAACCTGCGGCGAGCCGGTTACGCAAATCAGCACCGCATCGCAAGCGGCCAGGTCGGCGTAACTGGCCACACGCTTAGCGCCTGCGGCCAGCAGGTCTTGCACCGGCTCGGTCCGCTGGTGCACCGAGATCGACAAGTCAAAACCCTTAGCCCGGATGTTTTTGGCCATGCCATGGCCCATCAAACCCGAAGCGCCTACAAAGCCGATGTGTTGCATGAAATTTCTCTCAGAATGAATAAATCGCCCATTCTGCAAGGAACCGCAAGCGGCCTCTGTCTCCCTGGTGCATCACGCAGGTTCAGAGTGGGATTAAGCCGCAGGCCCCACCGTCAAGCTGACGGTGCCCACGCCCTCAATCTGCCCTTCAATCTGGTCGCCAGCCACCACAGCGCCCACGCCTTCGGGCGTGCCGGTGTAAATCAAGTCGCCGGGCTGAAGGTGGTAGAACAAAGACAGGTCGGCAATGATCTCGCGGATATTCCAAATCAACTTATCCACATTGGAGTGCTGTTTGACCTGACCGTTCACGTTCAGCGACAGGTCGGCTTGGTCGATCACCACACCAGGCATGGGCACGACCTCGCTGCACACGGACGAGTTCTCCACGTCTTTGCCCAAGTCCCAAGGGCGGCCTTTGTCACGCGCCACCAATTGCAGGTCGCGCCGGGTCATGTCCAGACCGCAGGCATAGCCGAAGATGTGCTTGTGCGCGTCGGCCTGGCTGATGCGAAAACCGCCGGTGCCAATGGCCAGCACCAGCTCCATTTCAAAATGGTAGTTGGCCGTTTCGGGTGGGTAAGCCACTGTGGCGCCTGATGGCGTCAGGGTCTGCGGGGCCTTGGTGAAATAGAAAGGACGCTCCACCGACTTGTCGACGGGCTTGCCCATTTCGACCGCATGCGCGTGGTAATTGCGCCCGACAAAGAACAGGCGGTTGATCGGCAAGCGTTCGGTTGTGCCGCGAACAGCGACAGATTGAACAGCAGGAGGGGTCCAGAGGTAAGTGGTTGTCATGGTTTTTCAGAGATCAGTGGAGACAATCAGTTGCGGACTTCGTACACACCGAGTTTGCGGTGCAAGGGGGATTCATCGGCCATGAAAATGAACGTGGCTTGTTCGCCATGGCGGTTGGTCAAGGTGACGGGGGTGTAGCCCGGGGCGCAGCAGGTGTCGGCCTCGCCCAGTGTGAAATGATGGGTGTCAATCTGCACCTCGGCGCCGCCTTCAATGACGTGGAACACGCAGGCCGGTGAGCGCGCAGGCAGCTGCAGGGTTTGGCCGGGGCGCAGCATCAGTGCGTAAAAGCCCAAGATGTTTTCGGCGTCCTCGCCGGTCTCGGGGTTCACGTAGGTGATCTGCACGCAGGCTTGCTCAGGCTGGTCAGCGGCCAAGGTGAGCAAGGCGGCGCGTGCCTCGCTCCAAGGGTAACGCAGCATCGGGTATTTTTTGGCCGTGCGTTCAAACACCGACGTTGGCAAAAGGCCGCCACGGGCGTAGGCGCGGTCGCCGCGTTCGGCTTTCAATGCTTGGCGCTCGCCGTTGATGTGGTACGAGGCCTCCATGTAATACACCAGAGGCAGGTCCAGCACATCCAGCCAGACCACGGGCTCTGTGCCGTCATGGCCGTGTTCGTGCCACAGGCCCGTGGGGGTCAGGATCAAGTCGCCGCGGCTCATGGGGCATTTTTCGCCGTCCACTGTGGTGTAAGCGCCCTCGCCTTCCACAATCATGCGTACCGCGTTGGGCGTGTGCCGATGCGACGGCGCCCATTCGCCGGGCAAGAGCAGTTGCATGCCCAGGTACATGGCGGCGCTGGCCTGCATTTTTTCCAGGCCATGACCCGGATTGGCCAACACCAACACGCGGCGCTCGGCTTTTTCAATCGGTGTCAATTCACCGGCTTTCAGCAGCAAGGGTTTGATGTCGGCATAGGCCCACATCGTGGCTTGGGTGTTGGGGCGCGGCTTCAAGGGCGGCAACACACCGCGCAAGCTGGGCCACAGCGGCACCAAATTGAGTTTTCGCATGTCGGCCACGTAGTCGGCGGGCAGATCTTCAAGGCGTCCAAGTTCGTTCATGGCAGTCTCCTGTTTTAAATTTTTCAGTGGGCGGCGGCAGACAGGCAGTTGCTGACGTTCCAACCGTAAAGCCACTCCATCGCATCGTAAAAACGCTCGGGCGTGCGGCCACGCCACAGGTCGTTGCGCACCAGGCGCTCCACGCCCTTGGCATGGTAAAGCCGGCCCATTTCGCGGCCCGACAGTACGATGCGCGCAGTGCGCGAAACGCGGGCGCGTTGGTACAAGTTAAAGGCATTGGCAAAGTCGTTGTTTTCGGTGCGCAGGGCTTCGCCCAGAGTCACAGCGTCTTCAATCGCCATGCACGCGCCTTGCGCCATGTACTGGGTGGTCGGATGCGCGGCATCACCCAGCAGGGTGACGCGGCCGAATGACCATTGGCCAATCGGTTCGCGGTCGGCGGTAGCCCAACGCTTCCAGGTTTTGGGCAGGTCGATCAGTTGGCGGGCTTTAGGGCAAATGCCTTGAAAGTAGCTTTGCACTTCCTCTTTGCTGCCGTCGCGAACGCCCCACTCTTCTTGCTCGCGGCTGTGAAAAGTCACCACCACGTTGTACTGCTCTCCGCCGCGCAGCGGGTAGTGTACCAAGTGGCAATTGGGGCCGACCCAAATGCTGGCCGCGTTCCATTGCAGGTCCACAGGGAAATCTTTTTTCTCCACCACTGCGCGATACACCACATGGCCTGTGACGCGCGCTGGGTCATTGACAAACTGCGCACGCACCACCGACTTGACGCCATCGGCGCCTATCAGCGCTTGGCCGCGGTGTGCTTGGCCATGTTGGTCGAACACCGTGACGCTGTCTGCATCTTGCTCAATGCGCTCGACCCGGCTGGAGGTCACGATCTCGACCCTGCCGGTTTCTTGCGCGCCTTCGAGCAGCGACTGATGCACATCCACCCGGTGGATCACGGCGTAGGGATTGCCGAAGCGCGCAATGAATTCGGGCCCAGTTGGGATTTTGCCGACCTGGTACTCGTCAATCGCGTCGTGCATCACCATGTAGTCGGTGTAGACAGCGCGGCTGCGGGCTTTTTCACCCACACCCAGCGCATCAAAGGCGTGAAATGCATTGGGGCCAAGCTGAATGCCGGCGCCAATCTCGCCAATTTCAGGCGCCTGCTCCATCACCTTGACGTGAAAGCCCTGGCGCGTCAGCGCCAACGCGGCAGCCAAGCCACCGATGCCGCCGCCGGCGATCAAGACGGGTAAGGAATTTTTTTGTTCACTGTGCATATTGTCTCTTCCAAGAGTTCGGATCCGCAATCAGACCGCTCAAATGGTAAGTATACATATCATTTGCAACTTCAAAAATAAAAAAAGGCTCAATGCCGAAAATGACATTGAGCCCATACCCTTGCTTGCCTCATCAGGCACATGCATCAAGGAAGTTGAAGTTATTTCACTTCGGTGACAAAACCACCCGTATCGCGGCGCACTTTGGGCAAGGTTTCCAACCAGTCTTTGCCCGTTTCACGATAACCCAAGGGCAACAAAATCACACTGCGCAGGCCGTGAGCGGCAAGACCCAAAATTTCATCGACCTTGGCGGGCACAAAGCCTTCCATGGGCGTGGTGTCCACTTGCTCTTCAGCAGCCGCAATCAGGGCGGTACCCAAACCAATGTAAGCCTGACGTGCAGCGTGCTGGTAATTGGCTTCGGCGCCACGGGCGGGGTATTTGCTCAGCAACATGGCGCGGTACGCTTCCCAACCGTCGTTGGTAAAGCCACGCGTTTTGTTGGTCAAGTCAAACATCATATTGATGCGCTCAGGGGTGTAGTCGTCCCATGCGGCAAAGACCAAAAGGTGCGAGCCTTCGGTGATTTGCGCTTGGTTATTCGCCACAGCCTGAATTTTCTGGCGAATTTCGGGGTTCGTCACCACAAAGACTTCATAGGGCTGCAAGCCGCTGGATGTGGCCGTCAAACGAATGGCCTCCACAATGCGGTCCACTTTGTCTTGGGGCACAACTTGGCCGGGGTTCATTTTTTTGGCGGCATAGCGCCATTTCAGCTGGTCAATCAGAGTCATACGTTCTTTGCTTAAAGAGAGGTTCACAAAAATGTTCAGCACCTGTGTGCTCGGAGCTGGATATTAGCGGTTTTTGCGACTTGTCGTTGCAAGCAGGTGACGCGCATGTTTCTTGCTAAGTCCAAGGACAGGCCCGCCGGGCTTGGGCAATCTTCAACATCCAAATCCATTCAGACATGAGCTCACTCAATTTCATCGGTGGCGAAAAAGGCGGCGTCGGCAAATCTGTCGTCGCACGCGTCTTAGCCCAGTACTTCATTGACAACCAACTGCCTTTCACGGGCTTCGATACCGACCGCTCCCATACCTCCTTCACCCGCTTTTATGCCGACTTTGCCTCGCCCATCATTGTGGACAGCTATGAAGGCCTGGACGCCATCGCTTCGGCATTTGAAACAACGGAGCCAGAGCATCCCCTGCGCGTGATTGTGGATTTGGCCGCCCAAACCGCGGCCCCCCTGACGCGCTGGATCCAAGACTCCGACTTGCTGGACGTCATGGCCGAGATGGGCGTTAAGGTCAACTTCTGGCACATCGCCGATGCCGGTCAAGACTCAGTGGACCAGCTGGCCCGCTTGATAGACACTTGGGGGAACCGCGCCCACTACGTGATTGTGAAAAATCACGGCCGAGGCAATGATTTTTCTCAGTTGGAGGTTTCGCCCGCCATGAAGCAATCGGTGGCATGGGGCGCAAATGTGGTGTCCCTGGCGCAATTGCATGAAGCCAGCATGCGCAAAATCGACCGTCAAAACGCCAGTTTTTGGGCCGCCTTGAACCACAAATCAGGCGAGGATGCCTTGGGCTTGCTGGAGCGGCAGCGCGTCAAACACTGGTTGCACAAAACTTATGAATCTTTTGACCGCCTACCCTTGTGACTGACTGAAGGCCGGCACGGCGAGCTTTAGCCGCACGCCATGGAAAATACGAACCAAAAAGGTGCACGAGTGCACCTTTTTGGTTCAACAAGGAAAAACTTTATTCCTTATTTTTTTCCCCGAACAGCACCAACATCAAGGTGTTGCCAATCACATTCAACAAAATACCAAAAAGTACCAAACCAAGCAACATGGTCACCGCAGCCACCAATCGTCCACCCACCGTGACGGGGAACATGTCACCGTAGCCGGTGGTTGTCAAGGTGACAATGCACCACCACATGGCCGTCGGAATCGATGTGAAGAAACGCTTGTCTTCAGGAATGGCGTTGCCCGTGATAGGGTCGGTCGGCATGAATTTTTCAGGCTCAGCGCCCGCAGTGGCCTTGGCATCCAGCATCTGCTGACCTGCGGCCATGACCTCAGGCGAGTAAAGCTCGCCCTCGACGAAGAACATAGCGGTACTCGAAATCATCAACACTGAGAACAGCACAATGAAGTAGATCTTCAAATTGTCCATCACCGGATTGGTCGATTTACCTGACGCGGTCATCATGCGCGCAAGTTTGAGTACCCGCAGCACCCTGGCCACGCGCAACAAACGTAGAACTTTGCTGCCCTGCAATGCCGTCAAATTCAACAGCATCAGGTACGAAGGCAAGATCGAAAGCAGATCAATGATGCCCCAGGGGGTAAAAGCGTACTTCCATTTTTTCTCAGAAAAAACCAAATGGCCGATGTAGTCCACCGTGAATATGGCGACTGAGAACCATTCGACAATAGCAAACCCGTGCTCGTAGCTGCTGGCCACTTCAGGAATGGAATCCAAGGCGAGCACCACACAGGAGACAAAGATCAACACAGCGATCAGCTTGTTCCATATTTGAAACGATGCGGAATGCGGATCTGAAAAAGCCTTCTTCATCATAAAAAAACCTGATTAATTTAAAAACAATAAAAATTACAAGATAAATTATAAATCTATCAATGTCAATTAATTTGATACATTTGATCGTTATCAATATTCAAGGGTACTCCCTCATGAGTTCAGGTACTTCACACAACAGTTCCTCGACCCCGATGCGGGTCATGATGCTGGGCGCCTTAGGCGTGGTCTTTGGCGACATTGGCACATCGCCTTTGTATGCACTCAAAGTATCTATTGAAGCGGCTGGCATTTCTTCTGGCAGCGATCTCACCCCATCGGTTTATGGCATCCTGTCCCTGATAACTTGGGCCTTGATCTTTGTGGTGACCATCAAATACGTGCTTATCATCATGCGCGCTGACAACCAAGGCGAAGGTGGTGTTTTTGCATTGACGGCCCTGGTCTCTAAAACGGCCAGCAAAAACCCCGTCTCGCGATGGATCATCATCGTCGCTGGTGCCCTCGGGGCTTCGCTCTTTTTTGGGGACAGCATGATAACGCCCGCCATCTCAGTACTCAGTGCGGTAGAGGGACTGAAAGTCTTATCCCCCGATTTAGAGCCCTTCATCATCGTGATCGCTTTGGCATTGATCACCGGGTTGTTTGCCATTGAGCGCTTTGGCACGGCAAGAATTGGCAAGGTGTTTGGACCTGTGATGCTGATCTGGTTCGTAACGCTGGGGGTACTGGGATTGATCGAAATTCTGCAAACACCAGCGATTTTGGCGGCCCTGAACCCCTTCACAGGGATGTCATTTCTATTTCAACACACGGGCGTCGCTATTGCTATTTTGGGCTCAGTGGTCTTGGCCGTCACAGGGGGCGAGGCTTTATACGCCGACATGGGTCATTTTGGACTCAAGCCCATCCAAAGAGTTTGGATGCTGCTGGTTTTTCCTTGCTTGCTGCTCAATTACTTCGGCCAAGGCGCCTTATTGATTCGCGACCCCAGCGCCATTGACAACCCGTTTTACCGCTTGGCGCCCGAATGGGCTTTGATTCCGCTGCTATTTCTGGCCTTCATGGCCACCATCATTGCATCCCAGGCCGTAATCTCAGGTGCATTCTCGATTGCCAACCAGGCGGTGCAATTGGGCTTCATCCCTCGACTGCGCATCAAGCACACCTCGTCAGATGAGATTGGCCAAGTCTATGTGTCCAAAATCAATATTTTTTTGTATTTGGGCGTGGTGGCCTTGGTCACCATTTTCCGAAGCTCTGAAAACCTGGCCTCAGCCTACGGCATCTCAGTGACCGGTGCCATGGCCATCGATACCTTGCTGGCGGCCTATTTCATGATTTTCATCAAAGGTTGGAGTAAGCTGATTTTCTTGCCCATCTTTGGCCTTTTGTTCTTGTTGGACACCATCTTTTTGGGTACCAATCTGTTTAAATTTTTTGAGGGCGGTTGGTTGCCGATTGCGGTGGCCACGGTCTCCTTGATCATCATGATCACCTGGATCAATGGCCGTGAACGCTTACTCAAGGCGCGTTGGGATCAGGCCCTGCCTTTGCAAGACTTCATCACACAAATCAGTAAAAGCCAACCGCACAGAATTTCAGGTACCGCCATTTTCATGGTCCCGCACGAAGAAATCACACCGCTGGCCTTGCTGCACAACTTGAAACACAACAAAGTGCTGCACGAACGCGTGGTACTAATGAACATGGCGATTGTAGACAAGCCCTTTGTGCCCGACGAAGATAGGGTGCAGACGCGCCATTTGGACCACAACATACACTCGGTGCATGTCAGCTATGGCTATATGGAAGAGCCCAATGTGATGCGGGCGGTGGCCTTGCTGCGGGCCCGAGAATTTCATTTCAGCCTGATGGAAATTTCATTCTTTGTGGGCAAAGAAAAAGTGGTCGCCAAACACAGCTCGCCTTGGATGCTGGCTCCCTTCATCATGATGCACCGCATGATGCAAGGCGCGACTGAGTATTTCAAAATCCCGTTTGACCACGCCATTGAAATTGGCGGTCACATTGAAATTTGATGGTTTTATACATATAAAGAGGTTCTGAATGGAAGTCACTGAAGCCAACGAATTGACCGAGCTGAATGAGGGTCACGGCCACAAAAGCCGTACTGCTTTGACCATTTCCATTTTGGCCATGGTGCTGGCCATATCCAACTTGGGCGGCTCCAATGCGATGAAGGAGTCGACTCAAGAGAACATCTTGGCATCTAACGCCTATTCGTTTTACCAAGCCAAGACCGTACGCCAAACGGCATTGAAAATTGCCGCTACCGATTTGGAATTGCAATTGGCCCGCGAACCCCAGATGCCTGCGGCGGTTAAAGAATTGCACCTGAAGAAGATCGAGGATTACAAAAAAACCATCGAACGCTACGAGTCCGAGCCTGAAACCAAAGAAGGTAAAAAAGAGCTGTTGGCCAGGGCCAAGGACCATGAGCATGAGCGCGACCACGCAATGCGCCAAGACCCTTGGTTTGACTATGCCGAGGGTATGCTGCAAATTGCCATCGTTTTGCTTTCAGTTTCGATCATAGGCGGCATTGCAGTCTTTTACTGGGTGGGCAGTTTATTGGGTGCACTGGGGTTTTTCTCCATGTTGAATGGTTTCTTTCTTTGGTTTTGATCGCTTTGGCGGCCGAAAGACCTGCTTTACACAAGCGCAATAAGGGGCAAGCACAATCGCCTCTTTGATGTTCAAACCTCAAGGGGAGATCGCGATATGCCACGTTTTCAATTTGCACAGCTCGGCAAGCCCATCCTGGGTCTGTTGATCACCCTCGCGGCAGCCGCCGCCATGGCATTGCCCAGTCCCAAAGACATTGATGCAGCTGTTTCTGCGGGCCACCTGACTCAAGCCGAGACCATGCTGCGCGAGGTCATACAAGAAAAGCCAAACAGCGCTAAAGCGCATTACGAGCTGGGTCAGGTACTGGCCCGAGAAGCCCGCTATGCTGACGCGCAAGCCGCACTGGCCCAAGCCAAAACCATCGATCCCACACTTAAATTTGCAGCCAGTCCTGAGAAATTCAACGACGTATTTAACAAAGTCAGCCAGCAAGCCAAGGGGCTGAGCGGCACGCAAGCGGCCTCGGCTTTGTCCGAGCCCCATCGTGCAGCAGTCAGTCCAGCACCGGTTGCGCCTGAGCCCTCATTTCCCTTGCACTATGTATGGATAGGCATTGCCGGCTTGGTGGTTTTGGCCTTGGTGCTGCGACGCCAAAAACAGGCAACACCTAACTACAACACCCCCATGCAAGCCACCGGTCCTGCCAACGCCTCTCCCTATGCACCAGGTCAGCCTGCTGCTGCGGGTTACGGTCCCGGCTATGCGCCAGGTTACCCAGGCGGCCAACCCATGGGCGGCGGCATGGGCTCTGGCATCGGTGGTGCCGTGGTCGGTGGCTTGGCGGGCGTGGCTGCGGGTTACGCCTTGTCTAAAGCCCTTGAGGGCGGCGATCACCACAGCAATGCAGTGCCCCAAAACGCGGGCGGCAACGGCGGCTATGTCCCATTTGACAATCCTGCACAGCCCGATTTAGGCAATTTCGATTCTGGCTCAGGCAGCGGCTGGGACGATGCGTCCTCCGACTCGGGCGGCGATGACAGCTGGTAAGGCGTTTGACACCCATACGCGGTGTAGCGGCTGAGCGGAGCTCGGAGCTAAACCGCGGTTTGCCCTGGCAGTTGCCGCGTCACCGGGTGTGAACTCGACAAACCACCGTCCACCGCAATGGCTTGCCCATTGACATAGCTGGACTGCTGAGAGGCCAAAAAGAGGGCCACTTGCGCCAACTCTTGGGGCTGACCGGCTCGGCGCAAAGGATTTAAACGCCCCAACTTGTGACTCACGCCCTTGTCCTTGGCGTAGTCAAAAGTGGGCTTGGTCATGCCGGTTTCCGTCAAGCCTGGGCACAGTGCATTTACGCGCACGCCCGACTCGCTCAACTGCTGCGCCGAGACCATCACCAAATTGATCACGCCGGCTTTGCTCGCCGAATAAGGTGCGCCACCAGCGCCCGACCGTATGCCCGCCACTGAAGCGGTGCAGACAATTGAGCCGCCCTGCCCTGCGTCCACCATGGCTTGGCCTGCGTGCTTGATCATCAGCCAAGGACCGATCAAATTGACCCGCAACACCTCGCTCCACAACTCTGGCGTGGAATCAAACACACTAGCACGGCCACCTGAGATGCCGGCATTGGCAAAAGCCACATCCAACCGTCCGTAGTGAGTTTGCGCCGCTTGCACCAGCGCCACCACATCGGGCTCGAGTCCTGCATCGATCTGCATGGCCACAGCCTGACCGCCTGCGGCGATAACAGCGAGTGCGGTTTCGTGCACCGCCTCGGTTTTGTCGCCCAGTACCAAGAGCGCGCCCTCTTGGGCAAACAGCAAAGCCGCAGCACGACCAATGCCCGAGCCAGCCCCGGTGATGATGGCCACTTGGCCTTGCAGGTGTCCTGTCATGGCAAACCTTTTAACTCAAGTCAGCGCTGCATAGCGCTCTAAGTGGTGGTCAGCATCGCCCAATTGCTGTGCAATCATGGTCAAGCGACGGAAAGTGTGCGAGACCTTGAGCTCTTCGGTCATGCCCATGCCGCCATGCAACTGCACCGACTCTTGGCTGACCTGGCGCGCAGCATCCGCGATTTTGATCTTGGCGGCAGAAACGGCGCGCGCACGGTCCTTCACGTCGGTTGAACCATCGACCTTGCTGGCCGCCAAAATGGCCATGGAACGTGCTTGCTCGGTGCAGATGTACATCTCCACCATGCGGTGCTGCAACACCTGGAAGGAGGCGATGGGCACGCCAAACTGCTTGCGCTGCTTCATGTAGTCCAGCGTCGCATCGTTGGCACTTTTCATGGCGCCAATGGCTTCGGCGCACAAGAGTGCCGTGGCAAAGTCGGCCGCTTCCTCGATGAAAGGCAATGCCGCACCTTCAAGTCCCAGCAAAGCGTCGGCAGTCACGGCCACATTTTTCAGCAGGACATCGGCCACGCGAAAACCGTCCACCGTGCGGCTGGGGTTGAGTATCACACCCGATGCCTTGGCATCCACCAAGAACAAACTCACACCGCTGGGCGTGGCGGCCGAGACCACCAGTTGCTGCGCCGAGGCGGCACCGGTGACCACGGCTTTGTGGCCGTTCAGCACCCAGCTAGGGCCTGCGGCCTTGGCTGTCGTGGTGTACGGTACCAGCCCATAGCGATGGCCGGGCTCCAAAGTGGCAAAAGCCAAACGCAAGCTGCCGTCGATCAAGCCCGGCAGTACCGCTGCGCGTTGCGCTTCACTGCCCAATCGGGCCACCAAGCGCCCAGCCAGGGCCACGTTGTCAAGCAAAGGCTCTACCACCAGGGCTTCGCCCATGGCCTCCATTACGGCCATCAAGTCCATTGCGCCACCGCCAAAGCCGCCGTCGGCTTCGGGCAAGATCATGGCGGTCAAACCCATTTCGGCAAAGGTGTGCCAAGCCGATTCGCTCACGCCCGTGGTCGATTGCAAGATCGCTTTGCGTTGTTCAAATGTGTAGTTGTTGCTCAGGTACTTGCTAACCGAGTCGGCCAGTTGCTGCTGTTCAGGGGTCAGTTCAAAGTTCATTTTTTCCTCACAGACCCAAGGTCATTTTGGCAATGATGTTGCGTTGTATTTCATTAGAGCCGGCATAAATACTGGCCTTGCGAAAATTGAAGTAACGCGGTGCCAGTCGCGACGTGAAGTGATCGATCGAACCATGGTCTACGGCTTTGAACGGTTGGGCATGGGGTCCAGCCGCTTGCATCGCCAACTCGGTGATCATTTGCTGCACCTCGGTGCCTCGGATCTTCAGCATGGACACATCCGCCCCTGGGGGTTGACCGGTGCGCCGCATCTTGTCGAGGAACCGCATCGAAGTGATCTCCAGCGCATCCAACTCCACCTCCACACGCGACAACTTGTCTTTAAATCGAACATCGTCCAGCAAAGGTTTGCCGTTTTTCAACTCACGTCTGGCCAAAGCGCGCAGCGTAGCCAACTCGCGCCGACTGGCACCCACGCTGCCCGAGCCCATGCGTTCATGACCGAGCAGGTATTTGGCCACCGTCCAGCCTTTGTTTTCTTCAAACACCAAGTTCTGAACTGGCACCTTCACGTTGTCAAAAAAGATCTCATTCACCTCATGCCCGCCATCCATCAAGATGAGCGGACGCACGGTAATGCCCGGGGTCTTCATGTCCATCAAGATGAAGCTAATGCCTTCTTGGCGCTTCTCGGCCTGGCTGTCGGTGCGCACCAAACAAAAAATCCAGTCTCCATAGTGGCCCAGGGTGGTCCAGATTTTTTGGCCGTTGACCACGTAATGGTCGCCCTGGCGCTCGGCCCGGGTTTTAACAGCGGCCAAGTCGGAGCCTGCGCCAGGCTCAGAGTAGCCCTGTACCCAAAAATCATCGCCTTCGCGAATGCGGGGCAAGAACTGCTCTTTTTGTGTGGGCGTGCCAAACTTCAACAACACCGAAGCGCACATGGCCGGTCCAAAGGGCGGTAAACCAGGCGCGCCGGCCAAGGCAAACTCTTCGTCGTAGATATAGCGTTGGGTAATATCCCAACCTGTGCCGCCCCATTCCACAGGCCAATGCGGCACAGACCAACCTTTGGCCGCCAAAATTTTGTGCCAACGCAGGTAGTCCTCTTTGGACAAAGGCCGATAGCTCTGCACTTTTTCGCGCAGATCAGCAGGTAAGTTGGCGGCAATCCAATCTCGTACCTCGTTGCGAAAGCTCAGTTCTTCACTCGAATAGCTCAGGTCCATGGGTCATCCTTCTTGATCGTGCAGGGTCATTCTGAACCGGGATGAAACGGTCAGCAGTCGGCATGGCGACAGATGCCCGGCGAACCCGTCTCAAATCGCTCACGATATTTGGGAGCCTTGCGCTATATTGAAGCGAAGACTTTAGACAACGCGTTTGACCTGCGCGCAAGGAATAAAACCATGTTCAAGAAAATTCTGATCGCTAACCGAGGCGAAATTGCGGTTCGCCTGATCCGCGCAGTGCACGACATGGACATCGACAGCGTGGCCATTTACGCCCAAGACGACGCCCAGGCTTTGCATGTGCAATTGGCTGGCACAGCGGTCAACCTGGACGACACCGGTCCCAGCGCCTACCTGAACATGGCCAAAGTCATCGCTATCGCGCAAGCTCAAGGCTGTGACGCCATTCACCCGGGTTATGGCTTTTTAAGCGAACGCTCTGATTTTGCGCAGGCCTGTGCGGCTGCGAAGCTTGTTTTTATCGGTCCCGATCCGGCCCACCTGCAATTGTTTGGAGACAAAGCCAGCGCCAGGCAACTGGCCTTGGCCTGCGCTGTCCCGCTCATGCCTGGTTTGAGCCACGCCGTGACACTGGAAGAAGCGCAAGCTTTCTTCAGTGCCCAACAAGGCGCAGGCGTGATGATCAAAGCCATTGGCGGCGGCGGGGGGCGCGGCATGCGTGCGGTCTTCCAAGCCGAAGCCCTGCCCGAGGCCTACGACCGCTGCACATCTGAGGCGCGCGCTGCGTTTGGTGTGGAAGGCGTGTACGTCGAGCGGCTGATGCTGCAAGCACGGCACATTGAAGTTCAGGTGCTGGGCGATGGCCAGGCAGTGATGAGCTTGGGTGACCGCGAATGCAGTGTGCAAAGGCGCTTTCAAAAATTGATTGAAGTGGCGCCCAGCCCAAGCCTGATGCCCGCCATACGAGCGCAAATCACGCAAGCGGCTTTGACCATGGCGGCGCACTGTCATTACCGCAGCTTGGGCACCTTTGAGTTTTTGGTCGATACCCAGACCTCAGATTTGCCCTGGGTCTTCATCGAGGCTAATCCCCGTCTGCAGGTAGAACACACCGTCACCGAAGAGGTCACCGGTTTGGACTTGGTGCAATTGCAAATTCAGGTAGCCGCCGGCCTGAATTTTCAAGACATTGGCATGGACCCCGCGCATCCTCCTGCAACCAAAGGCCACGCGATACAACTGCGCATCTGCGCTGAAACGCTGAACGCCGACGGACAAACACATTCGTCCAGCGGCACCCTCGGCCACTTCGACATGCCCTGTGGCCCGGGCCTGCGCCTGGACACCCATGGTTTTACGGGCGCCACGCCCTCCCCGCACTACGACACCTTGCTAGCCAAACTGATTGTGACAAGCAAAAGCGGCAGCTTTGCCCAAGCCGCACGCCGAGCGGCACGGGCACTGCGCGAATGCCATGTGAGCGGCGTCAACACCAATTTGCATCTTTTACAAGCCTTGGTTGATCGACCTGATTTTGCCAACCAGCACATTCACACCCGATATGTTGAAGAGCACCTGAGTGAGTTGTTCGCACAAACGCAGGTGTTGGCGAAGAAACACAAGCGAACCACCGATGCCCCATCTGCGACGGCTCACTCTGGCGCTCCTGTGTTGAAAGCCCATCAAAACGGCGTGCGTTCACCCATGGCCGCCAAACTGATGCAAATCGACGTGCGCGTGGGAGACCTTATTCCGAAAGGCGCGCAGGTGGCGGTGATTGAAGCCATGAAGATGGAGCACGTGGTCTTGGCCGCGTCATCCGGTCGGGTGCAAGCCATCTTGGTCACTGCAGGCAGTTACATTGCCGCCGAGGAGTTGCTGGTGGTCTTGGAGCCTGTTGAACTAGAGGTGCAAGACAGTGGCCAGGATACCCTGCACGATCCGAGCGCCATCCGTGACGACTTGAAATCTGTGCAAGAACGTCATTCATTTTTGTGGGACGAAAACCGTCCCTCCGCCGTCGCTAAGCGCCACGCTCAAGGGGGACGCACTGCACGCGAAAACATCGGTCAATTGTGTGACGACGGCAGCTTTATGGAATATGGCTCACTGGCCATTGCCGCACAAACGCGTCGACGCAGTTTGGACGACTTGATCGCCAACACACCGGCCGATGGCATGGTCACAGGCATCGGTACAATCAATGCAAAAAAACATGGCCCCGAAAAGTCACGCTGCGTCGTGATGGCCTACGATTACACCGTCTTGGCGGGTACACAGGGAGCGGGTAACCATCAAAAAACAGACCGTATGCTGGGACTGGCGCACAAGCTCAAACTGCCCGTGGTCTTGTTCGCAGAGGGTGGTGGCGGGCGCCCGGGCGATGTGGATCGACCTGTGGTGGCGGGATTGAACAATCACACTTTCAGCCAGTTCGCGGCCTTGTCTGGGCGGGTGCCCGTGGTCGGCATCGTGCACGGGCGCTGCTTTGCGGGCAATGCCGCATTGCTCGGCTGCAGCGACGTGATCATCGCCACACAAGCCAGCAACATCGGCATGGGCGGTCCGGCAATGATTGAAGGCGGCGGCCTGGGCAAGTTCGCACCCGAAGACGTCGGCCCCAGCGATGTGCAGTCGCACAACGGTGTGATCGACATCCTGGTGAAAGACGAAGTCGAAGCGGTCGACACCGCCCGCCAGTACCTTTCGTACTTTCAAGGTCGCGAAACGATTTGGACTTGTGACGACCAGCGCAAGCTGCGTTTTGCCGTGCCTGAAAACCGCCTGCGCGTGTATGACGTGCGAGCCTTGATGCACACGCTGTGCGATGCCAACTCCGTGCTCGAATTGCGTCCCCACTTTGGCATCGGCATTTTGACCGCTTTGGCGCGCATCGAAGGCCGCGCCGTCGGCATCATGGCCAACAACCCTTTGCATCTGGGCGGCGCCATTGATGCCGATGCCGCGGACAAAGCCAGCCGCTTCATGCAACTGTGCAATGCCCATGGACTGCCCTTGGTGTCGTTGACCGACACCCCGGGCTTCATGGTCGGCCCCGACATTGAAGCCCAAGCTCAGGTGCGGCACACCAGCCGCATGTTTGTGGTGGCGGCGAAATTGAAGGTGCCGTTCTTCGCCATCGTGATGCGCAAAGGCTATGGCCTCGGCGCGCAAGCCATGACCGCTGGTGGCTTTGATGCGCCGGTGTTCACCATCTCTTGGCCCACTGGTGAATTTGGCCCCATGGGCCTGGAAGGCTCGGTGCGCCTGGGTTTCAGCAAAGAGTTGCAAACCCAGCCTGAAGGGGCTGATCGTGACGCCTTGTTTGCCCAATTGGTGGCTGAACGCTACGCAATCGGCAAGGCCATCAACATGGCGCAGACCCTGGAAATTGACGCGGTGATTGACCCCTGCGAAACCCGAAATTGGCTGGTCCGTGGATTGGATTCGACTACACAACTGCAAGGTTCAAAAGGCCATGGCTTTGTGGATGCCTGGTAATCCCAAAAAGGCTAACGCCTAAGCCTATCGGCATAGGGGGGAGTCGTTAGGCTCCGCCCCTGCCACACCACCTGGCATGCGGGTCCGCACCAGGCGGTTCGAAGAGTTTAGGTTCATGTGTGTCATGGTTCACGGGGCTTCACCCATACCCGCCTTCACCCGCTCGCCCTCGCTGACATCTGATGCATGACCTTTGACATATTCACGTCCGTTAACACTCCCCTTCGTTCGGTCCTTCGCCCTTTTAGTTCTTCCTCATCGGTTACCGACTCGAGCTACTACGACCTCTGCTGACCTCTCACTGCGGTTCGACACCGTCACCCTTTCAGGCGTAAAGTGAGATCTCCCCTAGGTAAGAACGCACTCCTTCACTGCACAACCGCCGGATATACACCACCTCGCTTTGATCACAAGAGCTTCTTGGTTTCTTGCCCAGTCGCCCTGCTTGGCAGTGCCTCGTATCCGATTCTTGTTCATCGGCTCACAGTTTATGTTCCACGCTTCCTTCCCACACTCGGTCACCCTCATGCAGTTGCGCTTCACTTCGCTCGTCGTGATCAACTTGCGACGGGACTTGCACCCGTAGGAGTGCGCCCATGCTGGGCGCACAAGAAAAAGGCGGCAAGGTTACCCTTGGCCGCCTGTTTACAAAGACAAGTAAAAAGTTACTTTTTCTTGTTCACTGCTGCTTTGAACGAGGCACCAGCTGAGAACTTAGGCACTGTGGCTGCCGCAATTTTCAAAGGCTCGCCTGTACGTGGGTTCTTGCCCTTACGCGCAGCACGCTTGGTGGCTTTGAAGGTACCAAAACCAATCAATTGCACATCTTGTTTTTTGGCAACGGTCTTGGTGATGATGTCCACCAAGGCATTCAAAGCACGGCCTGCAGCGGCCTTGCTCATATCTGTTTCTTTGACCAACGCTTCAATCAACTCACTCTTGTTCATGGTGTATCTCCTTGTCAATGAACGTGAGGATTTTGGCATGGTTCACACCGCACCTCGAAATAAATTACACCGACGTGTGATATTTCACATCACTTCTGCGATTCAGCGGAACAGCACTCAAACCCCGCATTGACATCTCTGTGGCCATGCGACGTCACGCGTTGCGTGCTTGGGTTTAGCAATCTTGCAAATTCTGCGCACCTCCACTAATTACGGCCCCACATGTCGAATTTTTTCTGAACTCACTGTAGCCAACACAACACTCATATGGTCTGCCTTTTATCTGTTGATGAAATGCATCTATCACCTGAAAGCAGGGACTTTCGGCCACTCTTCAAATTTCACAGAATTGATAATTATGAACAATTTTTTACACAAAAAAATACTCTTATGTGCCTTTGCGAACAAATATTATGAAATTTATATGCTTAAATTGAGTCACTTTGAAGTAACAAATACATCATAAGTCATATTTAAAAGGCACTATATATGAAATTGACCCTCAAAAATACACAAGTAACAGGTCTTTCTGAGACCCAAGGATACTTGGTCTCCCCTAACAATCCAATCAAAATTCAAGCAGTACCCAACAGCAAAGTTGAACTGGTCATTGATGGCGTCAAGCAAACCGGTCGCGAATTAATCAACGGCAAGCCCATCCAACTCAAAAGAGTTGGTGACAATTTAGAACTCAGCGTGGACGGCGAGCCGCTTGTAGAAATTGACAATTTTTATGGAACTCAGGGTGCTTCTTTAGATGGGGAAGGGTGGCAGTTCACCAATGCAGACAGGTTGGCAGTTCAGGATGGAAGCCTTGTCCCTCTCGCAATAACCGAGATCACGCCGCAAGCCTTGCCCTTGTTGGCAGTGGCTGGTGCGGGGACCGGTATTGGCGCTTTGGCTGTTCTGGGCGCTGTCGGACTTGTTGCCGCTGGCGGTGGCGGTGGCGGTGGCGTTACAACTGATCAAGCTACAGCACTTGCTGAGATCCAAACAGCTGCACAAAATGACAGCGCAACCAGCTCCACACCGAGCCTGACAACCTACACTTCGGCCGGCGTGACAGGGGTGACCGCAGCAAACCTTGCGGCAATAAATAGCGCACTCAACACAACAACAGTCGATGGCAGCAAAACCGACACGGCCGCTAAAGTTCAAGCCATTGTTGATGACTACAACGCCATACTGGCTAGCGCTGACGGCACTGCAGGCAACACCACGACGCTCCTGACGACAGCTCAATACCTCGACATTGGCATCTCAGGCGCCCCTACCGGTAACGGTTTAAGTCTGCTCGACAACGTAATCGACGGCAAACCCTCAACGGCTGTGGATGTTGTGTCTGAAGTGCAGGCCTTAGCCGATGCAGCCAACGCTGTGGTGGCCGCCGCCGCCGCAGGCACTGCGCCTACCTTGGCGCAACTGGTATTGCTGGGCGTGACCGGCGTGACGGCATCCAACCTCAGTGCCGTGCAGTCGGCCATCAAAGCGAGCCCAGACGATGGCTCTGGCGTGAACACCCTTAGCAAGCTTCAAACAATAGCTAGCAGCGGAGAGGCAGCTGCGGCCAATGCAATTACCGCAATCCAAACTGCTTCGCAAAACGACAGTGCTACCCCCACCGCTCCCAGTTTAGACACTTACACCACAGCAGGCGTGACTGGGGTGACCGCAGGCAACCTTGCCGCACTCAACAGCGCACTCAACACCGCATCCATCGATGGCAGCAAAACCGACACGGCCGCTAAAGTACAAGCCATCGTCAATGACTACAACGCCATACTGGCCAGTGCTG
>CANGDZ010000011.1 GCA_947452785.1 Comamonadaceae bacterium | reverse complement strand
CGGGGCCAGCGGGCGAGTCTGGGAAATCAGACGGACCACGCAATCAAGGCCGGATATAAGAGAGCAGCCGACTTCTTCGCAACACAACACAAATTTCTCTTGCTACCCGGGAGGCATCCATATAAGACCTCCATGGCCAGCTTTGCTGACTTTCACGCACGCTCGATCAATGACCGTGACGCCTTTTGGGCCGAGCAAGCCAAGTTGGTGGATTGGTCCGTAGCGCCGCAGCAGATTTGTGACTACAGCCATCCGCCTTTTGCCAAATGGTTTGTGGGCGGCGAGACCAATCTGTGCCACAACGCGGTGGACCGCCACCTCCAAGACCGCGCCGATCAGGCGGCTTTGATTTTTGTTTCGACCGAAACCGACCAAGAAAAAACCTACACCTACCGCGACCTGCACGCCGAAGTCCAGCGCATGGCCGCCATTTTGCAAGACCTGGGCGTGGTCAAAGGTGACCGTGTGCTGATCTACATGCCCATGATCGCCGAGGCGGCTTTTGCCATGTTGGCCTGCGTGCGTTTGGGGGCGATTCACTCGGTGGTGTTCGGTGGTTTTGCTTCGCATTCCTTGGCAACCCGAATTGAGGACGCTTCCCCAAGGGTCATCATCAGCGCCGACGCCGGCTCACGTGGCGGCAAGGGCGTGGCCTACAAACCCCTGTTGGACGAGGGAATTCGCCTGTCGGCCCACAAACCTTCCAGTGTTTTGATGGTGGACCGCCAGTTGGTGGCTTACACGCCGGTGGCGGGGCGCGATGTGGACTACGCCACTGAGCGCACCAAGCACATGGACACGGTCGTGCCCTGCGTCTGGGTCGAGTCCACGCATCCCAGTTACACCCTGTACACATCGGGCACCACCGGCAAGCCCAAAGGCGTGCAACGCGATACCGGCGGCTACACCGTGGCCCTGGCGTCGAGCATCCCCCATATTTACCAAAGCAAGCCGGGTGACACCTTCTTTTGCACCAGCGACATCGGCTGGGTGGTGGGCCACAGCTACATCATCTATGGTCCACTGATCGGTGGCATGACCACCATCATGTACGAAGGCCTACCGACCCGTCCTGATGGCGGCATCTGGTGGAGCTTGGTGGAGAAATACAAAGTCAACATCATGTTCAGCGCACCCACGGCCATTAGAGTGCTGAAAAAACAAGACCCTGCGTTGCTCAGTAAGTACGACCTGTCCAGCCTCAAAGCCTTGTTTTTGGCGGGTGAGCCGCTGGACGAGCCCACCGCCAAATGGATTTCAGCAGGCTTGAACGGCAAGCCCATCATCGACAATTACTGGCAAACCGAAACCGGTTGGCCGATTTTGACCATTTGCAACGGCGTGGAAAAAGCCCCCAGCAAGTTCGGCTCGCCCGGCAAAGCGGTGTACGGCTACAACGTCAAATTGGTGGACGATCAAACCGGCGAAGAGCTGACGGGTGCGAATCAAAAAGGCGTTTTGACCATTGACGGCCCCTTGCCTCCCGGTAACTTGCAAACCATTTGGGGCGATGACAAGCGCTTTGTCAGTACCTACTGGAACACGGTGCCCAACAAGCAGGTTTACAACACCTTCGATTGGGCGGTGCGCGACGAGGATGGCTACTTCTTCATTTTGGGCCGCACCGATGACGTGATCAACGTCGCAGGTCACCGCTTGGGCACACGTGAGATTGAAGAGAGTATTTCAAGCCATCCGAATATCGCCGAAGTGGCCGTGGTCGGTGTGGCCGATCAGCTAAAGGGGCAGGTGGCCATGGCTTTTGCCATCGTCAAAGACACCTCGGGCCTGACCGATGCGGCAGCCCGTCTTAAGCTGGAGGGCGAAGTGATGAAGGTGGTGGACTCGCAACTCGGCGCCGTGGCGCGGCCTTCGCGGGTGTTGTTTGTCACTTCTTTGCCGAAGACGCGCAGCGGCAAATTGCTGCGCCGCGCCATCCAGGCCGTGGCCGAAGGCCGTGATCCTGGCGACCTGACCACCATGGATGACCCGGCGGCGTTGCAACAAATCGTCGACTTGATCAAGGTTTGATACACAAAGACCCCCATTCGGGGTCTTTGTGTATGCGAGTTTCTTTTCGGAACCTGTAAGTTAGATCACGGTGAACCCATGGCACAATGATGGTTGTTACTTAGGCCCTTCCCATGCCACAGTCGCATCCGCCAACCGGTCCAGCCGTGTCGCGGAAGGTATACATCAACCAACTAATGTTTCCTCAAGGGGAACGGAGGTCAGCGAAAAATGAGCGAGACAAATTCCGTCTATTCTGCCTACCAAGGCAATACGTACCTGTTCGGCGGCAATGCCCCATATGTCGAAGAGATGTACGAAAACTACCTGGCCAATCCCGGTAGCGTCCCTGATTCATGGCGCGAATACTTCGACGCCCTCCAGCATGTCCCCGCAGTCGATGGCTCCAACGCCAAGGATGTACCGCACTTGCCCGTCATTAACGCCTTTGCTGAGCGCGCCAAATCGGGCGGCACCAAAGTCGTCATGGCCAGTGAAAGTGTGGAAATGGGACGCAAGCGTACCGCTGTGCAGCAACTTATTGCGGCCTACCGCAACGTGGGGCAACGCTGGGCCGACCTCGACCCCTTAAAGCGTACCGAGCGTCCCAAGATCCCAGACCTGGACCCCGCTTTCTACGGTTTCACAGATTCCGACCAAGAAACCGTGTTCGACACCAGCAACACCTTCTTCGGCAAGAACAATATGTCCTTGCGCGAATTGCTCAACGCCTTGCGCGAAACCTACTGCGGCACCCTGGGCGCCGAGTACATGTATGCCACCGACCAAGCTGAAAAGCGCTGGTGGCAGGAGAAGCTGGAGAGCATCCGCAGCAAGCCCAACTTCAATTCCGAAAAGAAAAAAGCCATTTTGGAGCGCTTGACCGCAGCAGAAGGACTTGAGCGCTATTTGCACACCAAGTACGTCGGTCAAAAGCGTTTCTCGCTGGAAGGCGGCGAAAGCTTTATCGCCGCGATGGACGAGTTGATCAACTCGGCCGGCCTCAAAGGCGTGCAAGAAGTCGTGATCGGTATGGCCCACCGTGGCCGTTTGAACGTGCTGGTCAACACCATGCGCAAATTGCCAGCCGACTTGTTCGCCGAGTTTGACCACACCGCGCCTGAAGAATTGCCATCAGGCGACGTGAAATACCACCAAGGTTTCAGCTCGGACGTGTCCACCCCTGGCGGCCCGGTCCACTTGTCTTTGGCTTTTAACCCTTCGCACTTGGAAATCGTCAACCCCGTGGTGGAAGGCTCTGTGCGCGCGCGTATGGACCGCCGCGCCGACCCCACTGGCAGCCAAGTGTTGCCCGTGTTGGTGCACGGCGACGCCGCTTTTGGCGGTCAAGGTGTGAACCAAGAAACCTTGGCCCTGGCGCAAACCCGTGGCTACGCCACTGGCGGCACCGTGCATATCATCGTCAACAACCAAATTGGTTTCACCACCTCGGACCCACGCGACATGCGCTCCAGCGTGTTTTGTACCGACATCGTGAAAATGGTGGAAGCGCCTGTGTTGCACGTCAACGCAGACGATCCAGAGGCCGTGGTCTTGGCCACACAACTGGCCCTCGAATACCGCATGACCTTCCGCAAGGACGTGGTCTTGGACATCGTGTGTTTCCGCAAGTTGGGTCACAACGAGCAAGATACCCCCGCATTGACCCAGCCGTTGATGTACAAAAAAATTGCCGCTCACCCTGGCACCCGCAAATTGTTTGCCGATAAATTGACCAATCAAGGCTTGGGCGAGAGTTTGGGCGACGATATGGTCAAGGCGTATCGCGCCGCTTTGGAAGCAGGCAAGCACACCGATGACCCAGTGCTGACCAACTTCAAAACCAAGTTCACGGTGGACTGGTCACCCTTTATGGGCAAGAAGTGGACCGATGCGGGTGAGACCGCCATCCCCTTGGCCGAGTGGAAACGCCTGGCCACCAAAATCACCACCATCCCTGAGTCGGTCACTCCTCACCAGTTGGTGAAAAAGGTATACGACGACCGCGCCGCCATGGGCCGTGGCGATACACCTGTGGATTGGGGTATGGGGGAGCACATGGCGTTTGCTTCACTGGTGGCCAGCGGCTACCCGGTGCGTTTGTCAGGTGAAGATTGCGGCCGTGGCACCTTCACACACCGCCATGCTGTGATTCACGACCAAAAGCGTGAAAAATGGGACACCGGTACCTATGTCGCGTTGCAAAACGTGACTGAGAACCAAGCCCCCTTTGTCGTGATCGATTCCATCCTGTCCGAAGAAGCGGTGCTGGGTTTTGAATACGGCTACGCCTCTAACGACCCCAACACCATGGTGATTTGGGAAGCGCAGTTTGGCGATTTCGCCAACGGTGCGCAAGTGGTGATCGACCAGTTCATCGCCTCAGGTGAAGTCAAGTGGGGCCGTGTCAACGGCCTGACTTTGATGTTGCCTCACGGCTACGAAGGCCAAGGCCCAGAGCACAGCTCGGCGCGTCTGGAGCGATTCATGCAATTGGCCGCTGACACCAATATGCAGATCGTGCAGCCCACCACGGCCAGCCAGATCTTCCACGTGTTACGTCGCCAAATGGTGCGTGACCTGCGCAAGCCTTTGATCATCTTCACACCCAAGTCGCTGCTGCGTAACAAAGACGCCACATCGCCTGTGTCGGAGTTCACCAAAGGTCTGTTCCAAACCGTGATCCCTGAAAACAAGGCGCTCAAGGCCGACAAGGTCAAACGCGTGGTGGTCTGTTCTGGCAAGGTGTATTACGACCTGGTGAAGAAGCGCGAAGAATTGGGTGCTGACGATGTGGCCATTTTGCGTGCTGAGCAGCTTTATCCGTTCCCACACAAAGCTTTTGCTTCTGAACTTAAAAAGTACCCCAACGCCACGGAATTGGTCTGGACACAGGATGAACCGCAAAACCAAGGCGCTTGGTTCTTTGTGCAGCACTACATCCACGAAAACATGTTGTCGGGTCAAAAGCTGGGTTACTCGGGCCGTGCCGCTTCCGCGTCGCCAGCCGTGGGTTACTCACACCTGCACCAAGAACAGCAAAAAGCGCTGGTTGAAGGCGCTTTCGGCAAGATCAAAGGTTTTGTGCTGACCAAATAAGTCCGCGCAATCCACACTCACATACAAGAAAGAATTGATATGGCAATCGTAGAAGTCAAAGTTCCTCAGCTGTCTGAATCTGTGGCAGAAGCCACCATGCTGCAATGGAAGAAAAAAGTGGGCGAGTCTGTGACTGCAGACGAAATCCTGATCGACATCGAGACTGACAAAGTGGTGCTTGAAGTGCCCGCACCGGCCTCCGGTGTGTTGTGCGAAATCTTGGTGGCCGATGGCGGCACCGTGGCCGCCGAGCAACTGATTGCACGCATCGACACCGACGGCAAAGTGGGTGCCTCGGCCCCTGCAGCATCCCCAGCCGCAGTGACTGCATCGGCGCCTGCCGCGCCTGTCACCGCTGCTGCCGCTGTGTCCAACAGCAAAGCCGGTGTGGCGATGCCTGCGGCTTCTAAACTGATGGCCGACAACCAATTGGCCGCAGGCTCCGTGCCTGGCACCGGCAAAGATGGCCGCGTGACCAAGGGCGATGTGCTGTCAAACATTGCAGGTGGGGTGTCCGGTGGTGTGCAATCGACTGCTGCCGTGATCCCCACGGGCGTGCCCACCAAGTCATTGCCGCAAGTGGCGACCAAAGCGCCAAGCCTAGGCGATCGTCCAGAGCAACGCGTGCCCATGACACGTCTGCGCGCCCGCGTGGCCGAGCGTTTGCTGCAATCGCAATCGACCAATGCCATCCTGACCACCTTCAACGAAATCAACATGGCGCCGGTCATGGACATGCGCAAGCGCATGCAAGAGCGTTTTGAGAAGGAACATGGCTGCAAGCTGGGTTTCATGAGCTTCTTTGTCAAGGCCGCAGTGCACGCCCTGAAGAAGTTCCCCGTGCTCAACGCCTCGGTGGACGGAAACGACATCGTTTACCACGGTTATTTCGACATTGGTATCGCTGTCGGTTCGCCACGTGGTTTGGTGGTGCCCATTTTGCGCAACGCTGACCAAATGAGCTTTGCCGACATCGAGAAGAAAATTGCCGAGTTCGGCGTCAAAGCCCGTGACGGCAAGCTGGGCATGGAAGAAATGACCGGCGGTACTTTCTCCATCTCCAACGGCGGCACTTTCGGCTCGATGATGTCGACCCCCATCATCAACCCACCGCAGTCGGCTATTTTGGGCGTGCACGCGACCAAAGACCGCGCCATGGTGGAAAACGGCCAAGTCGTGGTTCGCCCCATGAACTACTTTGCCATGTCGTATGACCACCGCATCATTGACGGCCGCGAAGCTGTCTTGGGCTTGGTGGCCATGAAAGAAGCGCTGGAAGATCCAGCCCGCCTCTTGTTCGACATCTGATTGGAATTGACATGAGCAAACAATTTGATGTCGTCGTCATTGGCGGTGGCCCCGGCGGCTACATCGCGGCCATTCGCGCCGCCCAACTGGGTTTCCAAGTCGCGTGTATCGACGAGTGGAAAAACGCAGCCGGCGGCCCAGCCCCTGGCGGCACCTGCACCAACGTGGGATGCATTCCGTCCAAAGCCTTGCTGCAGTCCAGTGAGCACTTTGACCATGCCAACCATCACTTCGCAGAACACGGCATCAGCGCGAAAGACGTGAAGATGGACGTGACCAAGATGTTGGCCCGCAAGGACAACGTGGTGAAGCAAAACAACGACGGCATCTTGTACCTGTTCAAAAAGAACAAGATCACGTTCTTCCACGGTCGCGGCAGCTTTGCCGGCCAAGCCGAAGGCGGCTACACCATCAATGTGGCTGGCAAGACGGATGAATCTATTACCGCCAAGCAAGTCATCATCGCCACCGGTTCTAACGCGCGTGCCTTGCCAGGCACACCGTTTGATGAAGTCAACGTGCTGTCTAACGACGGTGCCTTACGGGTTGGTGCTGTACCCAAGAAACTGGCCTTGATTGGTTCCGGCGTGATTGGTCTGGAGATGGGTTCTGTCTGGCGCCGTCTGGGTGCTGACGTGACCATCCTCGAAGGCCTGCCCACGTTTCTGGGCGCGGTGGATGAGCAAATCGCCAAAGAAGCCAAGAAGGCTTTTGACAAGCAAGGCTTAAAGATCGAACTCGGCGTGACAGTCGGTGAGATCGTCAATGGCAAAAAAGGCGTCACCGTCAATTACACCAACGCCAAAGGCGAAGCCGTGGTGTTAGACGCCGACAAGCTGATCATCTCGATTGGTCGCGTGGCCAACACGATTGGTTTGAACCCAGAAGCCATTGGCCTGCAGCTCGACGAGCGCGGCGCCATTGTGGTCGATGCTGACTGCAAAACCAATCTGCCCGGCGTATGGGCGGTGGGTGATGTGGTGCGTGGCCCCATGCTCGCGCACAAGGCAGAAGAAGAGGGCGTTGCCGTGGCCGAGCGCATTGCCGGTCAACACGGTCATGTCAACTTCAACACCATTCCCTGGGTGATCTACACCAGCCCCGAAATCGCATGGGTGGGCCGCACGGAGCAGCAACTCAAAGCCGACGGCGTGGCTTACAAAGCAGGCACATTCCCGTTCCTGGCGAACGGCCGGGCCCGCGCTTTGGGCGACACCACCGGCATGGTGAAGTTCTTGGCCGATGCCACGACCGACGAAATTTTGGGCGTGCACATGGTCGGCCCTCAGGTGTCTGAGTTGATTTCTGAAGCCGTGGTGGCGATGGAGTTCAAGGCTTCGGCCGAAGACATCGCCCGCATTTGCCATGCACATCCTTCCCTGAGCGAAGCCACGAAAGAAGCGGCCTTGGCCGTGGACAAGCGCACTTTGAATTTCTAAGTTCTTTAGACCCTAAGCCTCTTGAGGCCTTGAAAGCCCGCTGATAACAGTGGGCTTTTTCATTTCAAATTTCAGAGACAATACCGGCTGTATGTCAGTCCTCCAGAATTACCAACAAGAGCTCGCCGCGCGGGGCTACCAAAGCGATCCGGCCCAGTTGCGCGCTGTGCAAGCACTGCAGCGGTGCGCCGACGAATGGGCCGGCTACAAAGCCAAACGTTCCAACCCGCTAAAGAAGCTGCTGAACCGTCCAGAAATCCCGAAGGGCGTCTACATGTATGGCGGCGTGGGCCGGGGCAAAAGTTTCTTGATGGACTGCTTTTTCAATGCGGTGCCGATAGAGAAAAAAACCCGCTTGCACTTTCATGAATTCATGCGCGAGGTGCACCGCGAACTCGCCTTGATGCAAGGCACGGTCAACCCCTTGGATGTCCTGGGCAAGCGCATGGCCAAGCGCTACCGCTTGATCTGTTTTGACGAGTTCCATGTAGCCGACATCACCGACGCGATGATTTTGTACCGTTTGTTGGCCGCCTTGTTGGACCATGGGGTGGGTTTTGTCACCACATCCAACTTCATGCCCGACGGTCTTTACCCCGGTGGCATGCACCGTGATCGCGTTTTGCCCGCCATTGCCTTGCTCAATGCGCGCATGGAGGTGGTGAATGTGGACAATGGCACCGACTACCGGCAACGCACCTTGGAAATGCTGCGCCTGTACCTCACGCCCTTGACTCCCGAGGTGGATGCTGAAATGACGCAAGCCTTTGCGCAGCTGGTCAGCGGCCATGACGAATCACCTGTCTTGCACATCGAGGCCCGGGAGATTCAGGCCAAGCGCCGCGCTGGCGGGGTGGTTTGGTTTGATTTCAAGGCCCTGTGTGGCGGCGCCCGTTCACAAAATGACTATTTGGAAATTGCCAGCCAATTCCACACCCTGCTCTTGAGCAATGTGCCGAGCATGCCAGCGCGTTTGGCGTCTGAGGCCCGGCGCTTCACCTGGTTGATCGACGTGTTGTATGACCGACGCGTCAAGTTGATCATGTCGGCGCAGGTGCCGCCCGAGGAGTTGTACGTGGCGGGGCCCTTGGTGCACGAATTTCCGCGCACTGTATCGCGCTTGCACGAAATGCAATCGGCCGAGTTCCTGGCTCTTGAGCACCGTACCGTGAACACGGACATCACATGAGTACCAGTGGCAGGTTTGTTTTTTTGCTCTGCCTCTGGTGTCTGCTCGGCGCCTTCAGCTGTCTGGCCGCAGAGCCCATGGACAGGCCTCAAATAGAGGCTCAAAAGCTGGCTTTGCAAAATGAACGGAATGCCATTACGGCCGACTTTGACCGCTCCGCCCGGCAATGCTGGCAGCATTTCATGGTGAACAATTGCCTGCAATCGGCCCGCTTGCAGCGCCGCCAAGCACTGGCCCCCATTGACAAGCAAGAACAGGCATTGCGCGCTGCTCAAAGAGCCTTGTCCTTGATCGAACGTCAAGAACGCCTGGATGCCAAACAACCTGAGTCCAAAGAGCTAGATGACAACCGACCTTGATTTGCGTTCGCCCCAGCGCCAATGCATTGAATTGCAAATTGAACACGCCGATCTGAATGCCTTGATCGACCAGCTCAGCCTGCATCCGGCTATTGATGAATTGCGCATTCGCCGTTTGAAAAAACGCAAGTTGGTGCTGCGCGATCACATCGCACGTTTGCAATGGCTTTTAGAACCCAAGGAGCCCGCTTGAGCGACTTGACGAGCGCCGTGGTCCATGCCTTTGCCGTTGACGGCATTTTGGCTTCGAGTTCGGCCTATTTCCAACCGCGTGAGGGGCAAACTCAAATGGCGCTAGCCATTGCCGAAGTGGTTGAGCAGGGGGGCGAGTTGGTGGTAGAGGCTGGCACGGGCGTGGGTAAAACCTACGCGTACTTGGTGCCGGTGTTGCTCAGCGGTCAAAGGGCCCTGGTGTCCACGGCCACCAAAGCATTGCAAGACCAATTGTTTTCCCGGGATATTCCCAAGCTGATCCAAACCTTGGGCTTGCCGGTCAAGGTGGCCCTTCTCAAGGGCCGCGGCAGTTACCTGTGCTTGCACCGCTTGGAGCAGTCACGCCAGGGGCACGAGGCCTCTGACCGTGCCTATGCCCATGCATTGGCCAAGATTGAGACCTGGTCGCATGCCACCTTCACGGGTGATTTGTCTGAATTGTCGGGCTTGGACGACCGCTCGCCGGTGATTCCCTTGGTGACTTCGACCCGCGATAACTGCCTTGGCTCTCAATGCCCTAAGTTCAGAGCCTGTCATGTGAATCTGGCGCGCAAAGAGGCTTTGGCGGCCGATGTGGTGGTGATCAATCACCATTTGTTTTTTGCCGATTTGACGGTGCGCGAGTCGGGCATGGCCGAGCTGCTGCCCACGGTGCGGGTGACGGTGTTTGACGAAGCCCATCAGCTCAATGAAATTGGCGTGAATTTTCTGGGCCATAACATCACCACCGGGCAGTTGATCGATCTGGCACGTGATGTCTTGGGTGCTGGCTTGCAGTTGGCCAGGGGCTTGGTGGATTGGTCTGCCGTGACCGGTGAGCTGGAAAAATCAGCCCGCGATTTGCGATTGACCGCCTCTGAGTTCCGTGCCGGCGCGCGCTTGCGTTGGACCGAGGTCGAGCCCTCGGGCCTGAACCTGTCTGCATGGCAGCAAGGTTTAAGCGACGTGCAGACCGCCTGCAAACGCAATATGGACGCCTTGGAAACCGTGGCCGAACTGGCACCTGACTTTGTCCGTTTGTATGAGCGCTTTGCGGCCTTGCTGCAAACCTTGCACCGGTTTGAGAAGCCCTGTGCCACAGAGTCGGTGCGTTGGCTTGAAATCGGCATACAACTGCGCTTGGTGGAGTCGCCGCTGGATATTGCCGATGCCGTCCAGGCACAAATGTTGGGGATGAAACCGACCAGTGGCGATGACCAGGATTTGGAAAAAGTCTTTGAAGATGCACCGGCCGAACCCTTGCCGTATCGCAAGGCCTTCATCTTCACTTCGGCCACATTGGGCGACGACGCGCAGATGCGGTGGTTCACCGAGCCCTGCGGCTTGATGCAGGCCCGCTTGTTGCAGGTCTCGAGCCCTTTCAATTATGCGGACCAGGCGGGGGTGTACGTGCCCCGCCACATGCCGCGCCCGAATGAAGCCCATCACAGCCGTCTTGTTGCCGAATTGGTCGGACCGGCGGCGCTGACTCTGGGTGGGCGCACCTTGGTGCTGACCACCACCTTGGCCGCCATGCGCAGCATCGGTCAGGCCTTGTCAGAAGATCTGACTTTGTCAGGGTCCGTGGAGGTACTGGTGCAAGGGCAGGGGCCCAAGCGTCGCTTGATGGAGCGCTTTCGCCAAGGCGCACAAGACGGTCAGCTCGGTTGCATTTTGGTGGCCTCGGCCTCCTTTTGGGAGGGCTTTGATGTGCCCGGTGAGGCTTTGCAGTTGGTCGTGATCGACAAGCTGCCTTTCCCACCACCCAATGATCCTTTGGTGGAGGCGCGTTCAGCACGCTTTGAGCGCGAGGGGCGCAGCGCTTTTGCCGCGTATTCATTGCCCGAGGCCGCCGTGGCCTTGAAGCAGGGGGCAGGGCGCTTGATTCGCAGTGAAACCGATCACGGGATTTTGGTGGTGTGCGACCCCCGCTTGGCCAGCATGGGCTATGGCAAACGACTGCTGGCCAGCTTGCCTGCCATGCGGGTCTTGCAACATCCCGCTGAATTCGAAGATGCTTTGGAGAGGCTTACCAAAATCTCCACCAAGCCTTAGCGTCGGCCAGGCCCTTGGTGGGGGCAATTTTGGGGTAGCTTTTTTCCAGTACGCGTCGGGTGTCGTCACGCAATTCAGTCATACCCAGGGCTTCATACGAACTGATCAAAATATTCAGGGCTTCTTCCACCACAGGCACGCCTTGAAAATCCGAAATCGCCAATTGCGCACGGTTGATGGCCGCCACATAAGCGCCGCGGTTGTAGTAATAACGTGCCACATGGACTTCGTAGGAGGCCAAGGAGTTGACGATATAGGTCATCCTTTGGCGCGCATCGACCGCGTATTTCGAGTCGGGAAAGCGCGAACTCAACTCTCGAAAAGCTTCGTAAGAGTCTTTGGCCGCCTTTTGATCGCGCTCAGACAAGTCCTGGCGTGTCAGAAAAGAAAACAAGCCTAGGTTTTCATTGAAATTGATCAGACCCTTTAGGTACAGCGCATAGTCAATGGCGGGGCTGGCGGGGTGCAGTTTCAGGAACCGCTCTAAGGTCGCCAGGGCTTGGATCTTGTCGCCGGTTTTGAATTGCGCAAAAGCTTTTTCCAATTGGGCTTGTTGGGCCAAGGTTGTTCCTGCTGCGCGGCCTTCGAGCTTGTCGAACATGCCAATGGCCTTGTCCCAGGCGCCTGATTTGGCTTCATCCTTGGCCTCGTTGAATAGCTTTTCGCTCGACCAACCTGCCGTGTTGTCGATGGGTGTACTGGAACAGGCGCACAGTATGAATGTGGCCATCAAAGCCAGCCCCAGCGGGAACACCGATAATCTGAAACCACGCATCTCGCAACCTTGTAGAAACTCTAGCCAATTGATTATATCGACCCCCCCCGAAGCGGATGAGACGCAAGGCCTTTTGGATGCGATCCTGGGCGACGGTGAGTCTGCCGAGACCTCTGAGTGGCGTCATTTTGCCGTGCCCGTGGCGCTGCATGGTGAGCGACTGGATCGCGTCTTGGCGCAATGTGTACCGGAGTTCTCGCGCAGTTATTTGCAGCAACTGATTGAACAAGGCGCCGTTTTACTGGCCGGGCTACCCGCCGCCAAATCGGCGGCCAAGGTCAAGGCCGGTGTGGAGTTGTCAGTGGAACTCAGGGCGACACCTCAGTCCCAGGCCTTCAAACCCGAGGCCATGGCGCTCGACGTGGTCTACGAAGACCCCCATCTGTGTGTCCTGAACAAACCTGCGGGTCTGGTGGTGCATCCGGCTCCAGGCAACTGGAGTGGCACCTTGCTGAACGGCTTGTTGGCCAGGGATGCGCAGGCGGCCACGCTGCCGCGAGCCGGTATCGTGCACCGACTGGACAAAGACACCAGTGGCTTGATGGTGGTGGCCCGAACGCGGCAAACCATGGATGCGTTGGTGCAACTTATTGCGGCACGCGAAGTCAAGCGGCAGTACTGGGCCCTGGCCGCAGGCACCTGGAGCCTGAAGGACGGATACACCTTGGATCAACCTGTGGGGCGTGATCCGGCCAACCGCTTGCGCATGGCCGCAGTCGATTTGGCTCGGCATTCAGGCAAAACCGCCTCCACAACTTTCGATCTGGTGGCGCAATCGGCCCAAGGTTGCTGGCTTCAATGCACCTTGCACACCGGACGCACGCACCAAATTCGGGTGCACATGGCGCATTTGGGGTTTCCCTTGCTGGCCGATGCAGTCTACGGCGGCAAGCCCGCTGCAGGCATGACGCGCCAAGCCTTGCACGCGTTTCACCTTGCCTTTCTCCATCCGGTGAGTGGCGAAGCTTTGGATTTTCGCTCACCCATGCCCCCAGACATGCAACAGGCCACGGATGCCTGGGGTCTCAGTTACAATCAAAGCTAATTGCCAATCTGCAAACTCGGCTTTCGGTGTTGCGCAGTCTTGGTGATTCGCTTAGGGTTCAACCTGCGCGTCACAGCCCACGATTGAATCTTCACATCCGTTGGTCACGCCACTGGCGTATTTTTCCCGGAAGAACGACACCATGAATACGGCGCAAGCCAAGCGTGTCCTTGAAACCGCCTTACTTTGTGCATCTCAACCCGTCTCTGTACGAGATTTGCGGGTCCTTTTTGCCGACGCTTTAGGCGCAGACACGGTCAAGCAACTTTTAGAAGAGCTCCAGCTGGATTGGGCAACCCGCGGGCTCGAGCTCGTGCCGGTGGCCACAGGTTGGCGTTTTCAAAGCCGCCCCGATCTGCGTGAATACCTTGACCGGTTGCACCCTGAAAAACCGCCGAAATACACCCGTGCGGTGCTGGAAACGCTGGCCATCATTGCCTACCGTCAACCGGTGACACGGGGCGACATGGAAGACATTCGCGGCGTCACCATCAACAGCCTCATTTTGAAGCAGTTGGAAGATCGCGGCTGGGTCGAGGTGATCGGTCACCGGGAAACCGTGGGTCGCCCTGGTTTGTTTGCCACGACCAAGCAGTTTTTAGACGATCTGGGGTTGTCCTCGCTGGATCAGTTGCCCTTGTTGCAATCCGTCGATGCGCAGGCCTCCTTGCTGACCAGCGCCCTGGATGACGAACCGGTTCAGGCCGCGTTATCGCTGGAAGAAGTCTTGTCCACGGAACTCGAGCTGACGCTGCTGCCTGTGCAAGACGCTGCCGCACCTTATTCCCCTACCTTTTATTCCCAAGACGGTCTTGTCACAGAGCCTTCTGCCGAAACTTCCGAAGAAGAGCCACCGCACCATGACTGAGACATTCCCCCCACACGACGCTGACGATGAGTCGGCTGCCAACTCGCCAACACCTGACCAGGAACACGCAGCTGCGGCATCGCCCGCTGCAACGTCCGGGCCTGCCGGCCTGCGCGCCATTGGCTTGGCGGACGTGGTGTCTGGCCAATATGACGCGGACATCGAAGTCGACGCCCCCTTGTTGAACAAGCGGGTACTGGCGCCTCAAGCCGAATCCCCTAAGTTGCACAAAGTGCTGGCACAGGCTGGCATGGGCTCGCGATTGGAGATGGAGCAATTGATTTTGGAAGGCCGGATTTCGGTCAACAACGAACCTGCTCACGTCGGCCAGCGTATCCAATATGGCGACCAGGTGAAGGTCAATGGCCGCTTGATCCATGTGCGCATTGCGCCGCCACCGCCGCGTGTGATCGCCTACCACAAGCCGGCCGGTGAAATCGTCACCCATGACGATCCGCAAAACCGCCCCACGGTGTTTCGCAAATTGCCGCGTTTGCAACATGGCAAATGGCAGTCGGTCGGTCGCTTGGACCTAAATACCGAAGGCTTGCTGCTGTTCACCAGCTCCGGCGAGTTGGCCAACCAGTTGATGCACCCGCGTTTTGGCCTGGAGCGTGAGTACGCGGTGCGCGTATTGGGCGCTTTGAGCAAAGAAGAAAAGCAAAAGCTGCTGGACGGCGTGATGCTGGACGATGGTCCGGCCAACTTTGGCTCGATCGAAGACGGCGGGGGCGAAGGTGCCAACTGCTGGTACCGCGTCACCATTTCAGAAGGTCGCAACCGCGAAGTGCGCCGCATGATGGAGGCCGTCGGCCATGCCGTTAGCCGTTTGATTCGTATTCGCTATGGCGCCATGGTCTTGCCGCACGGTTTGCGCCGCAGCGGTTGGATGGAGTTGGAAGAGGCCGATATTCGCGCCCTGATGAAAGCGGCCGGGGGCCCTGAGGCCCTGGCGCGTGCACCGGCTCCTCGCCCTGCAACGCGGGGCCGGGGTGCAGGTCAAGGCCGTGATCGACGTCCGCTGCCCATGGGCCGTGGCATGCCGGGCACCGCTGTACCGGCCGCCAGTGCGGGCAATCGCAAAACACGCCAAGAGGGCGCCAGCCAGCCAGACCCTTTGAAAACATCCCAAGGCTATATTGGCGCCGAAAGTTTCAGCCGCCAGCGTCAGACCAAGGCCCCAGGCGGTCGCTCAGGCGGTCCACGTCGCGGCGCCGGTGGCGGCGGTCGCAGCCGCTGACATGGCCCTTGGATGTCCAGGCGTTTGTGGGGTCTTGACTCCTTTCCGCCAGGTCGTCTCGGGTTAGAATAAGAGGCTTTGCTGCAGGGCAAAAAGTTTCAATATCACTCTATATCAGGAAAATTTCATGGCTATCGAACGCACTCTCTCCATCATCAAGCCTGACGCTGTCGCTAAAAACGTGATCGGCCAAATCTACGCTCGCTTTGAAGCTGCTGGCTTGAAAGTGATTGCCGCTCGCATGGCTCACCTGTCACGCGGCGAAGCTGAACAGTTCTACGCTGTGCACAGCGCACGTCCTTTCTTCAAAGACCTGGTGGACTTCATGATTTCCGGCCCCGTCATGATCCAAGCCTTGGAAGGCGAAGGCGCGATCTTGAAAAACCGCGACCTGATGGGCGCCACTAACCCTAAAGACGCTGCCCCTGGCACCATTCGCGCTGACTTTGCTGACAGCATCGACGCCAATGCTGTGCACGGTTCGGATGCCGCTGAGACTGCCGCTGTGGAAATCGGCTTTTTCTTTGCTGGCATGAACGTTTACGCACGTTAATCACGTCGCGACTTTTTCGCGACCATTGACCCATGACGGCCAACCTTCTTGAATTCGACCTGGAAGGGCTGGCCGTTTTTTGTGAGCGCTTGGGTGAGAAGCGGTTCCGCGCCACCCAATTGTTCCGCTGGATCCATCAAAAAGGGGCCAGCGAATTTGACCAGATGAGCGACTTGGCCAAGTCTTTGAGAGAAAAACTCAAAGTCCACGCCCATGTCCAAGCCTTGCCGGTCCTTTCTGAACACGTCTCTGCCGATGGCACGATCAAATGGCTGTTCAATGTGGGCGATGGCAATGCGGTTGAAACCGTATTCATTCCCGAAGACGATCGAGGAACCTTGTGCATTTCATCGCAAGCCGGATGCGCTGTCGGTTGCCGCTTTTGCTCCACAGGCCACCAAGGCTTTAGCCGCAATCTGACGACGGCAGAAATTCTGGGGCAACTGTGGTTTGCCGAACATTTTTTGCGCAGGCACCTCAAAGTGGATTCGCGTGTCATCTCCAATGTCGTGATGATGGGCATGGGCGAGCCCCTGCAAAACTACAGTGCTTTACTGCCCGCCTTGAAAGCCATGTTGGACGACCACGGCTACGGCCTGTCGCGTCGACGGGTCACGGTCTCCACCTCGGGTGTGGTGCCGATGATGGATCGCTTGGCGGCCGATTGTCCTGTGGCCTTGGCCGTTTCATTGCACGCCCCCACCGATGCGCTGCGCGACAACTTGGTGCCCTTGAACCGCAAATATCCTTTGGACGAATTGCTGCGCACCTGCACCCGCTACTTGGCGCACGCACCGCGCGACTTCATCACCTTTGAATATTGCATGCTGGACGGTGTTAACGATCAGCCTGAGCACGCAGAGGCTTTGATCGCCTTGGTGCGTCAGCATGGCCGCGACGGCCTGCGCTGCAAATTCAATCTGATTCCCTTCAACCCTTTTCCCGCTTCGGGCTTGCTCCGTTCGCCCCAGGCGCGGGTGCTGGCGTTTGCCAAGCAATTGCAAGACGCAGGCTTGGTCACAACCGTGCGCAAAACCCGTGGCGACGACATCGACGCCGCTTGTGGCCAATTGGCCGGTGACGTGAAAGACCGGACCCAGGTACAAACGCGTATCGCGCAGCAGCGCACGATCATGCTGCGTCCTGTCGATGAGATATCGCGCTGAGGGCAGGGCTTGACGATGCGATCACTCTGGGCCCCCTTTATACCTTTGCACCGATGTTGGATTTGGGGCTGGTGCTGGGCGCTCGCGGCCCTGTTCGGCTGTGCGGTACCGGTGAGTCCCGCAGCAAATTCCACCCCCATGTTGTCGCCGCGGCTGGCCTTGGCTTTTGCTTATTTTCAAAATGGCCAGTACCGCGTCGCCCTTAATGAAAGTAGCAAAGTGTTGGAGACTCAACCCGATGAGCCCCAGGCGCTGGGTTTGCAGGGGTTGATTTATGCTCGGCTGAATGAGCCTGCTTTGGCCGAACGCAGTTTCTTGCTCGCCGAACAAGGGGCTTCGCGGCACGCAGATCTTGCGCATAACCACGGCTTATTTCTGTGTGAGCAAAATCAGTTTCCAGCAGCTTTTAAGCGTTTTGATCGTGCGGCACAACAGGCTTTGTATGTAGACAAATCCAAAACATTCTGGGTTTGGGGTGTTTGCGCACAAAAATCAGGCGATGATGATGCTGCGCAAAATTTGTGGGTGCAGTCCTTGGCCCTAAAGCCCAGTGCTGAAGCGCCAATGGCTTTGGAGCAAAGTTACCAGCAGCAATTGCACACGGTGCGTGCCAACGAAGTCTTGGCCAGCATCAACAGCACCTTTACCGCGACGCCCGAAGCCCTGTGGTTGGGCATCCAGTGGGCGCGAAAAAATGCCGATGAAGCGTCCTTGAAACGTTATGCTGTGCAACTGCAAAAACGGTTTCCAACATCGTCCCTATGGGATGCTTTCCAGCGCGAGGCCTACGATGACTGAATCCACCGAGATCCCAGTGACCGAAAAGTCGGAGCTGGAGCCGCAGACGACAACCGCGGCAATGAGCGCAGGTGCTTTGCTGCGCCAGGCAAGGGAGCGGGCCGGTATGCACCTGGGCATGTTGTCGGTCGCGCTGAAGGTCCCGGTGCGTCAATTGATGGCCTTGGAAGCAGACGACCACACCCCACTTTCGGGCCCCGTCTTTGTGCGGGCCTTGGCCAACAGTGTCTGCCGACAACTGAAAATTGACGCGGCGCCTATCCTGGCTTTGCTGCCGCAAGCGAGCCAACGCCTTCATGCCTTGCCGCCCAGCTTGGAGTCCACGCGAGAGGCTTGGGGTTTTCGTTACTTCGGCCCTCGTTTGGTTTTTGGCCGTAAATTTTTGTGGCTGGTGTTGTTGATGGTCTTGATTGCGCTGGTCGCTTGGTTGCCAGAATGGCCAGCTAGTGCGCCCCAGTCAGATCCCGTGATACCGCAAGCCGCAGTGTCAGATGCAGCGGCGCCTTCTACCCCGATGGTGGTCTTGCTGCCCTCTGAATCTTCCACCGATTTGGCGCCCGGTAACGCTGTCGCCTCACTCAAGCCCGCGGCCTCAACCTCTGTGTCGACCAGCGGGGCGCTGGAAGTGGTTTTCAAAGGCAAATCGGATGACGCCTGGGTGGAAGTCAAGGACAGCAACGGCGCCTTGGTCTTTAGCCAATTGGTCAAGGCCGGGGAAACGCACACGGTCAAGGGCATGCCCGCCTTGACCGTGGTGGTGGGTCTGGCCGATGCGGTCGAGGTGCTGGTACGAGGCCAGCCCTTGGATTTAACCCCTTTCAGCCGCGGAGCCGTGGCCCGTTTTGAGGTGAAATGATGAACATTGAAACGCCTATCCCTGCTGCTCAACCGCAAGCGCGGCGCAGCCTGCAAGCCCAAGTGAAATGGGGTGCTCATGTGTTGACCGTGGGCGGTGATGCCCCGGTGCGCGTGCAGTCCATGACCAACACCGACACGGTGGACGTGATTGGCACCGCGATTCAAGTCAAGGAACTGGCTGTGGCGGGTTCTGAGATGGTGCGCATCACCGTCAACACCCCGGAAGCCGCTGCGGCCGTACCGCATATCCGCGAGCAACTCGACCTAATGGGCATCCATGTACCGTTGATTGGCGACTTTCACTTTAACGGTCACCGTTTGCTGACCGATCACCCGGCCTGTGCCGAGGCTTTGTCGAAATACCGCATTAACCCGGGCAATGTGGGCAAGGGCGACAAAAAAGACCGCCAATTTGGGCAAATGATTGAAGCGGCACTGCGTTGGGACAAACCGGTGCGGATTGGCGTGAACTGGGGCAGTCTGGACCAGGAACTGCTGGTGCAACTGATGGATGAAAACAGTCGCCGCGCCACGCCTTGGGCGGCTCGCCAGGTGATGTACGAGGCTTTGATATCCTCGGCCATCAGCTCGGCCGAGCGGGCGCAAGAGATGGGCATGAAGGCCTCGCAGATTTTGCTGTCTTGCAAAGTCTCAGGCGTGCAAGACTTGATTGCGGTCTACCGTGAGCTGGCCAGACGTTGCGACTACCCCTTGCATCTGGGCCTGACCGAAGCCGGCATGGGCACCAAAGGCACGGTGGCATCGACCACGGCTTTGTCCATTTTGTTGCAAGAGGGGATTGGCGACACCATTCGCGTGTCCTTGACACCACAACCCGGTGAATTGCGCACCCAAGAAGTGGTGATTGCCAACGAGATATTGCAAGCCCTGGGCTTGCGCGTGTTTGTGCCCAGCGTCACCGCCTGCCCGGGTTGTGGCCGCACCACCAGCAGCACCTTCCAAGAATTGGCTAAACAGATTGACGACTTTTTACGTGCGCAAATGCCGGTGTGGCGCAGCCGTTACCCCGGTGTTGAACATCTCAAGGTCGCCGTCATGGGTTGCATCGTCAACGGCCCGGGCGAGAGCAAGCATGCCGACATCGGCATCAGTTTGCCCGGCACGGGCGAGGCACCTGCCGCACCGGTGTTTATTGACGGCGAGAAAAAACTCACCTTGCGCGGCGAGTCGATCGCGACCGAATTCCAGACCCTGGTTGAAAACTACATTGAAAACCGCTTTGGCTCAGCCAAGGCCACCGTGGAAGCTGACTGATTGAACATGTCCGAGAACAAACCCGCTGCCTCATCCCAATTGACCAAGCCGACCAAACTGGTCGGCGTCAAAGGGATGAACGACATCCTCCCGCCCGACTCCGCCCGTTGGGAGTGGTTTGAAGACAAAGTGCGCCAGTTGATGGCGCGCTATGCTTACCGCAATATCCGAACCCCCATTGTGGAACCCACAGCCTTGTTTGTACGTGGTTTGGGTGAGGTGACAGACATTGTAGAAAAGGAGATGTACTCCTTTGACGATCGGCTCAATGGCGAAGCCCTGACCTTACGTCCAGAGTGCACCGCCGGGGTGGTGCGGGCGGTGGTTGAACACAACCTCTTGTACGAAGGCGGCAAGCGCTTGTACTACATGGGCCCTATGTTCCGCCACGAGCGCCCGCAGCGCGGTCGTTACCGCCAGTTTCACCAAGTGGGTGCCGAGGTGCTGGGCTTTGGTGGCCCCGAGGTCGATGCCGAACTGATCTTGTTGGCCTCGGCCTTGTTCAAAGAACTGGGCTTGACCGATATCCGTTTGGAACTCAACAGCTTGGGCCAGCCGAACGAGCGCTTAGCGCACCGTGCGGCTTTGATTGCCCACTTGGAGCAGCATCTCGACCTGCTGGACGAAGAGGCCAAACGTCGCCTACACACAAATCCGCTGCGGATATTGGACACCAAAAATCCAGCTTTAAAGGAAGTCGTTGAGTCGGCGCCGCAGTTGCTCGACTTCTTGGGCGAAGCGTCGATGGCGCATTTCAATGCCTTGCGTGCGATGCTGGACGCCAATGGTTTGGCCTACACCATCAACCCGAGGTTGGTGCGCGGTATGGACTACTACAATCTGACCGTGTTCGAGTTCATCACCGACAGCCTAGGCTCTCAAGGCACAGTCTGTGGTGGCGGACGTTATGACTACCTGATCGAACAGGTCGGCGGAAAATCAGCCCCTGCGGTGGGTTGGGGCTTGGGCATAGAGCGATTGCTGGAATTAGTGAAAGAGCAAAGCGAGCCCATGGCTGCACTTGCGCCCGATGTCTACGCCATCATTCCTGACGTGGCCAGTTTGCCTTTGGCACTGCAGGTCATTGAGACTTTGCGTGCCGTCGGGGTGGCGGTGCAAATGCACGCCGGCTCTGGCGAAGGCATGGGCAGCATGAAGTCCCAGTTCAAGAAAGCCGATGCCAGTGGCGCCACATTTGGCTTGATCTTCGGTGCCGATGAAATGGCCAGCGGTCAGGTCACCGTCAAATCCTTGCGCGACGGCGTGGGCGCGCAGCGCCTGCAAGACCTGGCTTTGGTTGCCGACTGGGCGCACACCCTACAATCGACCCATTGATTTTGAATAAAACACATGGCAACACCTCTCGACCTTGAAGAACAAGAGCAACTTGACGAACTCAAGCACTTTTGGAAAACCTACGGCAACTTGATTTCCTGGACCCTGATTGTGGTGATGGGCGGCTTTGCCGCTTGGAACGGCTACGGGTACTGGCAGCGTACTCAGTCGGCCAAAGCGTCGGCTTTGTACGACGAAGTGGAACGTGCTGTAGCTGTCGGTGATTTGACGCGTGTGGAACGCTCGTTGGCCGATATGAAAGACAAATTTGGCGGCACTTTGTATGCCCAGCAAGCCGCTTTGCTGGCAGCGAAAACCTTTCAACAAAAAGACAAGCCCGAACAGGCACAAGCCGCATTGACCTGGGTGGCTGATCACGCTTCAGATGAGTCCTACGTGCAAATTGCGCGCTTGCGTTTAGCCGGTGTGTTGCTGCAAAGTCGTGCATACGATGAAGCGTTGCTGCGCTTGTCCAAACCGTTTGCAGCGGCTTTTGTGCCATTGGGCGCCGATTTGCGCGGTGATGTGCTGAACGCGCAAGGCAAGCCGCAAGAAGCCATTGCAGCCTACCGCGATGCTTGGCAACACATGGAAGAAAGCAACGAATACCGCCGTTTGGTTGAGGCCAAACTCAATGCCCTGGGCGTAGATCCCAAGGCGACTGAAGCGATCGCGGGAGCCAGCAAGTGATTCAGTTGAACCAGGCTTTCAATCGGCTGCTGCTGACGGCAGCCTCGTTGTCACTGTTGGCCGCTTGTTCCAGTACCCCGGACAAACCCAAACCACCCGAATTGCCCGTGCTAACCGCTGCTTCCACTGCGCCTTTGACGCGGGTGTGGGCGAATCAAGTGGGTGTGATCACGACGCCACTCAGCCTGTCTGTAAAAGACGGTCAAGTGGCGGTGGCGTCCAGCGACGGCACCTTGGCCTTGATCGATGCCGCAACGGGCCGTGATGTCTGGCGACTGAAGTTGAATGCGCCGGTCCAGGCCGGTGTGGGCGGCGATGGCACGCGTTTCGCTGTCGTCACGCAAAGCAATGAAGTGATTACCGTGCAGGCGGGCCAAGTCATTTGGCGTTACCGCCTGAGCGCATCGACCTACACCGCACCTTTGGTGGCAGGTGGCCGCGTTTTTGTGCTGACCGCGGATCGCACCGTGATCGCCTTGGATGGCGCTTCAGGTCAGCGCTTGTGGTCCCAGCAACGTGCGGGCGACCCTTTGGTGCTGCGCCAAGCCGGCTTGTTGATGGCTGTTGGCGACACCTTGGTGGCCGGCATGTCGGGCCGTTTGGTGGGTATGAATCCGAATAATGGCAGCATCCGCTTTGAGTCGGTGGTGGGCGCTTCGCGTGGCACCAACGAAGTCGAACGCTTGGTCGACATCGTTGCCGGCGTCAGCCGCCAAGCCAATGTAGTCTGTGCCCGTTCTTACCAAACCGCGGTCTCCTGCGTGGACGCCGCCAAGGGCATGACGCTGTGGACCCGTCCTGCGTTGGGACACCAAGGTGTAGATGGCAATGATGAAAAAGTCATTGGCGTGGAGTCGGACAGTAAATTACTGGCGTGGTCCCGTGCAAATGGACAGACGGCTTGGACCAGCGACGCCTTACGTTTTCGCGGCTTGACCGCACCCTTGGTTTGGGGTGCCTCCTTTGTAGTGGGAGATGAAGCCGGCTTGTTGCATCGTCTGTCCCTCAAAGATGCGCAAACCCAAAACCGTACGCCCACTGACGGCTCCGCTATCGCAGCACCACCTGTGGCGGCTGCGGGCGTGATGGTGGTGGCGACGCGCAACGGTGGTCTTTTTGGCTACCGCCTTGATTGAACGATCGGATACTAACCTGTGATACCTGTTTTGGCCCTTGTTGGCCGCCCGAATGTGGGCAAATCCACGCTTTTTAACCGGATGACCAAAAGCCGGGATGCGATCGTTGCTGACTATGCTGGATTGACACGTGACCGGCATTACGGTCAAGGCCGATTGGGCCATCACGAGTACATCGTGATTGATACCGGCGGTTTTGAGCCCGATGCCAGCGCGGGCATTTACAAAGAAATGGCCAAACAGACGCAGCAAGCGGTGGCCGAATCGGATGTAGTGATTTTTGTGGTCGATGCCCGTGCGGGCTTATCGGCGCAAGACCATGACATTGCCAAGTACCTGCGTCGCATTGGCAAGCCTTGTTTGTTGGTCGCCAATAAATCGGAAGGCATGCGCGAGGGTATTCAGTCCGGTGAGTTCTATGAACTGGGCTTGGGCGATGTACTGTCCATCTCTGCGGCACATGGCCAAGGCGTTCGCGATCTGGTCGAGTTGGCTTTGGAGCCTTTGCATTTGCCCGAGGATGAAGAGGAAACCGAAGTCGACACCAGTGTCATCAAGCTGGCGGTGGCAGGGCGCCCCAACGTGGGCAAATCCACCCTGATCAACACCTGGTTGGGTGAAGAGCGCTTGGTGGCCTTTGACATGCCAGGCACCACCCGCGACGCGATCACCGTGCCGTTTGAACGTGATGGGCAAAAATTTGAATTGATTGACACCGCAGGTTTGCGCCGCAAGGGCAAAGTGTTTGAGGCGATCGAGAAGTTCTCGGTCGTGAAAACCTTGCAGGCCATTGAGTCGGCCAATGTGGTCTTGCTCTTGTTGGATGCAGAGCAGGGCGTCACCGACCAGGACGCCCACATTGCCGGCTTTATTCTGGAAAGTGGCCGCGCCGTGGTGGTGGCCATCAACAAATGGGATGCGGTGGATGAATACCAGCGCCAATTAGTGCACCGCTCGATTGAAACCCGTTTGCCGTTTTTGAAGTTCGCTAATTTGCACTTGATTTCGGCCAAAAAGCGCCAGGGCTTGGGCCCGGTGTGGGCGTCGATTACCCAGGCGCACCGCGCTGCCATGTGCAAAATGTCGACCCCCGTGCTGACCCGCTTGCTGCTCGAAGCGGTGCAATTTCAAACCCCGCAACGCGGTGGTATGTTCCGGCCGAAATTGCGCTATGCGCACCAGGGCGGCATGAACCCTCCAGTGATCATCATCCACGGCAACTCGCTGGAGCATGTGACCGAAACCTACAAGCGCTTTTTGGAAGGGCGTTTCCGCAAGGCCTTCAATCTGGCCGGCACGCCGCTGCGCATTGAAATGAAGACCTCGCAAAATCCGTTCGCCGACAAAGACGCTTGATCGGTGGGGGCATTCCCCCCCTTTTAGCGTCCCACCTGCTTGCCCCTGTGGTAAGGTCAACTCTTCACAACTTCTTTTGAACACGGAGCATATCGTGAGCAACAAAGGCCAACTCTTGCAAGATCCCTTTCTCAATGCCTTGCGCAGAGAACATGTCCCTGTCTCTATCTATCTGGTCAACGGTATCAAGCTGCAAGGCCAGATTGAATCTTTTGATCAGTATGTGGTGCTTTTGCGAAATACAGTCACCCAAATGGTCTACAAACACGCCATCTCGACCATTGTGCCGGGACGCGCTGTGAACCTGAATCCGTCTGACGCCACCGAAGACGCTCTGGCGACCTGATTGTCTGATACCTCGTTGAAAGACACAGCGCCGGCCTTGTTGGTCGGCGTTGATTTTGGTGCGTCTCATTTCGATGGCGAACTCCAAGAACTGGGCCTGCTGGCCGAAACGGCCGGTCTGCGGCCCGTGGCCCGCATGACCTGTAAACGCCGCGCACCCGATGCCGCTTTGTTTGTTGGCAGCGGCAAAGCCGATGAAATAAAATTCATGGCCGAGCAGTATGGGGCTCAAGAGATTCTGTTTGATCAGTCGCTCAGTCCTGCTCAGCAGCGGAACTTGGAGCGTCACATTGGTTTGCCGGTCAACGACCGGACCTTGATAATTCTGGAAATATTTGGTCAACGGGCTCGAAGCCATGAAGGCAAATTGCAGGTTGAGCTCGCTCGCCTTCAATACCTGAGCACCCGCTTGGTGCGGCGCTGGTCCCACTTGGAACGTCAGCGCGGCGGCATTGGCACGCGAGGTGGACCGGGTGAAACCCAGATTGAGCTGGACCGCCGCATGATCAGCGACGCGATTAAACGAACCAAAGAGCGTTTGCAAAAGGTCAAAAAACAACGCCAAACACAGCGTAAACAACGTGACCGGCGCAATGCCTTCACCATCTCCCTGGTGGGTTACACCAACTCGGGCAAAACCACGCTGTTCAATGCCTTGGTCAAAGCCCGAGCCTATGCCGCCGACCAGTTGTTTGCCACCTTAGATACAACCACCCGCCAGCTCTACTTGGGCGAAGCCGGTCGTTCGGTCTCTTTGTCAGATACCGTGGGTTTTATTCGCGACTTGCCGCACGGCTTGATCGACGCCTTTGAAGCCACACTGCAAGAGGCCGCCGATGCCGATTTATTGCTGCATGTGGTGGACGCCTCCAATGCCGACTTTCCAGAGCAAATGGCCGAGGTCCAGCGCGTGCTGGTCGAAATTGGGGCCAGTGACGTGCCACAGTTGTTGATCTTCAACAAACTAGATGCCGTGCACGCAGAAAAACAACCCATCACGCTGCACGATCAGTATGAACAAGACGGTGTTGTCATGGAGCGATTGTTCGTCAGTGCGCGTTCGGGCGCAGGCCTGGCGTTATTGCGGCAAATTTTGTCGCAGCGCGCCGGTAAGTTAATTCCCTTGGATGATCAGGACGACTCCAAGACCCTGGAAATTCCAGCACAATTACCAGATGACGTGTCCTGATTCGTCACAATTCATCCTCTTTGCTTTTCAAAAAGACCCTTGCGAATGACCCTTCATCTCCGCGCCTTTCGATGGAATGAACTTTTGCCACGCGTGCGCGGCATGTTCAATCTGAATGATCCCCGTTGGGGTCGTGGCGACGACAAGTCGAACGAGCCAACTGTGCCGCATGAAAGCGACAAACCGCCGGTGGCGACACCCCCCCCGGTTGATCGGCCATCTGAGCGTCCGGGACGACAGAGCGCCACACAGGGGCCTCCGGATTTGGATGAACTGTGGCGTGACTTGAACCGCAAGCTGGGCGGTTTGTTTGGCGGCCAAGGCGGTGGTCCCTCAGGGGGCAACGGTGTAGGCCGTCCTGGCGGCTCGGGCCTGCCGCCTTTCATGAACAGCATCGGTTTGGGAGTGATTGCAGCGGTGGCCTTGCTGATTTGGTTTGGCACCGGGTTTTTCATCGTCCAAGAAGGTCAACAAGCGGTGATCACCCAGTTTGGCAAATACAAGTCCACAGTGGGCGCGGGTTTCAACTGGCGCCTGCCTTTTCCGATGCAGCGACATGAGTTGGTGTTTGTGACCCAAATCCGCTCGGTGGACATTGGCCGCGACAACGTGATCAAAGCCACCGGCCTGCGTGAATCGGCGATGCTGACCGAAGACGAGAACATCGTTGAAATTAAATTTGCCGTGCAATATCGATTGAACGATGCGCGTGCCTATTTGTTTGAAAGCAAAAACCCCACTGAGGCGGTGGTGCAAGCGGCCGAAACTGCGGTGCGCGAAGTGGTGGGTAAAATGAAAATGGACTCGGCTCTGTCGGACGAGCGTGACCAAATTGCACCGCGCGTGCGGGCTTTGATGCAAGTGATTTTGGACCGTTACAAGGTTGGCATCGAGGTGGTCGGCATCAACTTGCAACAAGGCGGCGTGCGCCCCCCCGAGCAAGTGCAAGCCGCGTTTGACGATGTGCTCAAAGCCGGCCAAGAACGTGAACGCAGTAAAAACGAGGCCCAGGCCTATGCCAACGACGTGGTGCCACGTGCGGTGGGCGCGGCCTCGCGCTTGAAGGAAGAATCTTCCGCCTACCGCGAGCGCATCGTGGCGCAAGCCGAGGGTGATGCCCAACGCTTCAAATCGATCTTGCCCGAGTACCAAAAAGCGCCACAGGTCACCCGCGACCGCATGTATACCGATGCCATGCAGCAGATCTACAGCAATGTGACCAAGGTGGTGGTGGACAGCAAGCAGGGCTCTAATCTGATGTATTTGCCGCTGGACAAAATCATGCAACTGAGCGCCAACAGTGCAGCCAGTGCGGCCAGTTCCGCGGCTGACGCCAGTGCCGCAGCCACCGGTGCGCCAGCGCCAGTGCAACCGACTATTTTGCCGTCCGTGCCCGCCGATGCGCGCGCCCGGGACAGTTCACGCTCGCGTGAACGTGATGTGCGCTGAGCAGGGAGATTGAGATGAACCGAATTGGTTTTTGGATAACGTCGCTGGTGATTGGTCTGGCTTTGTTCAGTTCCATGATTTTTGTGGTCGATCAGCGCCAGTTTGGCGTGGTCTATGCGTTGGGGCAGATCAAAGAAGTGATCACCGAGCCTGGCTTGAACATCAAATTGCCGCCGCCGCTGCAAAATGTCACCTATATCGATAAACGCTTGTTGACCCTGGACAGCCCGGACACCGAACCCATGCTGACGGCGGAGAAGCAGCGGGTGGTCATCGACTGGTTTGTACGTTGGCGCATCACTGATCCTATGGCCTACATCCGTAACGTCGGCTTGGATGAAAAATCGGGCGCCAATCAATTGAACCGTGTGGTGCGCAATGCCTTCCAAGAAGAGATCAACAAGCGCACAGTGAAAGAATTGCTGTCCTTGCAGCGAGAAGCCTTGATGGCCGATGTCAAACGCGAAGTGCTCGAAAAAGTGCGCGGTGACAAGCCTTGGGGTGTGGACGTGGTCGATGTGCGCATCACCCGCGCCGACTATGTGGACGCGATCACCGAATCGGTGTATCGCCGCATGGAGGCTGAGCGCAAACGCGTGGCTAATGAGCTGCGTTCTACCGGCGGCGCCGAAGGCGAGAAAATTCGCGCCGATGCAGATCGTCAACGCGAGGTGACCATTGCCAACGCCTACCGTGAAGCGCAAAAAATCAAAGGCGCAGGCGACGCACAGGCGGCCCGCATTTACGCTGAAGCCTTTGGTAAAGACCCTCAGTTTGCGCAGTTCTACCGCAGCCTAGACGCCTACAAAGCCACTTTTGCGAAAAAGTCGGATGTGATGGTGCTCGATCCTGGGTCTTCGGAGTTCTTCAAAAACATGAGAGGCAACACGCCCGCGGCCACCGTCAAAAAGTAATTTGTGCTTGAGCATTTCCTTCTCGCACTGGCCCTCATGTTGATCATTGAGGGCCTTTTACCTATGGCCAGTCCCGAGCGTTGGCGCAAGTTGTTTGAGCAGCTTTTGCAGCTCGAAAATGGGCAAATTCGGTTTTTCGGGCTGTGTAGTGCCGTGCTCGGCTTGATTCTCTTGGTCTGGGTGTCGTGAACCGCCTTTTCAAAAGGTAAAATCACGGTTTTTACAGCCCCACCTATCCTATGTCTGCCTGGGTTCTCCCGGATCACATCGCCGATGTCTTGCCTTCCGAGGCCCGGCACATTGAAGAACTCCGTCGCTTGTTACTCGACACCGCTCGTGGCTATGGCTACGAGTTGGTGATGCCTCCGTTGTTAGAGCACCTCGAGTCCTTGCTCACGGGCACGGGTCAGGCGCTCGACTTGCAAACCTTCAAACTGGTCGACCAGTTGTCAGGACGCATGATGGGGCTGCGTGCCGACACCACGCCGCAAGTGGCCCGTATCGACGCCCATTTACTCAACCGTGCAGGTGTGACCCGTCTTTGCTACTGCGGCCCTGTGCTGCACACGCAACCCGATCGCCCCCACGCCACGCGCGAGCCTTTGCAGTTGGGCGCCGAGATTTATGGCCATGCTGGCCTGGAAGCCGATTTGGAAATTTTGCAGCTGGCCTTGGATCAGCTGCAAATCGCCCAGGTTCAGGATCTGCAGGTGGACTTGGCCGATGCCCGCATCGTCGCCAGTCTGCTCGAAGGCCTGCAGCTCAGCGACGAAGTGAGGTTGCAAATTCACAGCGCCTTGGCGTCCAAAAACAGCAGTGAATTGGCGCAGCTGACACGGGGCTTTGATCCCGTGATTCAACGTGCTCTGCTGGCCTTGGTCGATCTGTACGGCGATGCGTCGGTGCTGGACCAAGCGGCCCAGGTGCTGCCCGCCACTCCCGCCATCCAAGAGGCGCTGGCGCAATTGCGCTGGTTGGCCAGTCACATCGGGCAAGTCAAAGTGAGTTTTGATTTGGCCGATGCTCGCGGTTACGCCTACTACAGCGGATTGCGCTTTGCCATTTACGCCGCCAACGCCTCCGACGCGATGGTGCGCGGCGGCCGCTATGACGGCGTGGGCAATGTGTTTGGGCATCAGATTGACCGGGAACGGCCTGCCGTGGGTTTCAGCCTCGATTTGAAACAGTGGGTCAGCGCCGTGCCGGCCCTGGCGCTCAAGGCGGCCATTCGCGCGCCTTGGGGTGATGCAAGCGATTTGCGTGCCGCCATTGCCCGTTTGCGCGCGCAAGGTGAAACCGTGGTCTGCGTCTTGCCAGGCCACGAAAGTGAAGTTGATGAATTCCATTGCGACCGCACGCTTGTTCAAGCGGCAGGGCAGTGGGTGGTACAAGCTCTTTGAAATAGATAGATCAGCATGAACATGACTAAAGGACGCAACGTCGTCGTCGTTGGCACCCAGTGGGGTGACGAAGGTAAGGGCAAACTGGTCGACTGGCTCACCGAGAGCGCCCAAGGCGTGGTGCGCTTTCAGGGGGGCCACAATGCTGGCCACACCTTGGTGATCAACGGCGTGAAAACCGCTTTGCACCTGATCCCCAGTGGCATCATGCGCCCTGGGGTGAAGTGCTACATCGGCAACGGCGTGGTGCTTTCGGCAGGCAAATTGTTTGAAGAAATTGAAGGTCTGGAAAAAGCCGGTGTGGAGGTGCGTTCGCGCTTGCGCATTAGCGAAGCTTGCCCTTTGATTTTGCCATTCCACGCCGCACTCGATGTAGCACGCGAAGCGGCACGCGAGCAGGGCGGCGCCGAAAAAATTGGCACCACCGGTCGCGGCATTGGCCCAGCCTACGAAGACAAAATTGCGCGACGTGCCTTGCGCGTGCAAGATCTGAAATACCCCGAGCGCTTTGCCCACAAACTGCGCGAATTGCTCGACCTGCACAATCATGTGTTGACCACTTACTTGGGTTCGACCCAATTCAACTTTGGTCCCACTTTGTCGCCCTACATCGTGGACGGCCAAGTGCAGTTCGATGCGGTGTACAGCGAAGCCATGCGCCACGCGCAATTGCTCAAGCCCATGATGGCTGATGTGTCACGCGAACTCAACGACGCGCACCGTAACGGCGCTAACCTGTTGTTCGAAGGCGCTCAAGGCACCTTGCTGGACGTGGACCACGGCACTTACCCGTATGTCACGTCGAGCAATTGCGTGGCTGGCAATGCCGCCGCCGGTGCGGGCGTGGGCCCCGGCCTGTTGCATTACGTGCTGGGCATTACCAAAGCGTATTGCACTCGCGTGGGTGGAGGTCCTTTCCCCACCGAGCTGGACTGGGAAAAAGAAGGCACGCCCGGTTGGCACATGAGCACCGTGGGCGCCGAAAAAGGCGTGACCACGGGGCGCAGCCGCCGCTGCGGTTGGTTTGACGCGGCTTTACTCAAGCGCAGTGCGCAGGTCAACGGCCTGACCGGCTTGTGCATCACCAAACTGGATGTGCTGGACGGTTTGAAAGAACTGCTGCTTTGCACTGGTTATGAACTCGATGGCGAGATCGTTGACATCTTGCCCATGGGCGCGGACGACATTGCGCGTTGCAAGCCGATTTACGAATCCATTGAAGGTTGGACCGATAACACCGTGGGTGTGACCGACTACGACCAACTGCCAGTGAATGCACGCTTGTATTTGCAGCGCATCGAGCAAGTCACGGGGGTGCCGATCCATGTGGTGTCCACCAGCCCGGATCGTGATCACACCATCATGATGCGCCATCCCTTTTTGGCCGATTGAGCCCCCATTCGTTTGAACCCTGATAGTGCGCCCGGTAAGGGCTGCACAGATCTATTTTTTGGAGAACACCCCATGTTGACAGAAGACGGCAAGCACCTGTATGTGAGCTATGACGAATACCACAACCTGGTTGAAAAACTCGCCATCAAAATTCACCAGTCAGACTGGAAATTCGACACCATTTTGTGCCTGGCCCGCGGCGGCATGCGCCCTGGCGACATCTTGTCGCGCATTTTTGACAAGCCTTTGGCCATCATGTCCACCAGTTCCTACCGCGCTGATGAAGGCACTGTGCAAGGTCATTTGGACATTGCCCGTTTCATCACCACCCCGAAGGGCGAAATCGCTGGTCGCGTTTTGCTGGTGGATGATCTGGCCGACACAGGCCATACTCTGAAGGCCGTGGTCAATATGCTGAAAACCAATTACGCTCCGATTACTGAGCTGCGTACTGCAGTGCTCTGGACCAAGGGCGTGTCGGACTTTAAAGCAGACTACTCGGTGGACTTTTTGCCCACCAATCCTTGGATTCACCAGCCCTTTGAAAGCTACGATTCCACTAGGCCCGAAAAATTGCTGGAGAAGTGGAAGGTCTGACGCTACGATGGCAGCATGAAGAATGATTTTGCTGCCCCCGTCGTCACTCACCTGATCCATCACCCATACATACCGCCTGCTGATTTTGAAGCCCCGCAACCCGGGGTCTTTAAAGCATCCACGGTGTATTTCCCGAGCGTGGCCGCGATGCGCCATCGGGAGTGGAAAGACAAATCCAGTTACACCTACGGCCTGCACGGCACGCCCACCACTTACTTACTCGAAGAGCGTCTGTGCGCCTTAGAGGGCGGCGGGCAATGTGTTTTGGTGCCCAGCGGTTTGGCCGCCTTGTCCACCGTGGCCTTGGCCACCTTGAAAACCGGCGATGAAGTGCTCTTGCCCGACAACGCCTACGGCCCCAACAAAGCCTTGGCCGAAGGTGAGCTCAAAGCCTTTGGCATCACGCACCAGTTTTACGACCCCCTGAACCCGGCCGATCTGGCCGCGTGCATCACGCCCCGCACTCGCTTGGTTTGGCTGGAAGCGCCGGGCTCGGTCAGCATGGAGTTTCCAGACCTGCTGACCCTGGTGCGCATTTGCCGCGAACGCCGCGTGCTGTGCGCGCTGGACAACACCTGGGGTGCGGGTTTGGCTTTTAAGCCCTTTGATTTGTTGGGCGATGGCCAATGGGGCGTGGACATCAGCGCCCATGCGCTGACCAAATACCCCAGCGGCGGCGGTGATGTGCTGATGGGCAGCATCGTGACCCGTGACCCAGTCCTGCATATCCGCATCAAACTTTGCCACATGCGCCTGGGACTGGGTGTGGGCGCCAATGATGTGGAAACCGTGCTGCGCTCCCTGCCCAGCATTGGCATTCGCTACAAGGCGCAAGATGATACGGCACGAGCGCTGGCCTCTTGGTTCGCCGCGCAACCGCAGTGCGCTCAAGTTTTACATCCTGCCTTGCCTGGCTCGCCTGGCCATGCCCATTGGCAAGCCGTGTGCGCCTCTCAGGGTCGACCCGGATGGGCTGCGGGCCTGTTCAGTGTCATGATATCTGAGCGCTATACCTCGGCCCAAGTGGATGCGTTTTGTGACAGTTTGAAGCTGTTCAAAATCGGCTACAGCTGGGGTGGGCCTGTCTCGCTGGTCGTGCCGTATGACATTGGTGTCATGCGCCAGGCTTGGCCGGCGCATTTGGTGCCAGGCACCTTGGTGCGGTTTTCCATGGGTTTGGAGGCCGCCCAAGACCTGCAGCAGGATCTGCAACAGGCGCTGACGGAGGCGTTACCGGACTGAAAAAAATAAAGAGAGAGGGAGACCGATGGAACAAGAAAAATCAGAAAGTGCGCTGCCCGTGATGGCGGCTCCATACGAGCCACCCCAAGAAAGCGGCACCCGTCCTGAGATGTCCCCCCTCACTTGGTTTGCCCCACTGACGTGGCTGGGCAAAGGATTCCAGGACATGCGCAGCCATCCTTGGATCGCTGCCTTTTACGGCATCAGCTTCATGTTGATGGCGCAGGTCTTGGGTTATGTGTTCAGGCGTGCCCCCGAGTACATGCTGACCATGGTCTCGGGCTGTTTGTTGGTCGGTCCCTTCATGGCAATGGGGCTGTACGAGGTGAGCCGCCGCAAAGAGCAGGGCGAGGCCTGTGAGTTGAGCGATTCATTGACTTGCTGGGATAGCCACATTCGCAGCATGGCGATGCTGATCTTGGTGCTCATGGTGCTGGAGTTGCTCTGGGGTCGGGCTTCTTTGGTGGTTTTTGCGGTGTTTTTCAACACCGGCATGCCGTCGACCACGGGCGTGGTGGAGGCGATTTTCAATCCCGCAAATTTTGAATTTATTTTGGTTTACTTGACGATTGGAAGCGTTTTTGCTGCGCTGGTCTATGCCTTGGCGGTGGTCTCGATCCCAATGATTTTGGACCGGGACACCGATGCGATTTCGGCCGCCATCACCAGCGTGGGCGTGGTTTATGCCAATCCCTTGGTGATGCTGTTTTGGGGTTCCTTGATCTGTTTGTTGATCGCTTTGGCCCTGTGGCCAGGCGCTTTGGGCTTGCTGCTGATCGGCCCTTGGCTGGGCCATGCCAGTTGGCACGCCTACCGAGAATGTGTGCATTGGCCAGAAGGGTCAGCCAAGCTGATACAGTCGAGCCCTATCTAAAGAGAGAATTATTTTGGCAACACCCAACTACGGATACGAAAAACGCCAGAAAGAACTGGCTAAAAAACGTAAAAAAGAAGACAAGCTCAAAGCCAAGTCCGAGCGCAAGCTGGGCGAGAATGGCGAGGAGCTTGAGCAGGATGGCGAAGAAGGCGCGCCTTCTTCGGACGTGCAAGTTGGCGAACAGGTTGCGCCTGCTGCAAGCGAGCCGCCTGCGGTTTAAGACAGAATAAGAGCCGCTGCATATCCTTTGCACCTGCCTTGCGTCCACCTCAGAAACCGGCTTAGGCCGGTTTTTTTACGGCAGAAGGGGTTTCAGCTCAGGCCATACATTTTTGAGTAACTGGGGCTGCGCGGCGGCATTCGGGTGAATGCGATCGGCTTGGAACCATTTGAGCGGATCGGCATCGTCGCCAACGCCTTTGAGAAAAAAAGGCAACAGCCGTGCCTGCCCTTTGCTTGCGGCTTGGGCGTAAACAGCCGCAAATTGCTGCGCGTAATCTGCGCCATAGTTGGGCGGCATTTGCATGCCCAGCAACAGCACCTTGGCGCCTGAGCCTTTGGCGGCTTTCGTCATGGTCAGTAAATTATCTTGAGTCTGCGCCAATGCCAGGCCGCGCAAGGCGTCGTTACCGCCCAGTTCTATGATCACCACCTGAGGGTGGTGTTGCGCCAGCAGCGCAGGCAAGCGCGATCTTCCACCTGCCGTGGTTTCACCGCTCAGGCTGGCATTGATCACCTGAACCTGGCTTTGTTGAGACGCCAACTGCGCGCTGAGTAATGCCACCCAGCCCTGACCGCGTTGCAAACCATACTCGGCGCTGATCGAGTCGCCCACCACCAGCACGACAGGGGCCTGTTTGGCCAGGGCTTGCGCGCAATAGCCTGTCAGCCCAACGGAAAGCGCCATCGCGGTAAAGTGTCGACGCTTCCAAAAAGGTTTGTGCATGCTGGATCCCCTTATTTCTGTCGCCCATGTGTTCAAGTCGGTCACCGATTCGAGCGGTACCTTGACCATTTTGCGTGATATTGATTTCTCCCTGTCAGCCGGGGAAACATTGGCTATCGTCGGCGCCTCGGGCTCGGGTAAAAGCACCTTGCTGTCCCTGATGGCCGGGCTGGATACGCCCAGCCAAGGCTCGGTGCATGTGGCGGGACAGGATTTGTTCAGCTTGAGTGAAGACGAGCGGGCCCAGGTACGGGCGCAGCACATGGGTTTTGTGTTCCAAAGCTTTCAGCTGATGGCCAATTTAACGGCCCTGGAAAATGTGATGCTGCCTCTGGAACTGGCAGGGAGCAGCAGCATTGTGGCCACCGCCAAGGCCATGCTTGCGCGTGTGGGCCTGGCCGAGCGGCTCAAACATTACCCCAAGGTGCTGAGCGGCGGCGAGCAGCAGCGCGTGGCGTTGGCGCGTGCTTTTGTGATGCAACCGCAAATTTTGCTGGCCGACGAACCCACCGGCAGCCTGGACCACGCCACAGGTGACACCATCTTGAATCTGATGTTCGAGCTGAACCAGGAGCTGGGCACCACCTTGGTGTTGGTCACCCACGATGAGCGCGTGGCGGCCCGCTGCCAGCGGCGTTTGCTGATCGAAGCCGGGCGGCAGATCAATCCCGCGGAAGCAGTTGTGCAGTTCAGTACTCCGCAGGACCGATAATCAGGGTATGTCATCACCCAAAGTTTTATTCGGCTTTCATGCCGTGGGCGTGCGTTTAAAGACCGCGCCGCAATCCATCATTGAGATTTACTACGAAGCGACACGGCGCGACGCGCGCATGCGCCAGTTTTTGGAGCGCGCCAACGAAGCCGGCGCCCGTCTGATTGAGGCTGACAACCTGCGCTTGGCCAAGCTGTGCGGCAGTCATGGCCACCAAGGCGTGGCGGCCAGGGTTGAACCCGTGGCGCAAATCCACTCGCTGGACGATTTGCTGGACGCGGTCGTCGGACCGCCTTTGCTGCTGGTGCTCGACGGCATTACCGATCCCCATAACCTGGGCGCTTGCTTGCGCGTAGCCGATGGTGCGGGTGCGCATGCCGTGATTGCGCCCAAAGACCATGCCGCCGGCATCAACGCCACCGTGGCCAAAGTGGCCAGTGGCGCTGCCGAAACCATGCCGTATTTCATGGTGACCAATTTGGCTCGCACCTTGGGTGAGCTCAAAGAGCGCAGCATTTGGATCACCGGAACCAGCGACGACGCCCCCAAAACCCTGTACCAAGTGGACTTGAAGGGCCCGACCGCCATCGTGTTGGGTGCCGAAGGGGCGGGCATGCGCCAGCTGACGCGTAAAAACTGCGATGAGTTGGTGAGTATCCCCATGCATGGCGCGGTCGAGAGCCTGAACGTCTCGGTGGCCAGTGGGGTGTGTTTGTACGAAGCGCTGCGCCAGCGCATCTTGTGATCAAGATCTGATCCAAATAAGGGAGCTCAAAATGAAAACATTCTGGAAATTCACCGCCGCCGCTTTGGCGCTGCCGGCCTTCTTGCTGGCGGGCTGTACCCAAGAGCAACAAAACAAAATCAGCCGCGACATTCAGAACTGGACCGGCACCAACGGTGTCTTGGAAGTCTATGCGGGCGACAAAGTGGTGCGCCGTTTCCTGAAAGTCGACAAACTCAGTACCGCCTTGGGTACCGAGGATGGCAAGCCGCGCAATTACCGCTACGGTTACGGCGTGTTGGATGAAAACCTGAACATGCAAGTGGACGCGACAGAAAAGAAGGTTTACTTCGAGTTCAGCGATTATTCGAACATCGTCTTCTTCGAGAATCCCCGCTGAGCATGAGCCTCAGGTGATTCATCTGACTCGGGTTGGCGCTAGATCAAACCCAGCGCGCCCAAAATAGCGCCCGCAGCCAGCAACCACAACAGGTGAATGCGGGTGCGCCAGACCACCAGCGCGGTGACTGCGGTCAACACCCACAATGCCCAGTCTTTGGCGGGTTGGCTGTGGGCAGCGGTGAGCAACCAACCGGTACAGACCAACAAGGCCACCACGATCGGCGCCATCCCGGCTTTGAAAGCCTTGACCCCACGCATGTCGCGGTTGCGGTGCGCCCAGCGCGTGGCCACGTAGGTAAGTACCGACGAGGGCAGCATGATGCCCAGCATCATCACCAAGATGCCGAAAAGGCCCAAGGCCCAGGCATTCGGCCCCTCGGCCAAACCGCCACCGGCGTTCAGGCCAAGATTCCAACCCATCAAAGCGACAAACAGCACATTCGGGCCCGGTGAGGCCTGCGCCAAGGCAATGGAGGTGGTGAACTGGATGTCATTCAACCAGTGGTGCTCGTCCACCAAAAAACGGTGCATTTCAGGGGCAGTGGTGATGGCGCCACCCACGCCCAGCAATGACAACAGACAAAACTGTTGAAACAAGGACCACCAATCCAGCGCGCTCATCACAATGTTCATGAGGACGCTTTCCCATCACGTGTGTCCTTGGGCGCCAGCTTGACATAGGCATAGGCGCTGGTGATCAGGCCCAAGCCCAACAGCACCCAAGCCAGCGGCAGGCGCAGCAAGCCCACCGCCACGAAGGTGAGTCCGGCAATAACCAGGCAAGCGCTCAAGCCCATTACGTTCTGAGGCAGCGCGCTGGTCAATTTCAGTCCGGTGGCGGTGATCAAGCCTGCAGCGACAGCGCCCATGCCACGCAAAGCGCCTTGCGCGTAGGCGCTGTCAGAGACGCCGCCGAACAAAATCGCTAAGGTCAGCACCAAGATCAAGGGCAAGAGCAGCAGGCCAGACAGTGCCGCCAGGGCGCCTGGAAGTCCAAAATAGCGACCACCGATCATCAGACACAGGTTCACCACATTGGGGCCGGGCATGACTTGCGCGACTGACCATTCTTCAACAAACTGGGCTGAGGTCATCCAACGTTTGCGCTCCACCAGTTCGCGCTGAACCACCGTCAGGACGCCGCCAAAGCCTTGCAGGGCCATGTGTGAAAAGGTTTTGAATAAATCGGTTTTGGATTGCGGTTGCGACAAGGGCTCAGGGGCGATGGTGTCGGCATTAGGGTTTACAGGCATATCTTAATTATCCATGGCATGAGGCTCAATCCAAGACAGGCGACCCATGCCGGCTTCGTTCAAGCGTGCCACCAAAGCGGGCACGGCCGTTTGCGGCAGTTCTATGCTAAAGGTTACGACCGAGCCATGGCTCACGTGCAGCAAGTGCGCTTGCACTAACACCAACTCGTGTCGCACCATGCCTTCCAACGCATAAGGCACGCTGCAGCTCAATTGCACTTTGGCAATGAGCTCAATTTTTTCAACGCTGAGCAGGGCCTGCGCCACAGCGTCGGTGTAGGCGCGCAGTAAACCACCGGCGCCAAGCTTTGTACCCCCAAAATAACGCACCACCGAAGCCATCACGCCTTGCAGATCCTGATGGCGCAGCACCTCCAGCATGGGGCGCCCGGCGGTGCCGCCTGGCTCGCCATCGTCGTGGGCGGCGGACTGTCCACCGGCCAGCAAGGCCCAGCACACGTGCGCGGCATCCGGGTGCGTGGCTTTAAGCTGGGCCACCCGCGTCAGCGCCTGTTCGCGCCCGGCCATGGGCTCGACACAGGCGATGAACCGGCTTTTTTTAATGACCAGTTCAAAGTGAGCGGGTGCGGCAAGAGAAAAGGACATGCGCTGAGGATATCGCAGAGCTTGTGGCGGAGCGCGATCGCACGGCGCACCTTTGAAAGTGGAATACCCGCGCCAGACGCAAGTCCACCCCTCAAGCCCTACACTACAGGGTTATCCCCTGATTCGATGCCATGAACGCCCTCGCCGACGTCTCCTTTTTTCCGCGCAACGCCAAACCGCTGACCAGTTACCGCAAGTACTGGGCGGCCCGCTTTGGCACGGCGCCCATGCTGCCCATGTGCCGGGCAGAAATGGACAAGCTCGGTTGGGACAGCTGCGACGTGATCATCGTCACCGGCGATGCCTACGTGGACCACCCCAGCTTTGGCATGTCGGTGATTGGTCGCATGCTGGAAAACCAGGGATTTCGCGTGGGCATCATTGCCCAACCCGATTGGCAAAGCGCCGACCCGTTTAAAGCCTTGGGCAAACCCAATTTATTTTGGGGCGTGACGGCCGGCAATATGGATTCGATGATCAACCGTTACACGGCCGATCGCAAAATCCGCACAGACGACGCCTACACCCCGGGCGATGTGGGCGGCAAGCGGCCCGATCGCGCCGCGCTCGTTTACAGCCAGCGCTGCCGCGAAGCCTATCCCGAGGTGCCAATTGTCTTGGGCGGCATTGAAGGCTCGCTGCGCCGAATCGCGCACTACGACTATTGGTCCGACAAAGTTCGCCGCTCCGTGGTGGTGGACAGCAAATGTGATTTGCTGCTGTACGGCAACGCCGAACGCGCCATTGTGGAAATTGCGCATCGCTTGGCGGCACACGAATCGGTGCAGGACATCACCGACGTGCGCGGTACTGCTTTTGTACGCCGCGCAACGCCACCAGGATGGTTTGAAATTGACTCCACCACGGTGGACAGCCCTGGCCATGTGGAAGCGCACGTCAACCCGTACTTGATGATCTCGGACCAAGCGCGGGAGCAGGGCGCCACTTGCGCCCGTGAAGACGAAGCCCAGGCCGTGGCCGATGTGCACAACGTCAACGAAAAACCCGGCGTTAAAGTGCAAGCGCTGCAGTTCTTTGCCAATCCTGCTTTGCCCACCACGGAGCGGGACGGCTTGCGCGGCAAAGGCATGCACAAAGTGCCGCCGCGCGACCTGAGCGTCATTCGCCTGCCCAGTTATGAACAGGTCAAAAGCGATGCGGTGTTGTATGCCCACGCCAACCGTGTCTTGCACCTGGAGACCAACCCTGGCAATGCCCGTTGTTTGGTCCAAGCGCACGGTGCAGGCACCACGGCGCGCGATGTGTGGATCAATCCACCGCCCATTCCCTTGACCACGGCTGAGATGGACCATGTGTTCGATCTGCCCTATGCCCGCAGCCCGCACCCAACCTATGCTGACGAGAACGGCAGCCATGATGGCACCACCAAAATCCCGGCCTGGGAAATGATCCGCTTCTCGGTGAACATCATGCGGGGCTGTTTTGGTGGTTGCACGTTTTGCTCCATCACCGAGCACGAAGGCCGCATCATCCAAAGCCGCAGCGAAGAGTCGGTGATTAAAGAAATTGAAGACATTCGCGACAAGGTCAAAGGTTTCACGGGTGTCATTTCCGACCTGGGTGGCCCTACCGCGAATATGTACCGCTTGGGTTGCAAAACACCGGCCATTGAGGCGGCTTGCCGCAAACCCAGCTGCGTGTTTCCGGGTATTTGCCAAAACCTGACCACCGACCACGCGCCGCTGATCAAGATGTACCGCCGCGCACGGGCCTTGACAGGCGTGAAGAAAATTTTGATCGGCTCCGGACTGCGCTATGACTTGGCGGTGCAGTCGCCCGAGTATGTGAAAGAGTTGGTGACGCACCATGTGGGCGGCTATTTGAAGATCGCGCCGGAGCACACCGAAAGCGGTCCACTCGACAAAATGATGAAGCCCGGCATCGGCACCTACGACCGCTTCAAAAGCATGTTCGACAAGTTCAGCGCTGAGGCCGGAAAGAAACAATTCTTGGTGCCGTACTTCATTGCGGCCCATCCAGGCACCAGCGATGAAGACATGATGAATTTGGCCGTGTGGCTCAAGAAAAACAGCTTCCGCGCTGACCAGGTGCAGACCTTCTACCCCAGCCCGATGGCCTCAGCCACGGCCATGTACCACACCTTGCGCAACCCTTTGCGCAAAATCACGCGTGACAGCGAGAAGGTGGACGTTGTCAAAGGCGAAAAACGCCGCCGCTTGCACAAAGCTTTTTTGCGGTACCACGACGCCAACAACTGGCCGCTGCTACGCGAAGCCTTGAAGTCCATGGGTCGCGCCGATTTGATCGGCAACGGCAAACACCACTTGATTCCATCTTGGCAGCCACTGGCTGAAAGCGGCTACCAAAGTGCGAGACGCAAAAATAGCACCCCCAATGCGGCAACCCCAGCCGTCGCGACCAAGCCGGGTATCAAAAAAATGGGTCAACCGCGCCCCGGTCAAACCCTGACCCAGCACACCGGCTTGCCGCCACGCCGTAAAAGCTAATACTGTGGTGACCATCACTGCTTATCCGTGATGGCCTGAAGTCATGAGGACGTCTCCATCTGCGCCAAGCTTTGCGCAGCGCGCGACCAGTCCAGCGCGCTCATGGCGTGTCCCCCCGTGCGGGTGAAATGGTGCAGTCGCTCGCCCAGCCCCAAGCTTTCCCAATGTGCTTTTAAGCGCGCTACGGCATAGCGGGTGCCTTGGGGGTTGGCCCATAAATCATCGTTTGCCTGTAAGACACACAGGTGTCGGCCGGTGAAACACTCCAAGAGAGCCCAGTTGTCGATGGATTGCAAGTCGGCGAGCACTTGCGCGTCGTGACAAGCGAGGCCCAGCCAGTGCGGGAACGTGGCTTGCAGTCCCATCAAAGTCTCTGCAGTGTCATCACGGATTTTAAATGACGCTGCACCTGCGCAGCCACTGTTGTGCGTCACCGTCATTGCGATATGTGAATCGGTTGCGCCTGCCAAGAGCGCCGCTTTACCACCGCGCGAGTGCCCGATGACACCCATCTTGCGGTGATTCAGCGCTGGGATTTGCATCAACGCTTGCACATTTGTTCGCAGCCCCCAAGCCCAGGCCGAGATTGCGCCACAGTGACTGTCTGGCCAGTGGTCATAAAGAGCACCACACCGCTGGCCATCGGGCCTATCATGGGCAAACTGAAAACGGTCGAAATGCGCCAGGCACACGCCTTGTTCCAGTACGGCATCAATGGCCTGCGTGTTGACTACATGGGGCCAGCAGCCATCCGAACTGAGCAGGATGGGGAAATTGTGCTCAGCAGATGAAATAGGCAGATGCAGCGTGAGATGCCACTCCAGCCAACTGGGATCACCGACGCGAATCGCCCAAATTTGTAACCGATGGGTGCTTGTGGCGAGTGTGTGCACCAAAGTCGTCTTTACGATGTCGGGCGGCGGGGGCATGCCACCGTAAAGCATTTCGACGTAGGCCTTGACATCGCTGGGCATAGCATTCGATGGCGAAAACTGTTTATTCATTCGTACAAACGATAGTGAGCTTAAGATCTGCTTGCACTATATTTCAGAAGTCAATTACAGGAGATGCTATGCACCCGATCGCTAACCGTTCCACAGCTTGGGCTGTGGGCACAATTTTAACTTTGGCCGGTACTTGCGCCATGGCCAACGAAATTCGTGTCATGTGCTACCAAGACGGCGTCGAGTGCGAAGTCACAGCCGAAGCGGCCAAAAAATTTGAAGCCTTGAATCCCGGCATCAAGGTGGTGGTAGACACAGTACCGTACAAAACCATTGTGGAGCAACTGCCAGTGCAATTGGCGGCGGGGCAAGGCCCTGACATTGCGCGTGTGACCGACTTGGGCGGCCTGTCCAAATACTACTTGGACATTTCAGCCCATGTGAAAGATCGCCGCTATTGGGACACCAATTTTGGTGCCACAGCGCCTTGGTTACGTCCCGATCCTTCAGCCAAAGGCGTCTACGGTTTCATGTCGCAGCTGACCATGACCGGTCCTTACGTCAACAAAACTTTGTTTGAACAAGCCAAGGTTGCGCTGCCCAGCCCTAAGGCCACCTGGGAAGAATGGGTGGAGGCTTCGCGCAAGGTGGCCAAAGCCACTCAAACTAAAGCTGCGCTCGCTTGGGACCGGTCTGGGCACCGATTTGCGGGACCCGCCATCAGTTACGGCGCCAAAATTTTCGATGCCCAGGGCAACCCGGTGATCGACGAGGGCTACAAATCCACTGTGAACAAGTTTGTGGCTTGGCACAAAGACGGCACCATGCTGCGCGAGGTGTGGGCAGGTTCGGGCGGCTCCACTTATGCCGACTCGATTGGCGAATTCATCAACGGCAATGTCGTGATGGTGTTGTCAGGCAGCTGGCAAATCAACCGCTTGCAAAAAGATGTGGCAAATAAATTTGACTGGGTGGCTGCGCCCAATCCTTGCGGCCCGGCAGCGTGTACTGGCATTCCCGGAGGCGCGGCCTGGGTGGCGCTAAAGACCAGCAAGAACCCTAAAGAGGTGGGGGCCTTTTTGGACTTCCTGGCCTCTGAAGCGATCTATGGCGATTTCACCGCGCGCACCAACAACATTCCGGCCCATGCGGGTTTGGTTAAAAAAGGCATCAACTATGCCGGTGCACAGCCCGGTGCCAAAGCGGCATTAGGTGTCTACAGCAACGGTGTGGCCAGTCTGTCTCCTTTGGCTTATCAGTTCCAAGGTTACAAGTTCAACCGCGCCATCATGCTGCCCACGGTGGCCCGTGTGACCCAAGCACTGGTGGGTGAGATGAGCACGGACGAAGCGCTCACCAAGATCAACGCCGACATGCAAGACGCGATCAAACAAGCTCAAAAGTGAGTTTGAACGCGTAATTCCCACGGGGCTGGCACTGGCAGGTGCAACCCCCTCCTTTTTTGGGGGCTCAGGCCCTGAGCTTTTCAGTTTGAATTCCTCGTGCGTATCTTTGCTTTTGTTTTTAATTTGCTGGAGCCCTTGTTCCGTTGGGCACAGCAGCGCTTAGGGCGCGATCGTTTGGCTTGGCTGTTTGTAGGCCCCAACTTGTTGGTGTTTGGTGTATTTACCTTTTTGCCCATAGTCATCAATTTTTTCTACGCCAGCTCGGGCGGTGTGAATTTGATGCCTTTGGAGCGACCTTTCACCGGGCTCGAAAATTTCCAAATATTGCTCGAATGCGGCAACTACTTGGACTTGTCCACTTGCCGCAAAGACGTGTTTTGGCGCGCTTTATTCAACACCCTCAAATTCACCTTGCTGCAGGTCGGTTTGATGGTGCTGTTTTCTTTGATCACGGCCTTGGTGCTGAACCGCAAAATCGTGGGACGCGGGTTTTGGCGCGGGGTGTTTTTCTATCCTGTCTTGCTGTCACCGGTGGTGGTGGCTCTGATTTGGAAATGGATGCTGCAAAGTCAGGGCGTTTTCAATGCGGGCTTGGCGGCTTTCGATCTGCCGGCCGTGGAATGGTTGACCAACGCCTCATGGGCTTTTTTCTGGACGGTGTTCGTCTCCATTTGGGCGCACATGGGGTTTTACACTTTGATTTTGCTGGCGGGCCTGCAAGCCATTCCCAAAGACCTGTATGAGGCTGCACAAATGGACCGAGCTAGCCCCTGGCGCACCCTGAGCCGCATCACCTTGCCGATGCTGATGCCCAATTTGATCGTGGTGTTGGTCCTGGCCGCGATTCGCGCAGTGCAAATTTTTGACGAAGTCTTTGTGCTGACCGGTGGCGGTCCGGGTACGGCCACCACCTTCATTGTTCAATTTATTTACCAAACCGGCTTTGCGGAGCAAATCCATTTGTACGGTTTGGCCGCTGCCGCCTCCCTGGCTTTGGCTGGGTTCTTGGTGGTGCTCACCTTGGCGCAATTGCGCCTCACACGCGCCAGCGAAGCGGGTGAGAAAGCGTCACGATGAACCTGTTTGCAGTTTTACTGAAAACCCGTGGGCGCAAGCGTTTGCACTGGACCGATGTTTTGAGCTATCTCTATCTGTTAGTGGGGCTCTTCACCTTGTTTGGCCCGGTGCTGTGGCTGGCCATGTCGTCTTTCAAAACCGAGGCGGCCATGGGCCTGTATCCGCCCACCTTTTTACCCTACAGCCAAAAAACGGTGTCAGTAAAAGGGCAAGCCCAAGCCTTGCCTTTGTTTTTAGTACAGCAAGAGGGCCAGCCCACTAGGCCGATGGCCCAGGTCAGTCGCATGGGCATCATGGCCACCATGGTCGACCCTGCGCAACCTGAAGTCACCATGCAAGTGCCGATTCAGCAGCGCACGCCGATCACCGAGCTGGCTTTTGCTTGGGGTAATTATTCGGACCTGTTTCAAAAATTTACTTTCGGTCGATACCTTTGGAACAGTGTGTTCATCACGGTGGTGGCCACGTTGCTGACCTTGCTGTTCAACTCCATGGCGGCATTTGCATTGTCCAAATACCAGTTCAAAGGGCGCAAGGCGGTGTTTTTGCTGATCATCTCGACCTTGATGATCCCGCCCACCATTATTTTGGTGCCGGTGTTTTTGGTTATCAATGGCGTAGGTCTGCTCAACTCTTTGTGGGGGGTGATCTTGCCAGCGGTGGCCACGCCCACAGGCGTTTTCTTATTGCGCCAGTACATGCTGACCATTCCCGACGAATTGTTGGAGGCGGCCCGCATGGACCACGCCAGTGAATGGCGTATTTACTGGCGCATTGTTTTGCCTTTGTCTGCACCGGCCTTGGCTGTGTTGGCCATCTTCTCGGTGATGTGGCGTTGGAATGATTTTTTACTGCCATTGATTGTGCTGTCACGCAACGAGTTTTTCACCCTGCAATTGGCGCTCAATGCCTTTCAAGGGGAATTGCATACCCAATGGAATTACCTGTTGGCCATGACCGTGATCACCTTGCTGCCTGTGACCCTGGTGTTTGCCTTTTTGCAGCGCCATATCACCACCGGCATTGCCAGCGCTGGCGTCAAGTAAAACCCCTCTTTGAGAATCCTTTGGAACCGATCACTGTGTCTATCCTGAAACTGCGTGCTATCGAAAAATCGTTTGACCAGACCATGGTCATTCACGGCCTCGACCTTGATGTCAACCCCGGTGAATTTGTGGTGCTGGTGGGGCCTTCGGGCTGTGGCAAATCTACCTTGCTGCGTATGATCGCTGGGCTGGATTCACCCACTGCCGGCGAAGTATGGATCAATGACCAACTGGTGAACGATGTCGGCGCAGCCGACCGTGGTTGTGCCATGGTGTTTCAGTCGTATGCGCTGTACCCGCATATGAGCGTGTACGCCAACATGGCTTTTGGGTTGGAAAACATCGGCGAGTCGAAGTCCGAGATCGAGCGCAAGGTGCGCGAAGCCGCCGCCATATTAAAGCTCGATGCCTTGCTTGATCGCCGTCCTACACAGTTGTCAGGTGGACAACGCCAACGGGTGGCCATTGGCCGTGCCATCGTGCGTGACCCCCAACTCTTTTTGTTTGACGAACCACTGTCCAACTTAGATGCCGAACTGCGCGTCTCGATGCGCGCCGAGTTGCGTGAGTTGCACCGCCGCTTGGGTTCGACCATGATTTATGTGACCCATGACCAAGTTGAAGCCATGAGCATGGCCGACAAAATTGTCGTTTTGCGTGCGGGCCGCATTGAGCAGGTGGGTACGCCGCAAATGCTCTACACCCAGCCCGCCAACACCTTTGTCGCCGGCTTCATCGGCAGCCCGCGCATGAATTTCATTCCGGTCTCGTCATGGCCCAGCGCTTCAGCTCAAGCCTCGGCGTGGCCCGAAGGCACCCAGACCTTGGGGATCCGTCCTGAGCACTGGCGCATCACCAATGCAGAAGCAGGGTTGGCGATGACGATTCAATCGGTGGAGTATTTGGGCAGTCAACAACTCGTGCAAGGCTCTTTACCTTGTCAAACCCGGATCGAAGTGTTGCTGGAAGGAACACGAGCGGTGCAAGTGGGTGAGTGTCTGTCGCTGCAGGTCAAGCCCGGTCATGCGCACGCTTTCGATGCCCAAGGCCAGCGTTCAGGAGGAGCCCTCGCATGACCCCGTTGCATATTTCTGGCTGGCGAGTCAACGACGCCATTCATCACCCTGACCGCTCCACTGCGGATGCCATTGCGCAGGTCAGCGGCGGTGGCGCGTTGCAGGTGTCTTTTTTGACGGACACCATGGCGCGCATCTCCTTGGTGCCTAAAGACGGTTTTCGCGAACCGCACACCTGGGCTATCGCCCCCTTCCCTGGCTGCGATGTGCCTTGGACAGGACGTCCACGTGAGAGCCTGGCTGGGTTTGCGCGGCCCGCTGTGGTGCAATCGCAGGCGGCCAACGGGGAGACCCTTTTAAGCAGTCCGCGCCTGTCGGTGCGTTTGAACGGAGGCCCGCAGGCCGTAACGCAATTGCATTGGCAAGACGCCAGCACAGGGCAAACCTTTGTTCTGGATCGGCCTACCAGTGCTTATTTGAGCGAGCGCCGAACCCAATTGGTGCGGCACAGCCAAGTTCGGATTCCGGGTGAGCATTACTTTGGTTTGGGGGACAAAACGGGGCCTTTGAATTTGGCAGGTCGGCGCTTGCGTTGCTTGGGTCAGGACTCTTTGGGCTATGACCCGAAAACCGGCGATCCTTTGTACAAGCACTGGCCGTTTGTCATGGTGCGCACCACCGAAGGCCTTTGGTATGGCTTGTATTACGACACCTTGGCTGCCTGTACCTTCGACTTGGGTTGTGAGCACGACAACTACCATGGTTTTTTCCGCTCGGTCGACATTGACGATGGCGACCTGGATGTGTATTTGATGGTGGGCAAGTCGCCCGCCGAGGTGGTGGCGCAGTTTGTGGCCTTGATCGGCGGCACCCATTTACCCCCGCGTTGGAGTTTGGGCTATGCGCAAACCGCAATGGGGCTAGCGGATGCGTCCGATGCGCAGCAGCAGTTGAACCGTTTTATTGACGAGTGCCAACTTCACCGCATGCCGATTTCATCGTTCCATTACGGTTCGGGCTATTCGAGTCGGGGCAAGCAGCGCTATGTGTTCACCTGGAACCATGACAAATTCCCAGACCCCAAGACGCTCAACGCCAAGTTTCAAGCGCATGGCATGCGCTTGGTGGCGAACATCAAACCCTGCTTGCTTGACGACCATCCCGCCTATGCCGGTCTGGTCAATGAGGGCGCATTTGTGCGTGAGCGCGGCACGGACACCCCCGTGGTCGAGCCGTTTTGGGACGGGCAGGGCGCCCACTTGGACTTCACCCGACCCGCCACCGTCGCATGGTGGCAGTCTCAACTCAAGCGCCAGGTCTTGGACTATGGCATCGATGCGGGTTGGAACGACAACAACGAGTACGCACTGCAACACGAAGACGCTTGGAGCGAGGGCGCGCAGCTGCCGATCCACCGCAGCCGCCCCTTGCATGCCTTGCTGATGACGCGAGCTACTTTTGAGGCCCAGCAAGCGCACAGCGCTGAGCCTGTATTCACCGTCACTCGTGCCGGCCCACCGGGCTTACAGCGCTATGCGCAAACTTGGTCGGGCGACAACACCACCAGCTGGCCCACGCTGAAATGGAACTTGCGCACCGGGCTGCAAATGAGCCTGTCGGGTCTGTTCAATGTGGGCCACGACGTAGGCGGTTTTTACGGACCATTGCCTGATCCTGAATTGTTTCTGCGTTGGGTGCAAGCCAGTTGTTTGAATCCGCGCATGGTGATGAATTCATGGAAAGAGGGCGGCGTCAGCAATCTGCCCTGGATGCACCCCGAGGTGACTGATGGGGTGCGCGAAGCCATTGGCTTGCGATACCGTTTGATGCCTTACCTGTGGCAGTGTTTTGAGCAGGCCACGTTGTTTCATCGGCCCATCATCCGGCCCACGTTTTTCAATTTTCCAGATGACGCTCGCTGCTTGCAAGATTCGGATGAGTTCATGCTCGGCGAGTCATTGCTGGTGTCACCGGTGCTCGATCAAGGTCAAACGCGCAAACAGGTTTACCTGCCGCTCTTGGGTGACGGTCTGGCTTGGCTGTGTTTCTATTCGCGTGAACGCTTTGCTGCAGGGCAAGTGCACAGCATTGACGCGGCGTTGGGGCATCTGCCTTTGTTTGTCATCCAAGGCAGCAGCATCCCGGTTGCCCAAGCGCTGCCGGGGCAGTTGCCGCGACATGACGACCCGGTCGCTGAGGTCTTGCAGTTCTGAATCAGTCCGGCTGCAGGACCTGCAGCAACTCTGTTTCGATTTCGATCTGCGCCTTGTTTTGTTGCAGTGCGGGACCGCTGATCAAAAAGGTGTCTTCCACCCGTTCTCCCAAGGTGCTGATCTTGGCGAGCTGCAAGTTGATGCCGTGTTTGGCCAATACATTGGCAACGCTGTAGAGCAAGCCTAAGCGGTCACTGGCCGAAATACTGAGCAACCAGTTTTGCGCTTTGTCATCAGGCTCCAGCCTGACCCGGGGCTGGACCGGAAAGCTCTTGACGCGGCGAGAGACCCGACCTTTGACCGGGACCGGTAAAGGCTTCTGGCCTTGCAGCGTATGAGCCAAATCGGATTCGACCATAGAGATCAATTCCCGATAATGTTCAGACATGCTGGGCGTGATCACTTGGAACGTGTCGAGCGCATAGCCGTTGCGCGCCGTGTGCACCTTGGCATCCAGAATGCTCAAACCCGCTTGGTCAAAATAACCGCAAATGCGCGCAAACAAATCGGGCTGGTCAGGCGTATAGACCAGCACCTGCATACCTTCACCCAAGGGTGAAATCCGCGCCCGCACGATGGTGCTGCGTAAGGCTGTCTCGTCAACGGTCTTCATGTCCACAGCCAGATGGCGACCCAGTTGCCTAGCATGCCAAGCGATGTCACTGGCATCGTGACGCATGAAGTAACCCACATCCAGGGTGTCCCACAAGGCTTTGTGTCCTTCATGCGGTTGGGCATGCAGGGCCAGTTCCACCAAGGCTTCTCGCTTGCGGGCTTCAATTTCGGCATCGGCATCAGGCGCGCGGCCCCCCAGTACGCGCAGGGTGTAGCGGTACAGGTCTTCCAGCAACTTGCCCTTCCAGGCATTCCACACTTTGGGACTGGTGCCGCGGATGTCGGCCACGGTGAGCAAATACAAGGCCGTCAACTGGCGTTCGTTGCCCACGCGTTGGGCAAAGGCGTTGATCACATCGGGATCGCTCAGGTCCTCTTTTTGCGCGACATGGCTCATGGTCAGATGTTCGCCGACCAAAAATTCGATCAGTTGGCTGTCCTCTTTCGCCACACCATGTTGGCGGCAAAAAATGTGTGCCTCCGCAATGCCCAGCTTGGAGTGATCGCCGCCGCGGCCTTTGGCAATATCGTGAAACAAGGCCGCAATGTACAAGAGCCAAGGCTTGTCCCAGCCCGCCGCCAGTTGCGAGCAAAACGGGTATTCGTGGGCATGCTCGGCCATGAAGAATCGGCGTACATTGCGCAGCACCATCAAGATGTGCTGGTCCACGGTGTAGGCATGGAACAGGTCATGCTGCATCTGACCGACAATTCGGCGAAACACCCACAAATAACGGCCCAGTACCGAGGTCTGGTTCATCAACCGGATGGCATGCGTCAGGCCTTGAGGTTGCTGCAGGATGCGCAAGAAGGTTTGGCGGTTCACCGGGTCGCTGCGAAACTTGCCATTCATGATGGGGCGCACGTTGTACAAAGCGCGCAGCGTGCGGGCAGACAGGCCTTTGATGCCTATGCTCGATTCGTACAACTCGAAGGTTTCCAAAATCGCATGTGGATGACGCTGGTACAGATCGTCGCTGGCAATTTCAATCAGCCCCGATTTTTCAAAAAACCTTTCGTTCAAGGGGCGCAGTTCGGTGGTGTTCTCGCCGCGCTGGGCTTTGAGGCGGTCTTCGATGTTGAGCAGCAAAATTTGGTTCAATTGGGTTACCGCTTTGGCTGCCCAGTAGTACTCGCGCATCAGTTTTTCACTGGCGCGTTGTGCCAAACGGCCATCGGGCGTTTGTTCGGCAGAAAAGCCAAAAGACTCCGCCACAGCCGTTTGCAAATCGAACACCAGTCGGTCTTCGCGGCGTTTGGCGATGACGTGCAAACGAGCGCGGATCAGGCTGAGCAAGGCTTCATTGCGTTTGATTTGCCGCGCTTCGAGCGCCGTGGCCAGGCCCTTACGCATCAACTCGTCCCAGCTCTTGCCCAAGCCCGCAGCGCGGGCCACCCACAAAATGATTTGCAAGTCACGCAAGCCGCCCGGCGACTCTTTGCAGTTGGGCTCGAGCGCATAGGGCGTGTCTTCGAACTTGATATGGCGCTGGCGTAGTTCCAGGGTTTTGGCCACAAAAAAGGCCTGGGGGTCCATGGCGGCCGCATACAGATTTTCAAACTGGCTAAACAGCGCTTTATGCCCGGTGATGCGGCGTGCTTCCAGCAAGGACGTTTGCACCGTGATGTCTTTGGCCGATTCGGCCATGCATTCGCTCACCGAGCGCACACTGGCGCCTATCTCGAGGCCGGCGTCCCAGCAACTGCCAATGAATTTTTCCAACTGCGACTTCAGCGCCTCATTGCCCTCCGGCGATGTGTCTTCGGGTAACAAGACCAGCACGTCCACGTCCGAGTGCGGAAACAATTCACCACGGCCATATCCGCCCACCGCCACCAGCGCCAGTGAGGGCGCTATCCCCGCCTGGGTCCACAAATCGATCAGCAGCCGATCTACCAAACCGGTCAATTTGACCAGCGCCCCATGCAGACCGCGCCAAGAGGCACCGCTGTTGGCAATGGACGATAGGAGGGTGGCTTTGTCGCGCTTGTAGGCCGCGCGCAGTTCGGCGGTGGCAGTCATGGCTCAGGCTTGCGTTGAGGCGGAAATAAAGGCCGGAATCGCCGGTCCACCGGCTGACAGGGTCAGTACTTCATAACCGGTCTCTGTCACCACCACGGTGTGCTCCCACTGGGCGGACAAGGAATGGTCTTTGGTCACGATGGTCCAGCCGTCGCCAAGTTCTTTGATGTCCCGTTTGCCTGCGTTGATCATCGGCTCGATGGTGAAGATCATGCCAGGCACCAACTCGGTCAAAGTGCCGGGTTTGCCGTAGTGCAGCACTTGGGGTTCTTCGTGAAAGCCGCGACCGATACCGTGGCCACAAAATTCGCGCACCACAGAAAAACCATGGCCTTCGGCAAATTTTTGGATCGCGTGCCCAATGTCGCCTAAATGCGCGCCGGGTTTGACCTGCTCGATGCCTTTCCACATGGCGTCATAGGTCAGTGCAGCCAAGCGTTTGGCGGCAATCGACGCTTCACCGACAAAGAACATGCGGCTGGTATCTCCATGCCAACCGTCTTTGATGGTGGTGATGTCAATATTGAGCGAGTCGCCTTTTTTCAGTTGTTTGTCATTGGGGATGCCATGACAGATCTGGTGATTGATGGAGGTACAGATCGATTTGGGGTAGGGCTTGTAGCCGCCCGGGGCGTAGTTCAGAGGGGCCGGGATGCACTGTTGCACATCAACCATGTAGTCGTGACACAGTTTGTCGATTTCATTGGTGGTCACGCCCGGCTTGATGAACGGCGCGATGTAATCAAGGACTTCTGCCGCCAAACGGCAGGCCACGCGCATGCCGGCTATGTCTTCGGCGGTTTTAATGGTGATGGTCATGGGGCTGGATTATCCCATTGGGCCATTACTCGGACTTCGTTCAGGGTTTCCCCGGCTAAAATAGTGCCTTGGCCAGTCAGCCCCAGTCAGCGGCCCTGGCGATCATTTGTACCTTTGGTTTTCTGTCTCTTTACAAGGCCACCCCGTGTCCCTGCACATCACGACTTTCGAAGGCGGGAACGCCCTCAGCGACTTTCGCATTGCTCAAATTTTGCCTCGCTTGCTTGAGATTTCACCGCAAATACAAGGCATTTGCGCCCGTTTTGTCCACCTGGTCGCCAGCACCCCAGCCTTGGACGAGGCCCACAAGCAAAACCTCGGTGCTTTATTGACCTATGGCGAACCCTATACCGGCAAGAGCGACGGCCCATTGATCGTGGTCAGCCCGCGCATCGGAACCGTTTCTCCTTGGGCGTCCAAGGCCACCGACATTGCGCACAACTGCGGTTTTGAACTTCGCCGTGTCGAGCGTCTGACCGAGTACCGACTGACGATGAAATCGGGCCTGCTGGGTACCGTCCAACTCAGTCACGCGCAATGGGGTCAGGTGGCTGCGGTGTTGCACGACCGCATGACCGAATCGGCCATGGCCAGCCGCAGCGAAGCGGCTGCTTTGTTCACAACGCTGGAAGCGGCGCCGATGGCGCATGTGGATGTGCAAATTGGTGGCCGTGCCGCTTTGGAGGCGGCCAACAAAGAATGGGGCTTGGCCCTGGCTGATGACGAGATCGAGTATCTGGTCAATGCCTTCACGGATCTCAAGCGCAACCCCACAGATGTGGAGTTGATGATGTTCGCGCAGGCCAACAGCGAACATTGTCGCCACAAAATTTTCAACGCCGAGTTCACCATCGACGGCGTGGCCCAGATCAAGAGCCTGTTTGGCATGATCCGCAACACCGAGCAGCTCAGTCCGCAGCACACGGTGGTGGCGTATTCAGACAATGCGTCGGTGATGGAAGGCCACCCCATTGAGCGTTTTGTGGCCAGAACTTCAGCGCAAGGCGCGGCTTACCAACCCGAACAAGCGCTGCACCATGTGCTGATGAAGGTGGAAACGCACAACCACCCGACCGCCATTTCACCTTTCCCGGGTGCCTCCACCGGCGCAGGCGGTGAGATCCGCGACGAGGGCGCGACGGGGCGCGGCTCCAAGCCCAAGGCGGGTTTGTCGGGCTTTACCGTCTCCAAACTCTGGGGCGGTTTAAGCGACCAAGCCGGCGGTAAGCCTGAACACATTGCCAGCCCACTGCAAATCATGACCGAGGGCCCGCTGGGTGGCGCAGCGTTCAACAACGAGTTTGGCCGGCCCAACTTGCTGGGTTATTTTCGCGAATACGAGCAGACCGTGGATGGCGTGGTGCGCGGTTACCACAAGCCAATCATGATCGCGGGCGGTCTGGGCCAGATCGATGCGGGGCAGACGAAAAAAATCGAATTCCCTGCGGGCAGTTTGCTTATTCAATTAGGTGGCCCCGGCATGCGCATCGGCATGGGCGGTAGCGCGGCCAGTTCCATGGCCACCGGTACCAATGCGGCCAATCTGGACTTTGACTCGGTGCAGCGCGGCAACCCCGAGATGGAGCGCCGGGCGCAGGAGGTGATCAACCATTGCTGGGCGCAAGGGGCGGCTGGAGGCCCCTTCGGTAGCGGCAATCCGATCCTGGCGATCCACGATGTGGGTGCAGGCGGTTTGTCCAACGCTTTTCCCGAGTTGACCAACGACGCCGGACGGGGCGCGCGCTTTGATTTACGCGCCGTGCAGCTCGAAGAGTCTGGTTTGTCGCCGAAAGAAATTTGGTCCAACGAAAGCCAGGAACGCTACGTGATGGCAATCGCACCGGAATCGCTGCAACAGTTCAAGGCTTTCTGCGAACGGGAGCGCTGCCCGTTTGCAGTGATCGGGGTGGCCACCGAAGAGCGCCAGTTGGTGCTCGAAGATAAAGGCCAAGAATCGCCGGTCAACATGCCGATGGACGTGCTGCTGGGCAAGCCGCCCAAAATGCACCGCGATGTGACAACCCTCACGCGCCAGTCGCCTGCCATGGACTTGACGGGTGTCTCTTTGCAGCAAGCCGTGATCGACGTGCTGAGCCACCCCACGGTGGCGTCCAAGCGCTTTCTGATCACCATCGGCGACCGCGCCGTGGGCGGCATGACGCACCGCGACCAGATGGTTGGCCCTTGGCAAGTGCCTGTGGCCGATGTGGCCGTGACCCTGGCCGATTACCAAGGCTTCGCTGGTGAAGCCATGAGCATGGGCGAGCGCACGCCGTTGGCCTCGCTCAACGCCGCAGCGTCTGGCCGCATGGCTGTGGCCGAAGCCATCACCAATTTGCTAGCCGCACCCATTGAGCTGCCGCGGGTGAAGATGTCCGCCAACTGGATGGCCGCTTGCGGTGAGCCGGGCGAAGACGCCGCCCTGTATGAGACCGTCAAGGCTGTGGGCATGGAACTGTGTCCGGCCCTCGACATTTCTATCCCCGTGGGCAAAGACAGTCTGTCGATGCGCACGCAGTGGACCGAGACCCTGGGCGCTTCGGGTGCTGAGGTTAAAACCCACAAAGTGACATCGCCAGTCAGCTTGATCATCACGGCCTTTGCCAGCCTCCCCGATGTGCGCGGTACTTTGACACCGCAATTGAACGCCGACATTGAGGACAGCAGTTTGCTGTTGATCGATTTGGGCCATGGCCAAAACCGCATGGGCGGCAGCATTTTGGGCCAGGTGTTGAATCAATTTGGGGATCTTGTGCCCGACTTGGATGCGCCGCAAGACCTGGTGAATTTGGTCAAGGCCATTAACCTGTTGCGCGCACAAGGCTTGCTGCTGGCGTATCACGATCGCAGTGACGGCGGCTTGCTGGCCGCAGTGGCGGAGATGGCCTTTGCCGGTCATGTGGGCGTGGCCCTCAATGTGGACATGTTGGTCATCGAGGGCGATGGCATCTCCGACAGCCGCGCGGACCATGGCGATGCTAAAAACTGGGCCGGTCAGGTCAGTGCGCGCCGCGATGAACAAACCCTCAAAGCCCTGTTCAACGAAGAGTTGGGCGTGGTGGTGCAGGTGCGCAGCAGCGACCGCAAGGCGGTGTTGCAGGTCTTGCGCGAACAAGGCTTGTCCAAGCACAGCCATGTGATCGGCAAGACCCGTCCGAGCAGCTCCAACATGGGCCACGGTCAGGGGGCCTTGAGCGTTTGGCGAGATGCCAAAGAAGTGTTCAGTGCGCCGCTCGTAGACCTGCACCAAGTATGGGACAGCGTCAGCTGGAAAATTGCCCGAGAACGTGACAACACCGCTTGCGCCGATGCCGAGCATGCCGCAGCAGGTCTGGCGACCGACCCCGGTATGCAGGTCTATCTGAGCTTTGAGCCGGCGGACAATGTGGCGGCACCTTTCCTCAACCTGTCTAAGCCCAAGGTGGCGATCCTGCGTGAGCAGGGTGTGAATTCGCATGTGGAAATGGCCTATGCCTTTCACAAAGCGGGTTTTGAATCGCACGATGTGCACATGACCGATCTGCAATCAGGCCGCGCCCATTTGGCCGATTTCAAAGGCTTGGTGGCCTGCGGCGGTTTCAGCTACGGCGACACCCTGGGCGCCGGCATGGGCTGGGCGCGCAGCATCACTTTCAATCCGGTGTTGGCCGATCAATTCAAGGGCTTTTTTGGCCGCACCGACACCTTCGGCCTGGGCGTGTGCAACGGCTGCCAGATGTTTGCCGAACTGGCCGACATCATTCCGGGTGCTGAGGCTTGGCCACGCTTCACCACCAACCAGAGCGAGCGCTTTGAAGCGCGCCTGTCGATGGTCGAGGTGCTCGAGTCCCCCAGCCTGTTCTTGCAAGGCATGGCGGGCAGCCGCTTGCCGATTGCGGTCGCACATGGTGAGGGCTATGCCAACTTCAAACACCGCGGCAATTCGGCGCAGGCCCTGGCCGCCATGCGTTTTGTCGACAACTGGGGAGCGGCCACTGAACAGTACCCCTTCAACCCCAATGGCAGCTCGGGTGGCTTGACGGCAGTGACGACGGCCGACGGGCGCTTCACTGCCATGATGCCCCACCCTGAGCGCGTTTTTCGCAACGTACAGATGAGTTGGACCAGTGGTGACATCAGCGCCACCAGCCCATGGCTGCGCGTTTGGCAAAATGCGCGCAAGTGGGTAGGATGAAACCATGCCTGCTCAAACGCACCCCATCGACTCGACCCTTGCTTTAGGACTGGTCTCGAGTTTGCTTTGGAGCCTGACGGCTTGTATGCCCAGTGACAAGACCTCGGGCCCTGCGCCTGAGACACCCGTGCCTGCGTTGAGCACACCCGCCGCGGATTCGACCCCGGCCGTCGGTGGCTGGTCACAAGAGGAATCCAATGCCGATGATGTGCAAGAGGCTGCTCGTTTTGCGGTGCAGGCCTATGCCGTGGCGCAGCACAGCCGAACGCTTTACAAGGAAGTGGTTGAGGCGCAGCGCCAGGTGGTGGCAGGGGTGAATTTCAAGCTCAAGCTCCAGGTGCTGCACAACGGCACGCCGCGCACCGCGCAAGCCACGGTTTGGCACCCACTCAATGGACCCTATCGATTGAGTGATTGGGTCTGGGTCGACTGACCCCCCCCTTGGCGCTTTCTGGGCAAGCGGTTTGAATCTGACTGGCCAAAAAAAACGCGGCCCAAGCCGCGTTGATTTTGAGGGCTCTAACCCATCACTGAATCTTGGCCTTGGCGCGCAACGACTCTTGATACTTGGCAATTTTTTGCTGTTGCAACTGTTGCGAGACTTGAGGTTTGACTTCATCCAATGAAGGCAGCTTGGTGTCGCGCACATCGTCAACACGAATGATGTGGAAGCCAAATTGTGTTTTGACTGGATTCTCGGTCATCTGACCTTTGTCCAGCTTGATCATCGCCGCAGAAAATTCGGGCACATAGCTGCCGGCGTTAGCCCAGTCCAAATCGCCACCGTTGGCGCCAGACCCTGGATCTTTAGAGGCCTTCTTGGCCAAATCTTCAAAGCTGCCCCCTTTTTTGATCTGAGCGATCAGGGCCAAGGCTTCGTCTTCTTTTTCCACCAAGATGTGGCGGGCGCGGTATTCTTTGCCGCCATTGGCTGCGACAAATTTGTCGTATTCAGCCTTGACTTCGGCGTCGGTGACCGGGTTCTTCTTTTGAAAGTCGGCAAACAATTCGCGAATCAAGATCGACTGGCGAGCCAATTCAAGTTGGTTTTTGTAGTCTTCAGAAGCGTCCAAGCCGCGCTTACGGGCTTCTTGAATGAACACTTCGCGGGCGATCAACTCTTCTTTGATCTGGCCCATCATTTCAGGGGTAACCGGGCGGCCTGATCGCTCGACTTGCTGTTTCAGTGCTTCAACGCGGGACGTGGGCACTGGCTTGCCGTTGACCACAGCAATGTTTTGCGCCAGGACAGGCAAGCTCACGGCGGCCAGCAAGGCCACGCTCAACAGGGTTTTTTTCATGGGGAACCTCGAAAGAAAAAATTCAAAAACAGTATCGATGTGAGTGCAGGTTAAAGCACCTCAATGGCCAAGGCGTGTAAGCCTTGGTCGATGAAATCTTGCAGCGAATCATACACAAGCCGATGGCGCTGTACGCGAGAGACGGATATAAACAAAGGTGAAGCTATTTTGACTCGGAAATGCGAGCCGATGCCGCTGGCGCTGGCACCCGCGTGACCCGCGTGCAAATGGCTCTCGTCAATCACTTGCAGCGCAGTCGCTTGCAGCGTGTGCATCAAACGGTCATGGATTTGTTCGGCCACCGAAAGCGGGGTTGTCATACGGGCTCTTCTTCCTTAGGCAAATGCTTGGCAATGTAGACGCCTTGCGCCACGATGAACACCAAGGGAAAGGCGTAACCCCAGAGCTTAAAGTTGACCCAGGCCTCTGTGGAGAAGTAAGTCGCGACATAGCCATTCAGGCTGGCCATAAAGACGCAGTACAGCATCCATGACAGGTTCAGGCGATGCCATACCGTGTGTGGCAGAGTTAATTGACTGCCCAGCAAGAGTTTCAGAAAGTTCTTTTTCAACAAGAAGTGACCGACACACAAAGCGATGGCCAGGCCCGCATACAGTAGGGTGGGTTTCCACTTGATAAAGCGCTCGTCATGCAAGCCCAGCGTAAGCGCGCCAAACCCGAGCACCAGTACCAAGGTGATTTTTTGCATGGTGGCCAGCTTGCGCTCCATGGCGTACATTACCGCGCTTTGCACCACCGTGGCGACCATCAAGACCGCGGTGGCGGTGTAGATGTCGACCAGTTTGTAGGCGCCGAAGAACAGCGCAATGGGGAACAGGTCCAGTAAAAATTTCATGGTTTAAACGGCAGGTGCGTCAGGGTTGGCTTGAAAAGCCAGGGAAGCAGAGTTCATGCAGTAGCGCAGCCCGGTGGGCTGCGGGCCGTCTTCAAACACATGACCTAAATGGGCGCCACATTGGGCGCAGACCGATTCCACCCGGGTCATGCCGAGGCTGCGGTCTACACGATCCAAGACGGCGCCTTCGCGTGCGGCTTGGTAAAAACTCGGCCAGCCGCAGCCTGCGTCAAATTTGGTCTCGGAACTGAACAGTTCAGCGTCGCAGCAGATGCAGCGGTAATGACCGGGTTGCCAATGACGCTCAAATTGACCAGTGAAGGGCCGCTCGGTCGCGGCGCGACGCGTGACTTCATAGGCTAAAGGCTCGGCGCCTTTGGCACTCAGGTGCGCGCGCCATTCGGCTTCGGTTTGGGGCAAGGAAGCGGGCAGAGAAGGGGTCATGAGGAGCAACTGATTTCAATGGAGGAGGCCCAAGCAGGAGGTAATTGGGCATAAGCCTCGCGCTCGGGGTGTTCGTCAAAGGGCGACTGTAACAAGGTCAACAGGGTTTCCACCTCGCTGAAGTCGCCCAATTTTGCATGCCGAATGGCGACTTCGGCCAAATGGTTGCGCAAAACATATTTAGGGTTGTGGGCCAGCATGCTGCGCCCAGCCTCAACTTGATCTCGCAGGGCCAATTGCGCGGTGTAGCGTCCATGCCACTGATCCCACGACGGGCGGTCTAAAAACAAATCGCGCACCGAGGTCCAGGCCGCCACCGATGCGTCTGTCGCTTCAAGGGGGGTCGCCACCGCCTGACTCAATCGTCGCCAAAAAACGCTGTAGTCCACTTGTTCTTGGGCCATCAAAGCCAGCAAGCTGTCGGCCAATTCGCGCGCAGGGCCAGGCTCGCCGAGGGCCGCTGAATCATTGTGCAAGCCCAATTTGAGCGCCATGGCGCGGTCTAAGGCTTGAGGGAAAGCATTTTTATAGGACTCCAACGCGGCCAAGGTCAGCTCTTGGTCGTTAATCAAGGGAGACAAGGCTTGGCCCAAGCAAAACAAATTCCAATAGGCGACTTGGGGTTGGCGTTGATAGGCGTAACGGCCTTGGTTGTCCGAGTGGTTGCAAATGTGACTGGGGTTGAAGCCGTCCAAAAACTGGAAAGGCCCGTAATCCAAGGTCAATCCCAGGATGCTCATGTTGTCGGTATTCATCACGCCATGACAAAAGCCGACCGCCTGCCACTGGGCCAACATCAGCGCGGTTCGCTCGGTGACCACTTGCAGCAGGGCAGCGTAGACATTGCCTTGGTGCTGACCCTCAGCGGCGCGTGTGAGGCACTCTGGTAAATGATGACTGATCACGTGATCGGCCAGGGTTTTCAAGTCCTCGAGCTGGTTGTTGGCCGCAAAGTGTTCAAAGTGGCCAAAGCGCACAAAACTAGGGGCCACGCGGGTCAAAACAGCGGCGGTTTCGATTTCTTCACGGCGCACAGGTTGGGGCGATCCGGTCAAACACAGGGCGCGGGTCGATGCGATGCCCAGTCCATGCATGGCCTCGCTGCACAAATACTCCCGGATGCTGGAGCGCAAAACCGCCCGGCCATCTCCCCGGCGCGAATAGGGGGTTGGCCCTGCGCCTTTGAGTTGGATTTCTTGTGGACCTTGGAGCGAGTCCACATCGCCCAGGGACAAAGCCCGTCCGTCGCCCAGCTGACCCGCCCATTGGCCAAATTGGTGACCGCTGTAAACACTGGCCAAAGGCGCAGCACCCTCAGGAATGGCGCAACCAGTGAATGCCAGCAAGGCGTCTGGTGAGCTCAGACCTTGGGTGGGCCAACCGAGTTCAGATAGCAAGAGCGGGTTGTGACTGATCCAATAGGGCGCGGGTAAGGACGAAGGGGACAAACGGGTAAAAAAAGCCTCGCCCAAATTGGCGAAACGATTTCTCCAAACAAGCGTTTCGATGGGGGGCTGGTTCAAAGTGGACATGTGCCTTATTGTCCATGGGGTGGCAAGGCCCCAAAATATTCACGGCTATAGGTACCAGCATGGAAAGGCGGGAGGAGGCGAGAAGTCGTGTTACAAACGCTGACAACCCCTTTTCGTTCTGATTACCAGGAGACCCCTTCCATGTTCGGTTTGATGCAACAGCAGTCCTTGCAAATTTCTTCCTTGATCGATTTTGCCGCGCGCCACCATGGCGATGGCGAAGTGGTCTCACGCCGGGTGGAAGGCGATATCCATCGTTACACCTGGGCCGATGTGGCGCTGCGCTCGCACCGTGTGGCCAACGCACTGGACGCGATGAAGCTGCGTCAAAGCGACCGCGTCGCCACCCTGGCCTGGAACGGTTACCGCCACCTGGAGCTGTATTTCGGCGTTAGTGGTTCTGGCCGCGTGTTGCACACAGTGAACCCCCGTTTGCACCCCGATCAAATTGCCTGGATTGCCAACCACGCCGAAGATGAAGTCATGTGTTTTGACATGACGTTCTTGCCCATCGTGCAAGCTGTTCACGCCAAATGCACCACCATCAAGCATTGGATTGCGCTGTGCGACGCTGATAAATTACCTGTGGACACTGGCATTCCCAATTTGAAAAGTTACGAAGCGTGGATTGCCGGCGAGTCCGATCACTACACCTGGCCGCAACTGGACGAGAACCTGGCCTCCAGCATGTGTTACACCAGCGGCACCACGGGCAACCCCAAGGCCGCGCTGTACAGCCACCGGTCGACCATCCTCCATGCCTTTGCCGCCGCGCTGCCCGATGTGATGTGCATTTCGGCACGCGATTCGATCTTGCCTGTCGTGCCCATGTTCCACGTCAACGCTTGGGGCATTCCGTACAGCGCCGCCATGACAGGCGCCAAACTGGTGTTCCCCGGCCCAGCGCTGGACGGTAAATCGGTGTACGAATTGATCGAGGCAGAGGGCGTGACTTTTGCGGCCGGTGTGCCCACCGTGTGGCAAATGCTCTTGGGCCACATGAAGCCCAACAGTTTGAAGTTTTCCAAATTGACCCGCACTGTGATCGGTGGCTCCGCTTGCCCACCCGCCATGATCGAGTCCTTCCGCAACGACTACAACGTGGACGTGTTGCACGCTTGGGGCATGACCGAGATGAGTCCTTTGGGCACCTTGTGCACTTTGAAAAACAAGCACCTGAGTTTGCCGGCCGATGCGCAAATGAAAATCCGCTTAAAGCAGGGTCGGGCGATTTACGGCATCGATATGAAAATTGTCAATGATGCAGGCCAAGAGCTGCCCCATGATGGCAAAGCCTACGGTGACCTCTTGGTCAAGGGGCCTTGGGTGGTGCGCGAGTATTTCAAACAAGAAGGGCCTGCGCCTTTGGTCGATGGTTGGTTCCCCACCGGCGATGTGGCCACGATTGATGAAGACGGCTTTATGCAAATCACCGACCGCAGCAAAGACGTGATCAAGTCCGGTGGCGAATGGATCAGCTCCATCGAGATTGAAAACATTGCCATGTCGCACCCCGCGGTGGCCATGGCGGCCTGTATTGGTGTGCGACACCCTAAGTGGGATGAACGGCCGATTGTGTGCGTCGTGAAAAAGCCAGGGGCTGAAGTCAGCCGAGATGAGTTGATTGCTTTCTTTGAGGGCAAAACAGCCAAGTGGCAAATTCCAGATGACGCGGTTTTTGTCGAATCGATTCCATTGGGGGCCACCGGGAAAATGCTCAAAACCAAGTTACGTGAACAACTCAGTGGTTACACCTTGCCAGGACTTTGATGTACAGCGCAGTGTGTTTTTTTGCGCTGCGTTTGACCTGACTCAAATGCAGTCGCAAGGGTGATAGTTCTAGGGGCAAACCCCGAGCAGTGGCCTTAAACAAACACGTTACGCTGAGGCCATTCTGTTGTCCTTGGAGTTACCCAATGAAATTTGCTTTTCGTGCTGTTGCTTTCGCTGGTTTGGCCTTGTGCGCCGCTGGTGCCTTCGCCCAAAAAGGTGAGACGGTCAAAATTGCTTGGATCGATCCCTTGTCGGGTTTGATGGCGCCTGTGGGCAGCAACCAACTCAAGAGCTTCCAGTTTTTTGCTGAAAAATTCAGTCAAAAAAATCCAGCTGGCGTCAAATTTGAAGTCATTGGCCTGGACAACAAACTGAGCCCCGCTGAAAGCTTGAACGCTTTGAAGACCGCCATGGACCAAGGCGTGCGTTACATCACCCAAGGCAATGGTTCTTCGGTGGCGGGCGCCTTGATTGAAGCGGTGAACAAACACAACGAGCGCAATCCTGGCAAAGAAGTGATCTTCTTGAACCACTCGGCTGTGGATCCTGACTTCACCAACAGCAAATGCAGCTACTGGCATTTCCGTTTTGATGCCGACACGTCGATGAAGATCGAAGCCATGACGACCTTTATGAAGGAAGACAAGGACATCAAGAAGGTCTACCTGTTCAACCAGAACTATTCGCATGGCCAACAGGTCGCCAAGTTCGCCAAAGAAAACTTGGCTCGCAAGCGCCCTGATGTGCAGATCGTCGGCGAAGATTTGCATCCCTTGGCCCAAGTGCGCGACTTTGCACCCTACATTGCCAAAATCAAGGCTTCAGGCGCAGACACGGTCATTACAGGCAACTGGGGCTCTGACTTGGCTTTGCTGGTCAAAGCGGCCAACGAAGGTGGTTACAACGGCAAGTTCTACACCTATTACACCGGTGTCACAGGGACTCCAACCGCGTTGGGCACGACCGGTGCAGGTCGGGTCTTTCAAATCGCCTACGCCCACTACAACATGGGCGGCGAAATGACCAAATGGATGGCCGAGTTCAAGACCAAATACAACGACGACTTTTACACAGGCTCCGTGATCTCGATTTACGGTGCATTGAGTGAAGCCATGGCCAAGGCCAAGTCCACGGACCCTGTGAAAGTGGCAGCGGCTTTGGAAGGTTTGAAATACAACAACTTCAATGGTGAAGTCGAAATCCGCAAAGCCGATCACCAATTGCAGCAGCCTCTGTACATGACGGTTTGGCAAAAGGCTGACAAGAAGTATCCTTACAGCCCAGAAAACACCACCATGACACTGGCGCCTGTCAAGGAATTCCCATCCTATGTTTCGAGCACGCCAACCAGCTGCCAGATGAAACGTCCAGGCTGATAAAGCCATTGGCTTTGTTCGTGGGGGCCCGATTCACTTGGGTGTTTCGGGCCTCTTCTTTTGAGTGGGCAAGTCCTTCAATCATGAGGGCTTTGCTTGATGTAACGCAGTTAGGCCGTAGTTGGGCCTAGAAAGTTTTTATGGAGTTTTTCATCATCTCCATGCTCAATGGCCTTAGTTACGGGCTGTTGCTCTTCATGCTCAGTTCCGGATTGACTTTGATTTTCAGCATGATGGGTGTGCTTAATTTTGCACATGCTTCCTTTTACATGGTGGG